>CAYPCE010000006.1:0-51136 GCA_964409085.1 uncultured Desulfobacteraceae bacterium | reverse complement strand
TGAGGTTGAATTCGGCCGACGTGCCGCCGATGACGAAGGCCAGGTGGTAGGGCGGGCAGGCCGCCGTGCCCAGGGTCTTCATCTTGGCCGTCAGGAAATCAACCAGGGTGCGGGGGTTGAGCACCGCCTTGGTCTCCTGGAAGAGATAGGTCTTGTTGGCCGACCCGCCGCCCTTGGCGATGCAGAGGAATTTGTAGGCGTCGCCCTCGGTGGCGTAGATCTCAATCTGGGCGGGCAGGTTGCAGCCGGTATTTTTCTCGTCGTACAGGGTCAGCGGCGCGTTCTGGGAGTACCGGAGATTGCCCTGAGTATAGGCGTTGAAAACGCCCCGGGAAAGGGCCTCCTCGTCGGAGAAGCCGGTCCAGACCCGCTGTCCTTTTTTGCCCATGATGATGGCCGTGCCGGTGTCCTGGCACATGGGAAATACCATGTCGGCGGAGATGACGGCGTTTTTGAGCATCTCCAGGGCTACGTACCGGTCGTTTTCGGTGGCGTCGGGGTCGTCGAAAATTTTTGACAGGGATTCGAGATGGGACGGCCGCAGCAGATGGGCCACATCCGTAAAGGCCCCCTCCGCCAGAAGGGTCAGCCCTTCGGGGGCGATTTTCAGGATCGTCTGGCCCTGAAAATCGGCCGTATCGACGTGTTCCGGGGTCAACTGGCGGTATTCGGTTGTGTCCGCGCCCATGGGAAGCAGTTCCTGGTAGGCAAATTCAACCATGTTTCGGTCTCTCCTTTTGATTTCCGTTCAATTCCGGCTGGGTACGGGGCGCTTTCAGTCGGTGTAACAATGTTACTCCTACATCTTCTATGGTATAGAACACCGCCTTTCCCATGTCAACACCTTCTTGATAATCGCTTCTACTGACGATTATTTGTTTTTTTTAAACGGCGTTTAGTCACTGAATCCCGAAGGGTAACAATGTTACTCGACCCCGGAGGCCGGCTTTGGGCAACATTTATGATGACAGAGTCGCCCACCCCTGTAAAGGAGAGAAAATCGGATTTTTCTGTCAGAATTTTACCTACGGAAAGACCGGTTGCGGACCGCAGAATTCGGCCATATCCAGGTCTCCGCGGATGCCGGGGCGGGTGAGGGTGAAATCGTACCGGACCGGGTCTTCGGGGCAAATGCGGGAGAATCCGGCGGTGATTTCCAGCGCGGTTTTCATGTTGGCGCACCGGCGGTCCGTCAGTCCCAGTTCACGGGCCATGCGGTGCATGTGGACGTCCAGGGGGACGACAAGCCTGGACGCCGGAACGCCCTCCCATCCCCCGGGGTCCACCGCATCCTGACGCACCAGCCAGCGGAGCATCAGGTTCAGCCGTTTGCAGGCGCTGCCCCGGTCCGGATCCGGCACAAGATGGCCGAGGTCCGTCGGGGACGCCTGGATCAACCGGCGGGCGAACCGGGTCATGGCCGGCAGGACGGTCCCGTCCGGCGGCCGGAGGCCTGACAGAAAACACCCCTCGAGGGAGCCGCATTTCTGCAAGATGGACCGGGCGGCGGTCAGCAGACCCGCCACGTGACCGCCGGTGGCGAACCGGTGGACGAATCCGTTCAACCGCTCCCGGATGACGGCGGGCGAAGCGGCCCCGAGATACCGGGCCGGCGACGGGCCGAGGATGTCGAGTACCGTTGACACGTTCTTCAGGATGGTCCGGACCTGTCCGTAGGCCAGGGAGGCGGCGATGAGCGCCACGATCTCCCGGTCCGCCGGGTCGGGGTAATTGTAGAGAAAGGCGACGGGGTCGGGATCGACGTAACAGCGCCGGTTGTATCGCCCGTAGAGCCGGTCGAGACGGGCGCGGCTCACCGGGGCGGGCTCATGGGGCCGTTTGGGCGCCGGGGTCATTCCGCCGGTGCCGGGGTCGGGGCGTCGTCGATCTGCAGAATCTCTTTCAACCGGTCCAGGAGGACAGTCTCTGCGGCCACGAGATCGAAATCGGCATTGGCGATCTTTTCCGCGATCTCAAAGGCCTCCCTGCGGTGGACCCGGTGGGGCAGCAGCCATCGCAAGGCGTTGACCGCCTTTTCTTCATCGATCTGCAAAATCCGCGACTGTTCCTTTGCCAACTGTTTGAACGCTGCAACCGGCATGTTCTTGAAGCGCTTGCTTTCACGGACGATTTTGATGGCCGCTTCAAATTCCCGCTCATCGAACGTGCGGTCGGCGCCGGCCATCAGGGAGATGATGCGGACGATGCCGGCCTGGATGCCGCCTTTGTTGAGTTTATCCATCCATCGGCGGGTGTCTTCCGTTGTCAACTCCGCCGGGGACGACGTCGGGGGCACATCCTGCCCGGGTTCTTCCGGCGGAAAGGCGGCCAGCATAAACGGATGCTGGTAAACGCGTTTGAATACAAATTCATCGGTGGCGTCCCGGATGTCCCGATAGGCATCGAGCCATTCGATCACCGCGTCGGACATCCATTTTTCCGCCGCCCGGCACCGGTTGTCATTCCCCGCCGGCGTTCGCCTCTCTTTCACCAGGGGCGCCAGGAATCGGAAGGGCGCCATGAACGGGTTGCGGTCGGAAAACAGATACCGGGAGGTCCGCATGGGGTGCGTCCATTTCATCACCTCCGCGGACGCTTCGGTGGCCCACAGGCGAATCCACGGGCTCATCCACGTTTCATACACGCGATGGTTCATCTCGGACACCGCCGCCACCGTGGCGAACTCCGCTTCATCATCGAGTCCGTCGTCCATGGCCAGGATGTCGGCGATCTCCCGGGGCTCGAACCGGGAGATGTAATCCGTGATCCGGATTTCCTGCCCGTTTTCCTCGATGACCTTCTCGCCTTCCTCCATGACCAGCTCGTAGAGGCCCGGCGGCAGATAGTCGATGTTGTCGATGTGTTCGACGAATTCTTTGTGTTCCTTCCGGGCCACCTTCCCGGACACGAAAATGCCCAGATGCCCGACGGTTTGATGCACCCGATAGACGATGACCTGGCCGCAGCGCCGGATTTCCTCCACGCTGCCGTATACTTTGGCGATCCAGTTCAGGGCCTGCTGGGGCGGTGTGATATTGTCGCCGCTGGAAGCGAACACCAGCACCGGGTCCTGAAGGTTTTTCAGGTTGATCCTTTTCCCGCCGTCCAGCTCGATGGTTCCCTGTTCCAGCCGATTGCCGACAAACAGATTCTTAACGATGAAATTGATTTCTTCGGCGTTCATCATGAAGTAGGCGTTCCACCATTTCTCAAAATTGAGATACCGCTCCTCTTCGGTGTCGATGTTGGCCCAGACGTTGTATTGCTTCGTCCACAGGGTGTTGGCCGGATTCAGGGTCTCGAAATTCATCACCAGGTTGGCGCCGTCGAATTTCCCGTTGCCCAGATCGCACAGCAGGGACGCCATCCAGGCGCCGCCCATGAGCCCGCCCCGGTAGCGCATGGGATTTTTCCCGTCCACCCCGGCCCAGTAGGACAGCGGCGATCCGTTCAACACCAGGGGGCCGGTGATGTCGGGCCGGTCGGCGGACAGCAGGGCCACGGCCCATCCGGCCTGGCAGTTGCCGATGAGGGCCGGCTCCTGGGCCTCGGGGTGGCGTTGTTTCACCGCTTCCACAAACCGGGCCTGGGCGTTTTTCACATCCGCATAGGTCTGCCCGGGTTCGGGGTCGGGGTAAAACAGGAGAAAATAGACGGGATGCCCGTGCTTCAGGGCCATGCCGATTTCGGAATCCTGCTTGGAGCCGCCGATGCCGGGCCCGTGACCCGCCCGGGGGTCCACCACCACGATGGGCCGTTTTTTGGGGTCGGTGATCCCCTCCTTTCCCGGGAGGATCCGGGCCAGATCATGGTTCACCGGCCGGTCCAGGCTTCGGCCGTCCATGATGATCTTGTAGTCGAACGTCAGCACCGGCGGCTGACCCTTCTGGAGGGTGTCCAGGAATCTGTTGCCCCGTTTTCGGAGGATGTCCATGAACAGAACGAATCGCTGTCCCGCGTCGGCCCAGTAGGCCTGGGCGTCCGCCGCCCACTGGAACGGATCGGCGGGCGAAGGCGTCGGACTCTCCGGCAAGACATTGTGGAAAACAGACGGGGTGTTGTCCAGGATGGATTGAAAACAACGGGTTTGCCGCTGGACGATAGATCCTGTCAGTTCCAGGGCTTTTTGAGCGGTTTCTCTCCAATAGGCGAACAAAGCGTCGGTGTCAGTCATGCTGTCTCCCTGAACGGGGTGTATTCGGACATGAAATCACAAGCAAAACAATCGAGGCGGCGGGGCTGGGAATGGGGCGGCCCGCCTAATCCCGGAAGGCATCCAGCTTTCCCTGCGGCGTGCCAATGAGTTCGATCTGATCATGCTCCACGGCAAAGACGTGGGCATAGAGGTTGGAAATCCACTGTTTGCCCTCCTGGGTGACCCGGAGGTACCGGAGGCCGTCCTGGATATAAGGGCTCACCACGTTCCAGTAGAATTTGGCGTAGTTTTTCCGCATGTCTTCGGGGTTCTTATAGCCGATGTTCTCGTTGGCGCCCATCTCTTCGAACTCAAAATAGAGCGCCGGGATTTTCCGGAGATAATTGGGGTCCCCCAGCTGGCCGATGAAATCGGCGGCCCGCATGAGGCCCCCGTAATCCCGGGTGTCCCGGTAGGCTTCGTCGTCGGGCACGGGAAACCGCGTCATCTCGATAAAGGTGCCGATCCGCTCGGCATCCACATCCACCAGGAGGTTTTTGCTGAACCGCTCCCGGATAAAGAGCTGGGCCCGATCCACATGATAGGGGGCCAGCACCGCGCTGGAACCGCCGGGCGGTATCATCACGGTCTCGTCGTCCACCCCGGTGGCGTATTCCCCTTCCCGGTCGTTGCGGCAAATCCCTTTGACGTATCCAATGTCATGGCACAGCAGGGCCATGATGTAATGGAGCCAGTCCCGGGGCTTGACCCCGCCTTCGCTCAAATGTTTTCCCCGCAGGATTTCCTGGCCGGCCAGCACCACCATGATGGTATGCTCGACATTGTGGTAGAGGGTATCGCAGTTGGCGATATTCTCCAGCGCCAGATACCCGGCCCACTCCAGAATGTTGGAAAGGTCGGGCTTCACCTGGCCATAGGTCTTCTGATAGGCCGTTTTAATCTCTTTGACAAAGGGCTCGATGATCAGCTGCTGGGTATTGAGCATGGTCTTTTTCCTCTCCCGAACGGATAGGGGTTCGCGCCTCGGCTTACGGGATATACTTCCGGCTCCTGAGCGTCGATACCGCGGTTTTTTTCAACCGGTCCAACAATTCGGGGAACGCCGAAAGCGTGCAGACAATGAACTGGGTAAAAAAGGCCGACAGGTAGAACCGCTCTCCGGTAATCAGTGCATCAATGATGGTAAATGGCAGAAAATCTTGGGAATCCGAATAGCGGGCCCGCTTCTGCTCGATGAGCATGGCCTTGTCGCTGCGCTGAAGAGCGGTCATCTGGGTGCATTCCGCCCGGCAGAGGGCTTCGAATTCCGGCCCGTAGTCGAGATACATCACCAGATAGGGGGTCTCCCCGGCGAGGTCGTCGATGCGGTCGACCGAGGCAAACCGGTCGACACCCGCCCCCGGGTCCATGACGTAGAGCGGGGCGGTCGTGATGAGAATGGGGCAGAACAGAAAGGGGACGTTCTCCGGAGGCGGCGCCGTCATATACCGCATGACGTTTTCAGCGAAAAGGCGCGGCAGCGCATATTGAAGCCGGGTCAGCCCGCGATCCAGGGCTGAAAAATCCGTCGAACCCGTGTCCATGTCGATTTCCAGTCCGGCCTGGCAGACCGGGAGGTCGGCCTCCAGGGCCTCCAGGGCCGAGGCGCCCATGGCATAGGGCGAGAACTGGTCCACGGCCCGGACCGTGCGCCCCTGGACCGCGGGCGATCCGGCCCCGGTATTGGGATCCGGCAGAAACATCCAGGCCGTCCCCGGCCGTCGATGGGCGCACTCCGCCAGCAGTTCCACCTGGGCGGTCATCTTATCCGGCTTTGAAAAGGGGGAATGGGCGACGGCATACAGATCGACCCGGGTTTCCCGTCGTTCCAGGGGGCCCTGGTCCGCCGGGGCCGTGCGGCCGAATCGATAATCGGTGCGCACGGAAAACCCCCGGCCCACCAGGGCATTGGCCGCCTGGAATTTGAGGGGCATGCCCGAGGCCATGAGCCCGGCTTTCCATTTGGAATCGGCGGCCACGACGGCTACCCGCTGCTCCGGCTGGTGTCGATTTTCCGGCGCAGGAGGTCCCAGTCCTCGTCCACCATGGCCTGGATGGCCGCCACATCCGCCGTCGTCAGATGCTTGAACCGCCCCTGGGCCTGGAGGTAATCCGCCACCGGCCGGTCCCCGCTTCTGTTGAGGGTGTAGCGGACCCCGTCTTCCACTTCGTAAAGGGGAAAGATATTCGTCTGGACCGCCAGCCGTGCCACGGCAATGGTCATCTCCGACGGGACCCGCCAGCCGATGGGACAGGTGGCGTAAACATGCAGAAACCGACTGCCGCCCTTCATGGACCGGGCCTTTCTGAACTTGCGCATCATGTCGTCGGGGTAGGCGATGCTGGCCGTGGCCGCGTAAGGGATGCGGTGGGCCGCCAGGGCCTCCACGATGTTCTTTTTCCGCTGGGCCTTCCATCCTTCGCCGGGGGTGGTGGTGGTCCGGGTCCCGAAGGGGGTGGCGGAACTCCGCTGGACCCCCGTGTTCATATAGGCCTCGTTGTCGTAGCAGACGTAGAGAAAATCCTCGTTGCGCTCCACCGCACCGGAGAGGGACTGGAACCCGATGTCGAAGGTGCCCCCGTCGCCGGCCCAGGCCGTCACCACCGTCTCGGTATCCCCCCGCCGGTCCAGGGCGGCCCGGAGCCCGCTGGCTGCGGCCCCGGCGGTGGCGAATGCCGTATGGAGGACGGGAATTTTCAGCGACGTCTGGGGATGAGGGCCGGCGATGATGGCCCAGCAGCAGGCCGGGATCACCAGCATGGTCTTTTCTCCCAACGCCCGCAGGGCAAACTTCATGGCAATGGTGGCCCCGCATCCGGGGCAGCCCACATGGCCGGGGTACATGAGGTCTTCGGTCTGGCGGTTGGGTTCGGTCATATCATGTCCTCGGGTTCGCCCCTCCAGATGGGCGAGGGGTCACTTGGCGTCTTCCTTCGGCGCGTTTTGTTCGAGCCATTCGACGAAGGCTGAAAATGGGGTTTCTTCGGTCAGCACCATGTGGTTTTTGTTTTCAAGATGCAGATGAGGAACCGGTTCACCCGCATATTCCTTGCCAATCTTTCCGTATTTCATCCGGATCGCCCGGGGATCGGGCGCATTGTCAAAACCCGCTTCGATACGATTTCCCCTCAAAACATAGTACCGGTATTTTCTGAGTCCATCGCTCAACAGTTCAGTGATGAAAACGCGGCACGATCCGTATTGTCCGCGGATGTGCAAAATGGCCCGTTCGGGCGTGATGTCTGTGTCGTATTCGGGTTGCGTTAAAAGGTTAAGGACCGATTTTATGATGTGAGCAAAATGGTCTGAAGCTTTTTTGTCCAATCATCGATCCCTTTGCGGCAGAATTCCCAATCCGCCTGATCCGCCTCCCACAGCCTGTTGATGGTTTCCTCGACCGCTTTTACATATCCCTCATCTGCCGCTGTTCGTCGGGCAAACGCCTCATAATCGCAGCCGTATTTGGATTGAAACGCCTGATCTTTTTTTTTCAGATTGGCGATTCTGACGGTTATCTGGTCTATGAGATACCGTTGCAGGGCCAGATCCACTGCCGATTGCACGTCCGTATCGAAAGACGACAGGGCTTCGACATATCGGTCTTTGATTGTTATCGAATCTTTTTCGTATGCTTCCATAAAGACTACCGTCAAACGGCTGATTTTACCGTTGGCGTGGACAAAGCCCACACAAGAAGTTAATTGGCCTCATTGAGCCCCACCCAAACGCTCTCCGTCTCCGGAACATCCCGTTCCCGGGTCATCCTGTAGATCGTTTCCAGGGTGTCAATGGTCACATCCCGGCCGCCCAAACCGGCGACATAGCCGAAGACCGGGGGGTGGAACTGTCCGTTGTAGAGGGCCGCCCGGATCTCCTGAGCGAAGATGCCCGAGGCCCCAAAGGAAAAGTTGCGGTCCACCACCGCCACCTTTTGGGCGCCGCCCAGGACCGACCGGATTTCCCGGACCGGAAAGGGACGGAACATCTTCAACTTGAGCATGCCCACCTTCTCGCCCCCGGCCCGGAGGCTCTCGACCACCTGGCGTCCGGTGCTGGCCGCCGTCCCTGTCAGGACCAGGATCGTCTCCGCATCGTCGCAGGCCACGGCCTCCATCATGCCATAGCCGCGGTCGAAGATACCGGCAAAGGCCGCTTCCACTTCGGCAAAGGCCGCCGGCACCCGCTCAAACCCTTTCTGGATGTCCCGCCGCATCTCCATGTAGACCCCCGGCGGGGCCATCTGGCTCATGGCGCAGGGATCGCCATAATCGAGCCGGATCCGCGGGTCCAGGGGCGGAAGGAACCGGTCCACATCCGCCTGGTCGGGGACGTCCACCGGCTCGTAGGTGTGGGAGAGGAAAAAGGCGTCCAGGACCACCATCACCGGCAGGTTGACCGCTTCGGCCAGGCGGAAGGCCTGGAGGGTGGTATCCAGGGCCTCCTGGCCGTCCTCGCAGTAGAGTTGAACCCAGCCGGTGTCGCGCTGGGCCAGGCTGTCGGTCTGGTCCATCCAGATGTTCCAGCCCGGCCCCAGGGCCCGGTTCACCTCGGCCATGACGATGGGCAGCCGGGCCGCCGAGGCCCAGTGGAGGAGTTCATGCATCAGGGCCAAACCGTGGGACGAGGTGGCGGTGAAGGTCCGCACCCCGCCGCTGGCCGCGCCGATGACGGCGGCCATGGCCGAATGCTCGCTCTCCACGCAGATGAACCGGGCATCCATGGTCCCGTCGGCGCAGTATTCGCTGAGGGCCTCCACGATGTGGGTCTGGGGGGTGATGGGGTAGGCCGACATCACCGCCACCCGGGCCATCCGGACGGCTTCGGACACGGCGTGGCTGCCTTCCAGGACCGCTTTCATGGCCCCTCCTCGACCGCCAGGTCCATGGCGTTCCGGGGGCATTCCGTCACGCAGATGCCACACCCCTTGCAGTAATCGTAAAGGATTTGGCGGGAGATCGATCCCCCGCCGCCTTCATTCTTTATCACGGCCACCTCCGGGCAAAAAAGCCGGCAGTTGTCGCAGTCGTTGCAGAGACCGCAATTGAAACATCGGGCCGCCTCGCCGACGGCATCGGCCTCGGACAGCCCCCCTTCCACTTCTTCAAAGGAGCGGATCCGCTCCATGGCAGGGAGGATGGTGGGCCGGCTCCGGCCGGAATGGGTGAAATAGGCCGTGTTGATCTCGTCGGACGCCACCTCGTGGGCCGCCCGCTGTCCCCGGGACCCGTCCAGATAAATTTCCATGGAAAGCGATGATCCGGCGCCGACCCGGCAACGGGCCAGCCGGTCCGCCACCTGTTCCGCGCCCTCCCGGAACAGGGTGTCCAGGGCCATGGCTCCCGCCTTGCCTGAAGCGATGGCATCGGTCACGCTCTGGACGGCATTGGTCAGGTCCCCGCCGAAAACCGTCGGCAGTCGCCGTTGAAGGATCGTACAATGGGGGAGTCGGACCGCTCCCGCCTCCCTTTCCGACGGCATGAGCCACTCCCCTGCCGGCGAAGCGCCGATGGCCGTGAAGACCGTCTCCACTTCCAGGGTTTGGATCGCCTCCCCGTCCGGGGCCATCCGGGCCCGTCCGTCCGATCCGACGCCTGCCACCTTCATGGGCTGGAGGGTCAGGCGGTATCCTCTTTCGGTTTCGTCGATCCGGACCGGAGCCATCCGTTCCATCAGGGCCACTCCCTCTTCCAGGGCCATTTCAGCCTCCTGGCCGAAGGCCGGCATGTCCGCCCGCCGGCGGCGATAGACGATCACCGGTTCCCCTCCCAGCCGGCGGAGGGACCGGGCCAGGTCCACAGCGGTGTTGCCGCCACCGATAATGGCGGCTTTCTTCTCCCGGACACAGGCATCGGGGCCCTGGAGATCCCGCAGAAATCCGAGGCCGTCCCTGGCCAGTTCCTCTCCGGGGATCTTCAGGGAGACGGCGCGCCCCAGGCCGCACCCCAGAAAGAGGGCGTCGTAGGTCTCCGCCGCATCATCTAAAAACGTCGGCGTCACCGGTTTGCCGCAGTAGATCGGGACCCCCAGGTCGACGATGCGGCCGATTTCGGCGTCCAGAATCCGATCCGGCAACCGATACCGGGGGATGCCCCATCGCAGCAAGCCCCCCGCCCGATCGGCGGCCTCGAAGACGTCACACCCGTATCCCAGTAAGGTCAGGAAATACGCGGCGGACAACCCCGCGGGGCCCGCGCCGACGACGGCAACTCGCCTGCCGGTGGACGGCCGCAGGGGTCCGGCGGATCGGCGCTGCCGGATGGCCGCGTCCCCGATAAACCGCTCCACATGGCGGATGGAAACCGTCTCATCGAACCCGGACCGGTTGCAGACGCCCTGGCAGGGGTGAAAACAGACCCGGCCGCAGACGGCCGGAAACGGGTTTTCCCGCAGGATCGTCTCCCATGCCTCGCCGGTCTTTCCCGCGGCGGTCAGGAGCTGAATCCGGGCGATGTCCTCCCCGGCCGGGCAGGCCGCGCTGCATGGGGCGGTTTTTTCCGCATAGGACGGGCGCATGAACCGCCATGCCCCGGTCTTGTTGGCCTCGGTCGTGGTCCGGGACCGGGAGATGAACAGGGGGATATCGTTAGCGGGTGCCGGTTGCACGGTCATGGTCTTCCCTCCCGAGCGGGGTGGCAGCGGGGAATTGGGTATCGAGAAACCGGACGCCATCGTACGCCCGGCGCGCCGCCCCGATGTTGGCCGCCTGTTTGACCGGGATCTCCTCGTCGATGGCCTCGGCCAGGGTTTCCAGCGGCGGACCGCCGAAGACCCGGGCGAAGGCGCCGATCATGGCGGTATTGATGATGGGCTGGGTCCGGGTCCCCAGGCCGAGGTCCAAGGCGATGGCGGATGCGTCTACTGCCGCCAGCCGGAATTCCGAAAAAGGCGACAGATCCTCCGGGAACCGGGGGGCGTTGAGCAGGATCCACCCGCCCGGTTTCAACCCGTTGGTCACATCGACAACGCCCAGGAGTCTGGCGTCCTGGACCACCACATGATCGGGGGTGTAGAGATTGGACCGGATAAGGATCTTTTTGTCATCCAGCCGCAGGTATGCCTCCACCGGCGCGCCCCGCCGTTCCACGCCGAAAACGGGAAACGTCTGGACGTACAGGCCGGCCTTGAAAAACGCTTTGGCGAGAATCACGGAGGCGACCACCGTTCCCTGGCCGCCGCGCCCGTGGAATCGGATCTCCTGCATGGCGCCGCCTTACGGAATCGATAAAAAGGGGGTTCAGCCGGCCGCCCCGCGCGGCGGCCGGTCTCTGATGGTATTCAATTTTTAGCGGATTTCGACGATTGGCGCAAGCCATTTTCCGCGCGCCGCGGGCATCCGGGGATCAGCCTTTGGCGTCCGTCTCCCGCTCGCCCAACTGGATCTCCACTTGCTTGGCCACTTCCCGGGCGTGGTCGTCGTCGCCGGACACGTCCTGTTTCCGGTCGTCCAGGCTCTCGATGGCCGAGGCCCGGCCGTAGACCATGACGGTATCGTAGGGCTGGACGGTCGTGCTCCCCATGGGCGCCCCCAAATAGACGCCATCCTTCCGGGTGATCCCCAGCACCATCACCCCCTCGTGGCTCAACCGGAGATCGGCCAGGGTCTGCCCCGCCATCCAGTCGTCTTCCTCCACCTGGATTTCGCTGACCTGGTATTCCCCGGCCAGATGGAGCATGGCGGCGTAGTCCCGGACATCGATATCGCTGTAGCGTTTCAGCGCCTTTGAAATCAGGTTGGAGAGATGGCGATCGACCCACCCGCTGGCGGCCACGGCCCAGAGGACCACCAGCCCGGTAACCAGAAGGACGATCCGCCACGCCAAAGGATGGGTGCCCTCCATATTCACAAAGGAGATGATCAGCGAGGACATGGCCGTCACGACGCCGGCGTTGCCAAGAAGCATCAGGAGGCGCAGAATCCGCCGCCGCACCGGGTGATTGACGACCTTTTCGGATTCGTCCGTGGTGAAGCCCACGCCGGTAAAGGCCGAACGGGCCTGGAACCGGGCGGACTGGCGGGACAGTCCGGTATGGGTCAGGGCCACCGTGGCGATGCGGGTGACCAGGATGGAGAGGGTGAGGACCGTCAGCAGGGTGATGATGGAGAGCATGGCGGATTGACGTCAGGGGCTTCCCTGCCAGTTGAAATGGTCTTCAGTCATGATCACAGCGGCAGTTTTACGATACGATTGATCCATTCATCGCTTCCGGTCAAAGACCAAATCATGATCAGATCTTCAACGGCCTCCACAACCGGCATTTTCTGAGATATAAGAATGACGCCTGAACTTGTCTGGTTCATTGTAAACCTGGCAAAATGGCCCGGTATGGTGCGTTGATCGTGTGTCACCAGAATTCGCTTTTCCTTTGAGGAGATCGTCAACACTTCATCATCGTTTTTTCCAGCCAGATTTGCTTCGGTGGCGGTTTGAAAATCAATTTCCGGCTCTCTGCGCAAAACCGCCTTGACAATAATCTGGCTCAAGTCGGCGTCCGCCTGGAATCGTATTCTCATGCGCTCAAAGCATTGACCTGACGACGGGCCTGGATGAATCTCTGATAAAACGCCGGATCGGCCTTGCGACTCTCTTGTCGCAATTCATCAAATAAAACTTCGCCTTCTTCAAGATACGGATCGATTTGTTCACGATTTTCCAGGTAAAACGCAATCGCCCCGTAAACTTGTTCTAAAGTCAATGTCGGGAAACACTCAACTGCAATGGTTTCAGGGGAAAGTCCCTGTCGAAAAGCGTAAACGACGGAATCCAGCGAGACCCGGGAATCTTTAATCCGATAGCAACCTTCCTGGAACTCGATATAGTTTTTGGCCATTTTTAACTCCTGAAAAGGTGGGCGATATCTGGCTTTTAGCGCTTCTTTTCCAGAGACGCCTCGTTGCCTGTGTTATCGATGCAGACAACGAGGCGTTTTCCGTCTGCGGAGGCTATCATGTTACACCGATTTCAACGCCTTTCTCGCCGCAATCACCATCGGGTCCCACACCCCCGCAAACGGCGGCGCGTAGCTAAGATCCAGATACAGCATTTCATCAAGCGTGAAGCCGGCGTGGAGGGCCGTGGCCGCCACGTCGATCCGTTTGGCCGATCCTTTGCCGCCCACGATCTGGGCCCCCAGCAGCCGGCCCGATCCTTTTTCCGCCAGCACTTTGACGGTGATGGGGGCCGATCCCGGATAGTAATGGGGCAGCGTGGCACCGTCGATCTTGCCCGTCACATACTGCCAGCCCAGGGCGGCGATCTCCCGCTCGCCCAGGCCGGTGCGGGCGCATTCGGTTTCCATATATTTGGTGATGGCCGTCCCCACGGCGCCGGGAAACGTGGCGTAGCCGCCGCCGAGATTGATGCCGGCCACCCGCCCCTGTTTATTGGCCACCGTTCCCAGCGCCACGTAGAAGGGACGTCGGCTGACGATGTGATGGGTCTGAACGCAGTCGCCGGCGGACCAGACGCCGTCGGTTTCGGTCTGCTGCAATTCGTTGACCTTGATGCCGTCCTCGACACCCACCGGGATCCCGGCCTCCCTGGCCAGACCGGAATTGGGTTTTACCCCCAGCCCCAGCACCACGATATCGGCGGGCAGGGTTCGCGCGTCGGTAACGACGCCGCGGACAAAGCCGCTTTCCACCTCAAAACCCTGCACGGTCTCCTCCCGGTACAGATGGACCCCGTCTTGTATGAGCGCTTCGCCGACTTGTTCCCCCATGTCGGAATCCAACGTCCGCATCAACTGCGGGGCCTTGGACACAAGAGAAACGTCCAGACCCCGCATTTTCAGGGCTTCGGCCATCTCCAGGCCGATGTAACCGCCCCCCGCCACGACCGCGGTTTTGGGCTGCTTCTCGTCCATCATCCGTTTGAATTCGATCCCGTTATGCAGGGTGTTGACATCCAGGACCCCTTCGGCATCGATCCCCTCCAGCGGCGGCCGGATGGGGCTGGCACCGGTGGCGATGACCAGCTCGTCGTAGGCCTCCCAGAAATCCGTTTTCGCTTCGAGATCCCGGACCTTCACCTTCCGGGCGTCCGTGTCGATGCCGATCACTTCGTGACGGATGCGGACATCGATGTTCTGTTTTTGGCGGAATGTCTCGGGCTTACGGGCCACCAACGCATCTGCGGTATCGACCAGACTGGCGATATAGTAGGGGATGCCTCAGGCGGCGTAGGACGTGTGGGCGCCCCGCTCGAACGCCAGGATCTCCATATCGGGTTTCCGTCGGCGCACCTGGGAGGCCGCGCTCATGCCCGCCGCGTCTCCACCGATCACCACCAGTCGCTCCGTTGCCATCGCTCCCCTCCTTTTCCAATGCATCGTCCTTGGTTTTCCAGCCCTGTTATCCCAGTCTAAAACAATCTGACCCCGATTTCAAAATGAATTCCTTCATCCTGGAGGTCCCAGTCCGATGGCTCCGGTACATCCTCCCAGGCGTATCCCCAATACAGCCGGGCGTACACCTCTTCCCTCAGGTCCCAGCGAAGGCCCAACCCCGTGCCCAATATGGTTTGCGGGTCGGGATCATCGCCTTCAACATTCCACCCGGATCCCACATCGACAAACGGACAGACCTGGAGCCATCCGTCGGTGGGGCGCGTGCTGATCAGGGGGACCCGGAGCTGCACCACCGGCACCCGCCATTCCAGGCTGGCCACCACGCCGCCGTCCGTGGTCATCTGGTTCTCCCGGTACCCCCGCACCGTGTCGACGCCGCCGATGGCGAATTTTTCCATGGGCAGCAACGGATCATCCGACAGCCGCAGGTCGACGCGAAATAGGGTCTGGCTGTTGAGGAATTCATACCGGCGAAGCCACTGGAACTGCCCCAGCCAGGTGATGAACCGGCTGTCCGGCACGTCGTCATCGTCGTGGATGGTGGCGCCCATGGCGTCCAGGCCGAAGCTGAACGTCGAGCGGACCGCGATCACCTGGGTCAGGGTCCGGTCGATCCACTCCTGAACGAAACGGAGAACGGAGATTTCACTCTCACCGTCCTCGGAAACGCCCGGCGAAAAGGCAAATCCCTGCCCCCCAAGGGTGGTTTCACCCTCCCGGTTCTCGAATTCCAGGGACAGGGCCAGCTCCCGGGAAACGGTCCGGTAGAAGGGATGGCGCAGGGCGATGGACCAGGTATCGGTCTCGCTCCGGATGTCCAGGGGACCGAAGGGGTCGGCCACCACCGTCGATTCCGATCGATCGAAGCCGCCGGACAGGGTCGTGTCCCAGCGGGTCACGGGAATGGCGTACCGCACCGACACATCGTCCACCCCTTCCGTGAGCCCGTACTCGGCTTCGAGGGAATCCCCCCATCCCGTGATGTTGAGAAGCCCCGCCCGGATTTCCCCCCGGTAGGCGCCGATGCTGGGGGACTGGTGGTTGTTGACACCGACCCCCAGATAGAAGGGCCGGGCCTCGTCGATCTCCACGTTGAGGGTCGCCTCCCCCAGGACCAGGCCGGGCCGGAGTTCCGCGTTGACGTTGTCGATGAGCGGGTCCTGCTTCAGCAGCTTCAGGAGACCCTGGAGACGAAAGACGTTGACCGGATCGTCGGGGTCGGTCCCCCGTTCCAGGCGGCTTTTGACATACCGGGTCTGGAGCCAGTCGTTTCCGGTGACGGTGATTTCGGTGAGCCGCCCCTCCACGATCTCCACGGTGATGACCCCGTTTTCCACCTTCTGGTCCGGGATCCGGGCCCCGGAGGTCCGGTACCCGTTGGCGATGTAGTATTTGGTCAGCCGGTCCCGAACCTCCTGAAGGTCCTCGAAGGTGATCTCCCGATTCTCGTAAGGGGCCACGAGATCGCCCAGTTCCTCATCGGTGAAAACGGTGTTTCCTTCCAGATCGAAGGTGGAAACCCGGACCGTTTCCAGGGTCGAGAGCCGGTTTTCCTCCGATTGGAACACTTCCAGCGGCGGCAACTCAAAAGCCGCCGCCCCGGCCACCGCCAGGCAGAACAGGGCACTCAACGCCGCCGTTATCGCTGCTGTCCGTTTCAATTTTCCAGCCTCCTTTCCCTCAGGGAGGCCAACGCCTCCGGTTCCAGGGCCGCCGGGTAGTCCCAGCCCCCCTCACTGTTGTAGGTGTAGTATCGGGTCCGGTGATCTTCGAAGCCCTCGCCGTTCCACATGCGCACTTGCAGCGTGACCCGGGTTTTTTCGATATGGATGAGGTTGTAGGCGTTTCCTTCGTTCCGCATTCGGCTGGAAGTGGCCGTACCCGCCTGGATCACCAGCACGGATCGGGCCAGGGTCCGGTAGGCCGAGTGGGAACCGCCGGCGTAGCTCATATGGAAATGGCCCGCCAGCAGCAGATCCAGGTTGCATTCCGCCACCATCCGGAGCACTTCCGGTGCCCGGCCCACCAGGGGCAGCTTCAGATTCTCGGGCGGCGGCAGAAAGGGATGGTGGGTGACCAGGATCTTGAAGATACGGTCGGGGAGCGGGCAGAACCGCCGCCGGATGAGACCGATCTGGGATTTGGAAATCCGCCCCTTGGTAAACGTCAGGGAGCGGGCCGTGTTGATGCCCAGCACGGCGATTTCGTCGTCCTGGTAAAAGGGCGCCATGTCATGGGTGATATAGCGCCTGTAGCGCGTGAGCGGCCTCAGGAACCGGCGCGCCACGTTGTACAACGGCACGTCGTGGTTTCCCGGAACGATGATCTTGGGAGACGGGATCCGTTCGAGATAGTCCCTCGCCTTCCGGTACTGGCCGCGCCGGGCCCGCTGGGTCAGGTCGCCGCTGATGACCACCAGGTCGGGGGTTACCCCGTTCAGGGACGCGATCAGGGCGTCGGCCACCCCCGGAATCACCCGGCCGAAATGGATATCCGATATGTGCACAATGGTTTTCATGCCATTCGGGGGGGCAGAATGATCCTCAAACGGCCCGGCCGGACCCGGCAGACCACCGGCGACCGGACCGGGTGGATTTCGCCGTCCGCCACCAATTTGACCTTGTGTTTTCGACTTCGGAGGATCACCATATCCGTCAACAAGCACTCCAGGTCCGGCACGTCTTTGATCCGGCGGCTCACCAAGGTCCGGACGGCCATCTTCAACAGGTTCTTCGGTTCCATCCCATGGGCGTAGAATACGCTCAAAATGCCGTCATCCAGTGATTTCCGACGGACAAAGGCGAATGACGCGGTATCGAAACGATTGACGCCGATGAAAACAAAGGAGGCCCGGAGAAACTCGGCCTTCTCCCGGGCATGGATATATCCCGACAGCATGGGCGGCCGGAGGATCGCCTTGAAAAGGGCATACGCCACGGCGGCGGCCTTGTTCAGCCGGAGCCGCCGCTGATACTGCTCCCGCAGCTGGACGGCCACGGAATGGATCCCCAGGGAAACGTTGTGGAGGAAAAGGTGGCCATTCACCTCTCCGGTGTCCACGGGGCCCGGCGTGCCGTCGAACAGGGCATCGACGGCCGCTTCCGGTGACAAGGGCATGCCCAGATCGCCGGCGATGAAATTGAACGTCCCCAGGGGAAGCACCCCCATGGGCCGTTCACCGCCGGCCATGCGGCCCGCCACCCGGTTGACCGTCCCATCGCCGCCCCCGGCCACCAGCGGCCCCTCCCCGCCGGCGACGGCCCCCTCCACCGCATCCGAGAGGTCTTCGGGGGCGACCCAGAGGATACGGGCGTTTTCATCCCGCCGGCGGATCGCCGACTCGACCCTGCGGCGGCGCGGTTCCGGATCATCGACGCTGAAAAACCCACTCCCCCGGTTCAGCAGGAACGTCAGGCGCATCGGCTTCGGGCGCGGGCCGTGGCGGGTCGGTTCACCGGCGTCTGCGACGGGTGTTCTCTTCGATCTTGAACGCGATGATGGACAGCTCGGCATACACCCGGGTGAGCAAAACCATCAGCAGGTAGCCGACGATGCTGCCCGCCGCCGTTGCGTAGGCACCGAACCGCACGGCGAACACGGCCGCCGTCAGCGCACCGATCCCTCCCAACGCCAGGGCGACGATGTACAGGGCCTTGACCAGTTCGGGGGTGATCATCCGCTTGAACCGGAAATCGACGAGCCCGGAAAAGACCTCCCCGATCCGGACCGGCGGGTCGGCCACCACCCGCTCCGACTTGTCCAGAAACTCGCCGCAGTGCTTGCACTTTTTGGCCCCTTCCCGGATAGGCTCGTCGCAGTAGGGGCAAGGGACGCGCCCCGGTGCTTCTTCGCTCCCGTCGCCCGCGGCAATGGGGAAGATGGCCGGCTTGGGGGTGATCCCTTCCGGTTCGTTCTTCCCGGACGCCGGGGGGGCCGGCGTCGGTTTGACGTCCGTCGCCTCCTTTTCCGCTGTCCGGGGGGACGCCCCCGCGAACTGGGGGAACGGATTGCCGCAGTAGACGCAGGCCCGGGCCGGGTGCTGTTTGTGCTTGCATTTTTCGCAGGTGTAGACCGCTGTTTCCAACGATGGGGCGTCGGCGGCCGGGGACGGCGTTGCGGCCGATTTGGGGGCCGGCGGATCCGCGGGCCCAACCGGGCCTTTGCCGGCCGGCTTTTTGGCCTGGGTCGGGGCGACGGCCCCCTTTCGGGTGAGGGTGAACCGACTGTCGCATTTCCGGCACTTGGTCTGGACCCCTTTTTCCGGGATCTTCGACCCGTCCACCTGGGAGGCGTGTCCGCAATTGGGGCATGTCACTTTCATGGAACCGTCCTCGGCTCGCTATTCGTACTGATATTCTTTCACCTTGAGAACCCCGCCGCCCGGCACCGCGATCTCCCGTTCGATGACCCGAACGGGCTGCTCCCGCTGGCCGGGGATCACGGGGTGGTTCATCTTCCGGGCCGTCGATGCCTCGCTCGGTACAGGTCGGGCGGCCGGTTCCGAATCGGCTGCGGAAGCGGGTTCGGAACGAGGCGGTGGCGGGGGTGTCGAAGGTGTTCGCTCCGGTGCCGGCGGGGGGGGCGGAGGGGGTGATTGTTCCTGGGGCTTTCGGCGTCGAGGCGCCGCCGCCGCGCCCGCGTCCGGAACCGGCTGGGGAGACGGAGGGGACGCCATCCCGGAGGACGCATCGCTGCTGTCCATGCACCGCTTGAAACCGATCGGATCCGAGGTGGATTCCAGACATTTTTGACGGCGCTGGCGCATCTCCTGATATGCTCTTTCGGAGATGACGTTGCCCTCGGCATCATAATAAGTCCGGCTCCCGGCGATCCCGCCGGAAACGCCCAGGCAAAAAATCAGGCACAGGATCAGGAACAGCATCAGCAGGGATGGGGCGGCAATCACTTTCCTCACCACGGGGCCTCCTCTGTCATGTTTCCATGCATCCGGCATGGCGTCGGATGGATGGGACCATCCACCCCCCGAACCTACGAAAAATCGGTGGTCAATGCAACCGCTTTCGTCAGGTTGGCCCGCCGTCACTCCTTGGTGATGGTGTCGATATAGCGGAATTTGTAATCGTATTGTCCGTCGGCACGGGGCACCGCCTCGATGGCCGTCAGATACACGTCGTCCGAGCCCCGGTGGTCGGCCGGTCCGAAAGAGAGGGGTACCCCGCCGAAATCCGCATCGGACAGGGCTTCGATGGCCGCCTTCAGCGTGGCGAAATCAAGGGGCCCTTCGATGTTGCCGATGGCCCGGTGAAAGGCGTTTGCCGCCATATACCCCTCCAGGCTGACAAACCCGTACCGGCTGCCGCCGATGGCCGCCTGGTATTCCCGGACGAGGGGGATCCGCGCATTCCAGGGATCCGGCACCACCTGGCTGATGAGGACGTTTCGGGTATCGCCCCCCAGGGCCGCAGCCAGGGCCTTGCTCCCCACAAAAGAGATGTTGATGAACACCGCATCGAATTCCAGCCGTTTCCACAAGTTGATGGCCGTGGCACAGGGCCGGTAGGCCCCGACCATGATGACCGCCTCCACCCGGCTGCCCGATACCAGTCGGGCGCTCCGGCCCACCTGGACGGTATTGCGCGGATAGTTGGGAACCGAGGCCCAAAACCGGTTCCACTCCGCCGGAGGAGCGTCTTCCGACGGAATGGGCGGCACCGGTGGTACGATGCGCACCCCGTCGACCGCTTTCACCGCCTTGAGGGCCCCGGTGACGCCGGCCAGCCCGAAGGCGTCCCGCTGGACAAAAAGGCCGATGCGGGTCACATCCAGATCCTCTTTCAACCGGCGGATCATGTTTTCGATCTCGGCATCGTAACTGGCCCGGATGCTGAACGCATGGGGATTGAGCCGGTGGTCGCTCAGGAACCCCGCCCCGGTGAACGCCCCGAAAAAAATGGTGTTTTTCTCCCGGGCCAGGGGCACGGCCACCTTGGAGGTGGGGGTGCCGACATATCCGAAGAGGGCATCCACCGGTTGCGAAAGAAACGCGGCGGTATTTTCAATACACCGCGGCGGATCGTACCCGTCGTCTTTGACCTGGAGCACAATCCCCCGGGCGCGGGTATCGAAATAGGCGCTGGCCCCCCGGTGCATCTCGGTCCCCAGAAAGGCGGTGGGCCCCGAAAGGGCACAGGACTGGCCCAGCACGATCTCGGCGGCGGTGGCGGTCTCCCAGCGGCCGGCGGTTCCCATCAGGATCAGGAGGACCAGCCCTCCCGTCGCCAAGCGTCTCATATGCAACCTCCCTTTCCGGTCCAGTGAGGCGACCTTCCCGTGCCTCGATTCCATCCCTCCCATGGATACAGAAGCGGCCGTCAATGATCAAGGAAAAATTACGACTGGGCGTCGGCGATGGCCACCTCCTCGAAGGTTTTGATATCGGACAGAATCCGGGTGGCCGCATCCATGAGTTCCATGGCCAGCGCAGCCCCGGTCCCCTCCCCCAGGCGGAACCGGAGGTCCAGCAGCGGGGTCAACTCCATGCGTTCCAGCATGAACCGGTGGCCCACCTCCACGGATTGGTGGCCGGAGAAGAGATAGGCACGCGCGCCAGGAGCCAGTTCACAGGCGACCAGGGCCCCGGCGGTGGAGATGAGCCCGTCGCAGACCACGGGAATCCCGCATCGGGCGGCGCCGATGACGAGCCCGGCGATGCCGCCGATCTCCAGCCCGCCCACCTTGGCCAGCACGTCGAGGGGATCGGCCGGGTCCGGCTTGTTGATCCGCAGGCCCTGTTCGATCACCGCCGTTTTGCGGGCCAGCGCGGCGTCGTCCAGTCCGGTCCCCCGGCCCGTCAGTTCCGCCACCGGCAAGCCGGAAAAAGCGGCGATGATGGCCGTGGAGGGAGTCGTGTTGCCGATGCCCATGTCCCCCGTCCCCAGGAGGTGAAGCGGCCCCTGGTCCACCAGTTCCGCGACCATCCCGATGCCCGCCTCGATGCTCCGGACCGCCTCTTCCCGGGTCAGGGCCGGCTCCCGGGCCAGATTCCGGGTCCCCCGCCGCACCTTTTTATGGAAAATGGGCAGCGCCGGATCGAAGTCCGTGTCCACCCCCAGATCGGCCGCCATCACCCGCGCGCCGGCGTGGCGGGCCAATACGTTGATGGACGCGCCGCCACGGACGAAATTGTGGACCATCTGGGCCGTCACTTCCGGGGGAAACAGACTGACCCCCTCGGCGCAAACGCCATGGTCTCCCGCGCAGGTCACCACGGCCCGGCGGTCGAGGTGGACGTCCAATGTGCCGAAAATACCGGCCAGCCTGGCCCCGACCTCTTCCAGTATCCCCAGACTCCCGGCCGGACGGGCCTGGTTCCGGAGCCGTTCATGGGCCGCCCGGTAGGCTGTTTCGTCCGGGGACGCGATGCCGGCGATGCACCGTTCCAATCGTTCCATACCGCCTCCTCCTTTTCCTTCGGGTGTGTTGGGTCGTCCGCCCAAAAAAAAATCCGTGTCGTGGGATCTTTCCCACGACACGGATATGTACGGACAACATGATCCGGTCACCACAGGCGATAAAGCCCCAGAGGCCCGTGGGTCATGGCAGGTCTTCTGGCTTGCAGATCCTCCCCTTCCCGCGCCTTCCCAGCCGCTCGCCGGGGCGGCGGGCGGACAGTGGCTCTTTATACGGTCAGGGTCCTTGCTTACAGCGCCGGTCCAACGCCACGGAGTCTCACCGTGTTCCCTCTCGGCCGTGTTTCAGCGGCGCCATGACACCGGCATCCATAGCGGAAGACAGAGAAAAAATCAAGCCCTAAACCCCGGCTACATCCTGTCCACAATGCTTGCAGATTTTGGCCCGGCTCTTGATGATTTCAGCGCAGAACGGGCACTCCCGGGTAAAAAACCGATCGTGGATCCGCTGGATCGACCCACCGATTTTTTTCCCGATGATGTCGTTGTCGAACGTCGTATTCCGGAGGGAATCGATGACATCAAGATCCCCCACCTCCCCGATCAGTTCGGCAGCGTGATGGCGGAGGCGGGGCGGCTCGGTGGCATCCAGCAGGATGTGCAGCACCCGTTGCCCGTCGCCGGAGGCCTGGCAGGTTTCCAATTCGATCATCCCCTCCTTGACCCGCCGTTCGATCTCCTTCTGGCGGACCAGAACCTCTTCATCCACGATCTGCCCTTTGCCGCCAAAGGGCCCGAAAACCGTCATGCACTCGAATTTCAGGCTGTCCGGGTAGCAGAGACAGCGATAGGACGCCGTGCGCCCGTAATTCTCTTCGATGTTTTTCCACCCCTCCCGGTAAAGGGGGCACTCATCGTTGAAACACATATACAGATAGGGCGATCCCCACCCCAGGCCGTCGTCGCACGGCACCGGCGGGACCTCCCAGAGGCTCATCATTTCGCCGCAATGGGGACAGGCCGGCCGATCCTGCGCCACGATCTTTTCAAACACTTGTTGTTTGGTCTCAAAGGCCATTCTTCTCCTCCTTGGGATATGGTCGATGGTCGTTTGGAAACGGCCCTTTTCGGATAAAAGCGTCATTTCTCCAAATGAGACAAAGGTAAGCGTCGCCTGATGATGTGTCAATGCGCTTTCGCCCGATCCGGGGGCATCCCCCGTTCCCATTCGGAATGGCATGGACAGGGGGGCTCGGCGTCCTTATGTTGTCGGCATGAAAAGCCCCGCCTGGAACCGCAGAAGCCGGTTCCAGGCAAAACCGCAGCGTTATTCCAACCGCAGGAACAGCCTGCCCCACCCGGAAAAAGGAAGTCTGCGATGATATCGCTTTCCACTTGCTGGAAATCCACCACCATCACCAACGGCGAAGCGCTTTTGACCGCAGCGGAACGGTTTGAAATCGACGCCCTGGAACTGGAGTACCGGATCTCCGAGAGCACCTACCAGCAGATGAGGCCCCATTTGAAAACCTCCCGGCTGGCGGTCGTCAGCATCCACAATTTTTTCCCTTTTCCCGCGGACGCGCCCCGAGGCTGGCATCCCAGCGGCGATCTGTTTCTCCTCTCCCACCCGGACCCGGATCATCGCCGGGAGGCGGTTCGCCGCACCCGACGGACCATCGAGCACGCCAACGACCTGGCGGCCCGGGCCGTCGTGCTCCATTGCGGCCATGTGGCCATGGAGCCGGAAACCGGGCAACTGCACGGGTACGCCCGCAGAGGTGAAATGGACACCCCGGCGGCCAGGGACCTGCTGGCCCGGAAACGGACCGAGCGGGAGGCCCGGAAAGGCCCCCACGTCGACGCCCTCCGCCGGAGCCTGGACCACCTGGTCGGCCCGGCCGAGCGGTATGGGGTGCAATTGGGACTGGAGAACCGGTTTCATTACCACGAACTGCCGGGCCCCGAGGAGTACGACCTTCTACTGGCCGAATTCAACGGCGCTCCCGTCGGCTACTGGCACGACGCCGGCCACGCCCACGCCGCTGAAATACTGGGGTGGGGGACGGCCGCATCGTTTCTGGACCGGTGGGGCGATCACCTGATCGGGGTCCATCTCCATGATGCGACGGGGCTGGACGACCACCTCCCCCCGGGCGACGGAGAAATCGGTTTTTCCGGGCTGGCGGAGCGGCTGACGCCGGAGACGCTCCGGGTAATCGAACTGAAGCCGGGGACCCCGGACGACGCCGTGGCCCGGTCCGTCCATTTCTTGAGAAACAGCCCTGTCGGACCCTGAACGCGCCGGGGGCGCCCAATCCATCGGAAGATGTTCCCTCACCTTGAGATTGCCATTTCCGGGATCTGATGCTATATTCAGTCCATAACCGAAAACCCCCCAAGACCCAAGGAGGCCAGGCCATGATTCGATCCAAACCATCCGCGTTTTCCTGGATCGTTTTCCCCGTGATCCTTTCCACGCTCTTTTTCTGGACGGGATGCGCCACCACCACCCGGAACGTCTCCACCAGCGAAGAGATGCACTACGATGAAGAATATGATTTTTCCGATAAAAAACAGATCGTCCAGGGGCTGGTGGAGCCGTTGCTGGACCGGTATCCCGCCGGCGGTCAGCGGCCCGTGGTCATCGTTTACCCGGTGGCCAACCGCACCTCGGAACACATCGACACCGGCGGCATCACCGACGATATCCGGGAAGAACTGCTGCAGGCGAACCGTTTCCGGTTTCTCAACGAAACCCAGCGCGACAACATCGCCCGGGAACTGGATTATCAATACAACAGCGGCATGGTCGATCCGGCCCAGCGGATCGAAAAAGCGCGGCAGGCCGGCGCCGATTATATTCTTTCCGGCACCCTCCGATCCATCGAAAAAGAAGAGGGGAGGGGAATCCGGTGGACCAAGAAAAAGACCAATTACTACAGCCTCCACCTGCAATTGACCGATCTGCGGTCCGGCCTCATCGACTGGAGCCACAGCGTGGACCTGGCCCGGGAAGCCTCCGAACCCATCATCGGGTGGTAGGGTGGATCCCGAACGGCGGATACACGGGCTGACGGCCCTCCTCCTGGGGGCCGTTCTCCTGGCGGCGGGATGTACCTCCGCCCCCATCCGCGATGCCCGGAAGGCCTTTTACACCCAGGCCCCGGAAGCGGCGGCCGGCGCCCTGTCGGAGGCCGAGGAGGTGGAGGGCCGGGACCGGCTCCTGTGGCTGATGGAGAAAGGGGCCATCCTCCATTATGCCGGCCAGTACGAAAAGAGCACCGATGCCCTGCTGGCGGCCGCCCGGCTCATGGATCAGCAGGACATTCTCAATGTGGGCCAGCAGACCGCATCCGTGGTGACCAACGACTGGGCCACGGAGTACAAGGGCGAATACAGCGAGCGGCTATGGGTCCACACCTACCTGATGATGAACTTCCTGATGCGGTACCGGTATGACAGCGCGCTGGTGGAAGCCAAAAAGGCCCTGAAAATCTTCAAGGATTACCCCGAACCTTTGGAGCGGGCCTATTTCACCCGGGCGCTGATCGCGCTGTGCTTCGAAAACGTACGCCTCTACAACGATGCCTACATCGAATACAAAAAACTGGCGGAAGCCCTTCCCGAGCCGGCCGCCGTGGCCCCGGATCTCTACCGGCTGGCCCGGACCCTCGGATTTACGGACGAAGCGGCGCGGTATCGGCGGCGGGTGCCCGCTTCGGATCCCCTGGCATCCCCAGACGCCGCCGAAGTGGTGGTCTTTGCCGGAGCGGGGAAAGGGCCCGTCAAGGTCTCCGGGGATATCGTCGTCCCCCCGTCCATTCGCTTCTCCTTTCCCCGGTATGTCCGCCGCTCCCCCGTCGTCGGTGCGGACCTCACCCTCTCGGATGCCGACGGCCCCCTGAACGGGACCCTCATCACCACCGATATCACCGACGTGGCCGAGGCATCTCTTTCCGCCCGGGCCGCCCAGCTGGCGTTTAAAGAAACGGCCCGGGCCGCGCTCAAAGAGTCGGTGGCCCGGGCCATCGAACGGGAAAACGACCAGTTGATCGGTGTGCTGGCCCGGGCAATTCTGTTCATCATGGAAGAGCCGGACACCCGGGCCTGGGAGACCCTCCCCGGCGCACTCACCCTGGCGCGTTTCCGTCTTCCCCCCGGCACCCACCGCCATCTGGTCCTCCGCCTTGCCGACGGACCGAATCCGCAGACGATGGAGATCCCCGAACTTACCCTCGGGGCCCGACAGCGGGTCTACTACATCCTTCGCGCCAAGCAATAGCGCCTTGCCCACAGCCGAGGAACCGACCGGTTTCCCTCACACCGCCGCTATTTCACCAGGTGGCCGTATCGCGTCCGAAACCAGCGGATGACCCCATATCCGACGACCAACAGCGCCACGAACGCCCCCAGCACATACGGGTTCATCCGGGCCACGGAGTCGCCCAGGCCCATGAAGGGGATGCCCATCGCCCATTGGACGGCCCATCCAATGAAAAAATAGAGCCGAAAGGGGACGCCGCCTAAGGGCAGCAGAAGGTTTTTGAAGGTATACGGGATGCCGGGAATGGCGAAAAAAACGAAGGTGAAGACGGCGGCGCGGTTTTCCGGCACGACCGGGATGGGATAACCGATTCTCCGCGCCAGGCGACGAATCGGCCCGCGCAGCAACCGGACGGCCAGGGGATAGGCCACCAGGAGGTGGAGCGGCATGGTCGCCGCCGATACGGCCAACCCGCCCAGCAGACCGAATTTAAGGCCGGCGGCCACCAGGAACAAACTGATGGGGAATCCCACCATCGGCAGGACCGCCATCATCAGAATGAACGGAATTGGGGCGGTGTCTTCGCTGCGCACGATCCGGACGAGTTCGGATATCGCGGCTTTCAGCCCTTGGGCGGGATCATACAGGCATAGGGTCCAGCAGACGGCGCCGGCCAGGACCAGCAGCACGGCGCCCACGGTTAAAAGGAGAGGAATCTTCGAACGGAGGCTACCCATGCGACGCGGTCTTCCGGATCAGCGGCATGCCCCCGCCAGTCGGAGAACCGGTCCTTCCTCCTGTCTTTGCCCGGAAATACGAGCGATTAATTCCGATTGAGCGAAATACTGGCCGGCAACTCATAACAGGGGGATGCATCTTTTACCAGCACATGATCCTCGAGAATCGGTTTCTGGATCAATCGATGGACACATTGAGAGCAATCCCAAAACTGCCAGTTCCGCTTTGCGGAATAATCGAGACAGCCATCATAATATGGGCAATAGATGTTTCTCATACCGGATTTTCGGACTGGATTGGTATTGTTCGGCATAACGACCTCCTTGGCAAAAGAGGAATCAGGTTCCCCATTCGGTTTTGCAAATAAAATGCCAATTTTTCCGGATTTTTTACGGATATTCACCAATCGGCCACAGTCCTTATCTGGGAAAAACCCCGAAAAATAAAAATACGGTCAATACCCCATACAGGGGGGTGGGGTGACCCCATAAAAATGTTTTGAAAAACAGAAAATAATTTGACATTTTTTGGCGGTGATGACGAAAATTTGTCCGGCTCGGGCCTTTTGCCTCTTTTGGAAGGTGGACACGCTATTTTCTGTAGAAAAAACCCTATTCGGAAAACGATTCGCCGAACACCAGGTCGGCATAGACCGGCAGATGATCCGAAGCGAGCTGGATGTCGTGGCTTCGCGGGATGCAGGCCGTTTTCACCGACACGTGGGGGGACACGAAAATATGATCGATCCGGAACAACGGATTCCGGGAGAAAAACGTGCCCCCGGCGGCCCCGTGGCCGTTCTGCACGTCCGCCAGATGACGGCGGATAGACCGGTAGGCCGGCGACCGCGGTCCGGCGTTGAAATCGCCGCACACCAGCACCGGCATCGACGGGTCGAGCCCGCCCAACCACTCCGGCCCCACCAGCGCCGCCATCTGCGCCCGGCGCTCCCGGGGATAGAGGCTCAGGTGCGTGGTCAGGATCTGGATCTCGGCCTCCGGTACCGGCACCGTGGCCTGGAGGACGCCCCGCCGCTCCCGGGCCCCGTTTTCCGGAACCGAAGGAAGCCATCCGCGCCGGACATCGGCGATGGGATACCGGCTCAACAGGGCCAGACCGTACGCCTCCTCCCCCTCCATTACCACAGGGAAAAACCGGTAATGCATGGAAAGCGCCCCGGCCAGGATGGCCGCCTGGTCCTGACGGCGGGTGCGCCCGTGATTCACGTCCACCTCCTGGAGGGCCACCACATCCGGATCGAACCGACGGATCACCCGGATGACCCGCTCCGGGAAGATCTTTCCATCCAGGTTCACGCAGCTGTGGATATTGTAGGTCATGACCCGGAGCGCCCCCACCGCCCTCCGCTTCCGGGTCGGCGGATCCGCCGGGGGCCGGCCCGGACGGGAGAGAAGATCCTGCACCGCCCTCCGGAGATCCAGGGGCCGCGGACAGGGCTTTTCCAGCGGTATCGACGGAGGCAACAGAAGAAAACCGCGGGTTTCTTCGACCCCCGGCCCGCCGTGTCCGCCGTTTTCCACCGCAAAGCTCAGGGGCGGCCGGTCCGGCGACCACCCGGAGATGACCAGGTCGCCGGCGTCGGGATGCCGGCAGACCGCGGCCAAATCCCGGGCGACCCGGTCCGGGAACGGATGGTCCGGCCCCAGAATCCGCTCCCCATCCGGCGCGAGATTCGCGCAACCGTTTTCGGTGACGGCCGCCACCTCTCCCTTGCGGAGGAACAGGATCAGGGGGATCCGGGCGTCGGCTGCCAGACGCCGGGCGATGGCCGTCTTCTCCTCGCCCGTAGTGCTCAGGGGAAGGTAGATGTGACCCAGGGGGCCCATATCCGCCACCTGGATCCGCTGGACTTCGTCCCGTGACAGGGGCGGGGGCGGCGGATCGGCCCTTCCCCTCCGGATGTGGCACCTGCCGCGGCGGTAGAGGTTCTCGTGGGCGTGCTCGCATAGGTCGTCGCCCATGGGAACGTCCGACAGGGGGCCTTCGGACAATGCTTCCCGCACCCCGTCCCCCACGCGCCGGCCATAGCGGTGCTGGTAACTCTCCACCGCCTCCTGGCCGTGATCCGAGTAGACGGCCACGTGGTAATCCCGCCGGTCCGAACGGCGGGCCGTCCGGTAGATGTCCCTGATGGTCCCGTCGATGCCCTTGAGGCTCCAGTGGGCGAAGGCGGAACCCGGCCCCCGGCGGTGGGACTGCTCGTCGTACCCCAAGAGATTGGCATGGATGACGGGGACGCCGCGGGCCGCGTCCATTTTGACCCGGAAGCGGATGGACTCCCGCAACAGGACGGCCACACCGACCCGGGTGGGGATGAATTTCAACTCCTTGAAAAAATCCTTCCGCTCGAACAGCCCATGGAAAAAATCCCAGACCGCCAGTCCCAGTTCGATGAGGGCGAGGCCCGCGATCCGGAACGCTTTTCCCAGGTGCGCCGCCAGGATCAACAGGGATTTGAGGGGATGGGTCGATCGGATAAAGGATTGGAGGTTCAGGGTCTCGATGCAATACCGGGCCTCCTCGGCCCCGCCGGAGTAGATATTCGAATAGGAGGTTCCGCCGGACAGCAGCGGTTCCCCGGATCGGGCCAGGGACTGGACGATTTTTTCCACGGCCCGGTGATCATACAGGGCGAACCGCCGGCCCGAACGCCGGTGAATATAGGAGAAAGCGGGCACGGCCCCTTTGCGGCCGTAGAAGAGTTCCGCCTGAACCGCCGGCGTGGTGGAGGGCATGCCCGAATAGAACGTCTTGAGGTCATACCCTTGTTCCTCCAGGAGGCCCTTTAAAAAGGGGAGCCGTCCGTTCTCCAGGGCCCTCCGGAACTGGGTATGGCCCAGGCCGTCGATTTGAAGGAGAATGACCCCACTGGCCGTGGCCGTCCCCTCGGATGCGGCCAGCCCCAGGAGTTTGACGGCCCATTCGCTTCGGCTCACCGCTTTGCGGCCCCGACGCAAAAAACGTTCGATGCGGCTAATCAAGGGAAGCCTCCCGCCGCCGCCCGTCTTTTGTGATCAGGCCGGCCACGGCCGCCGCCTTTTCCCCCAGGAGGTCCCACTCGGTCTTGATCCCGTGGATCAGCTCTTCCAACCGGTCCATGGAGGCCGGCGGTTCCGCGGCCCGATACTCCGACAGGACCGAGCGGTACAACGCCTCCATTTTTTCGGCGCTGGATTCCCTGGAAAAATCCCCCGCGGTTTCGACCGCCGCTTTGCCCCATTTCTCCATCATATCCGGGCGTTGAAAACATTCGCCGACAGCCCCGGCGAACCGGTCGGGCGGGGCATCGGCCTCCAGGAGGCGGCCGTTCTCCCGGTCCCGGACCACCTCCCGGGCCCCGGAGGCGTCCAGGGCGATGACCGGCCGGCCCGCGGCCATGGCTTCGGTCAGCACCATGCCCTGGGTTTCGGATGTGGACGAAAAGACGAACAGGTCCATGGCCCGGTAGGCATCCGCCAGGGAGCGGCCGGTCTGCTTGCCGGCCATAAACAGTCGGTCCGCCATTCCTTCGCTGCGGAACCGTTTTTCGACAGTCTCCCGGCTCGGCCCCTCTCCCACCAGCAGAAACCAGGCGGTGGTATCGGTCTTCATATATGCCACGACGGCATCGGTCAGGTAATCGAGGTTTTTTTCCGGGGCCAGGCGTCCCAGGTGGCCGATCACCCGGACATCGGCGGGGATATCCATTTCATTCCGGAACCGGTCCCCTTCCCCTTTCTTGAAGAATTCGGCATCGACGCCCGTCGGGATTTCGGTGATGGGCCGCGCCACCCCCCGCTTCCGGATCAGCCGGGCCACGGATTCGCTGGGCGCCACCACGTGGGTGCAGAGGTTGGCGTATTCTGTGGACAGATGGATGGCGAACCGCTTCATGGCCTCGGAACCGGCGGACACATAGTGGGTGTACCGCTCGTAGAGGGTATGGTGGGTAAACACCATGGGACGTCCGCGGGAACGGGCCGCCCGCATGGCCGCATCTCCCAATAGAAAGGGGTGGTGGCTGTGCACGATGTCGGGACCGAACCGGTCGATTTTCTGGTCAATGATAAACGGGATCGGGATCCGAACCGAAAAATCGCTGCCATTGAAATCCTGGATCGCCGGTACCCGCAACACCCCCTCTTTTATGCTGCCCGCGGCTTCGGCTTCCGGGAATGTCGGCGCCACCACCAGCACGTCATGACCCCGATCCCGGAGGTCATGGGTAAAAAAATCGACGGAGCGGGCCACTCCGCCCACATGGGGCCGGTAGGTATTGGTGAACATGCAAATCTTCATGAAGGGTCCTTTCCTGTTCGTTTCGACACGACGAATCCGGCGGTACCCAAGGCAGGAACCATTCCGAGCGGTCCTGTGTCATCTTCAACTATCCGATCGATCGGGAGGATTTGGAATACAGGCAATCCCCTATTTTGGCGCCGTCCACACCGTATTTATCCCTTCGTGGATGACCGCACTTATGGGGAATGCATTCTTTTTCGATGCCACCCTGTAACCTTTGCGGCCTGCCGGACGACATTATCACAAAGAACGGACATGCCGAATCGGCCGGTATAACGCGTAAGGATGATACCCGATTTTTGATTGACGGTCGCCGTCGGTTTCCGTTAAGCTGCCGCCATTCAATGGAGAGAGGACAGCCAATGGACAGGAACAATTTTTGATGAATGGCGGACGGCATCCGCCGGGTGCCGCCGGCACGACCCAAGGAAGGAACCTATGGTGGAAACAGCTTTTCAGGATCATTACCCCGATGATGTGAGCCACTGCTACGGATGCGGACGACTCAACGAGGTCGGCCATCAGATCAAAAGTTACTGGGACGGGGACGAAACCGTCTGCACCTACCAGCCCCGGCCCTATCATACGGCCATCCCCGGTTATGTTTACGGCGGCCTGATCGCCTCGCTGATCGACTGCCATTCCACCGGCACGGCCTCGGCCGCGGCCTATCGGGCCGAGGGGCGGGAAATGGGAACCGAGCCCCCCTTGCGGTTCGTGACCGGTTCCCTCCACGTCAATTTTCTCAAGCCCACCCCCATCGACGCGCCCATCCACCTCCGGTCCCAGATCAAAGAGGTGAAAAAGCGCAAGGTGGTGGTGACCACTGAATTGTCGTCCAACGGCGAAGTCTGCGCCACCGGGGAGGTGGTGGCGGTACAGATGCCGGAAAGCATGACGGCAAAGTAAACGCGACCCGCGGGTTGCAAAGGAGGCCCCATGCTGGGCGCCATCGCCGGCGACGTCATCGGATCGGCGTTCGAAGCCAGGCCCATTAAAACAACGAATTTTGATCTGTTCTCCCCCAAGTCGACCTTTACGGACGACACGGTGCTCACCGTTGCGGCAGCGTGGGCCATCCTGGAAGACTGGGATTATATCGACGCCATCAAGACCTTCGCCCGCCATTATCCCGGCGCCGGCTATGGCGGGACGTTTTACGGGTGGATGCAGTCCGACGCGACGGAGCCTTACGGCTCATGGGGAAACGGGTCGGCCATGCGGGTGAGCCCGGTGGGTTTCGCCTTCGACGACGCCGAAACCGTGCTGGCGGAGGCCGAAAAGAGCGCCGCCGTCACCCACAACCACCCGGAGGGCGTCAAAGGCGCCCAGGCCACGGCCCTGGCGGTTTTTCTGTCGCGGCAGGGCCGGTCCAAACCCGAAATCCGGAAGGAGATCGCAAACCGGTTCGGATACGACCTCTCCCGGACCCTGGACGGCATCCGCCCCGGCTACCGGTTCGACGTCTCCTGCCAGGGATCGGTTCCAGAGGCCATTATCGCCTTTCTGGAATCCTCGGATTACGAAGATGCGGTGCGGAAGGCCGTTTCCCTGGGGGGCGACAGCGACACCCTGGCCTGCATCGCCGGCGGCATGGCCCAGGCCTTTTATCATAACATCCCGGCGCCCATCGTCGATGAAACCCGGAAGCGGCTCCCCGGCGAATTCATCGACATTGTCGATCGGTTCCAGGCGCGGTTCCCGCTGTGACGCGGCGGCGTTCCCGGCGCCGACGGATACCGCGCCCCTTGCAACGCGCCCTCAACCTCATTATATTATGCGGTTAAAAAAATGGATCATGGTTAATTTGGACGTGTAATGCCAGTCTACGAATACACTGCACTCGACATCAACGGAAAAACCGTCACGGGGATCATCGACGCCGAAAGTTCCCCCGTGGCCCGGCAGAAGCTGAGAACCTCCAAGATCTTTCCTGTTTCGCTCAAGGAGGCCAGAAAGATCCGGGCAAAAAAGGAGGGAACCGCCCTGTCGGGGCTGACCCTGTTTCAACGGATCAAGCCGTCGGAGGTGGCCATGATGACCCGCCAGCTGGCCACCCTGGTGGGCGCCGGGTTCGCCCTGGTGCCGGCCCTGGACACGTTGATCCCCCACACCCGGTCCCAGGGGTTCCAGAAATGTCTGGCCCAGATCAAGGATTCCATTGTCGAGGGCAACAGCTTCGCCAATTCTCTGGCCCTTTACCCCCATGTGTTCTCGCCGGTCTACATCAACATGGTCTCGGCCGGAGAGACCTCGGGCACCCTGGAGATCGTTCTCGACCGGCTGGCGGACATCGCCGAAAAGCAGCAGGCGCTGAAAAACCGGATCCGCTCCGCCCTGGCCTATCCGGTACTCATGACCTTCATCGGCGTGGTGGTCCTCTTTCTCCTGCTGACCTTCATCGTGCCGTCCATCTCGGCCATTTTCACCGACATGGACCAGGTACTGCCGGCACCGACCCGGTTTCTCATCGCCATCAGCAATGTTTTTAAATCCTACTGGTGGGCCCTGGTCGTCGGGGGGCTCGTCATCGGCGTGGCCTTTCACGCCTTTAAGCGGACCCGGAAGGGCCGGTACACCCTGGATCGAACCCTCCTGAAGGCGCCCCTGGTGGGCAGCCTGGCCCGAAAGATGGCCGTGGCCCGGTTTTCCCGGACCCTGGGCTCCCTGCTGGAAAACGGCGTCTCCATGCTCTCGGCCCTGGAGATCGTCAAAAATATCGTCGGCAACGTGATCCTCTCCGAAGCCGTCGAACGGGCGGCCAAAGAAGTGGGAAAAGGCCAGGCCCTGGGAAAGGCCCTTTCGGAGTTCGACGTCTTCCCGCCCCTCTCCATCCAGATGGTCCAGGTCGGGGAACAAAGCGGGGAACTGGAGGGGATGCTCTACAAGGTCGCGGATGTTTATGAAGGCGAGGTGGAATCCACGGTTCTGAGCCTCACGTCCCTGCTGGAACCCCTGATGATCCTGTTCATGGGCGTCATTGTCGGATTTATCGTCCTTTCCATCTGCCTGCCCATCTTTGAAATGAATCAGCTGATCCGATAACCGCCTCGCCCCGGCGAAACGCGTGACCCAATCTATCGCAACGGAGGAACATAATGGCAATCACTCCCTGGCATCACCGCCCCGTCACCCTGCAACGGGGCTTTACGCTCATCGAACTCATGGTGGTCATCGTCATCCTCGGCATCCTGGCCACCCTGATCGTGCCCAACATCATGGACACCCCGGACGAGGCCAAGCAGGCCAAGGCCAAGGTGGACATCACGGCCATGGAAACCGCCCTGAAGATGTACAAGCTCCACAACGGGTCCTACCCCACCACCGAACAGGGGCTCCAGGCCCTGGTCAGCCCGCCGGAAACCGGCGGCGGGGCCAGCAACTGGAAAGAGGGGGGCTACCTGGAAAAAGGCAGGGTGCCGCTGGACCCCTGGGGCAACGATTACGTCTACCTGAGCCCCGGCGTCCACTCCGACTTCGACATCACCTCTTTTGGTGCGGACGGCGTGCCCGGCGGCGACGGCAAGAACAAGGACATCAACAATTGGGAGATCGAGTAGGCGGTTTGCCCCGGATCGCGGGGTTCACGCTCATCGAACTGGTGGTGGTCACCGCCCTCATCAGCCTGCTGCTGGTCTTTGCCATCCCCCGGTTCCAGGACGTCGCCCTTTTCCAGGGGAGCAACAAGATCTCCCGCTGGATCATGCTCAAGGTAGGGTCTCTCAAGGACCGCGCCCTGAAGGAACGACAGGTGTATATCCTTCACATCGGCACCGATACCGGTGAGATGTGGGTATCCGGAGAAGGGATGGACGAGGAAACCCGGGAGAAGGCCCGGGAATCCGCCCGGTCCCTGCCGTCCGGATACCGGATCAGCGACGTGGCCCTGCCCCGACAGGGGAAGATCGCCGTGGGGCGGGTCGATATCCGGTTTTATCCCAAGGGGTATTCCGACAAGGCGATGATCCACATGGAAGACGACGACGGGAACTACCTGTCTTTTCTCATCGAACCCTTTCTGACCCAGGTGAAGCGGTACGAAGATTATGTGGAACTCGAAGAGTAGGGGCGTAACCTCTGCCGCCCCTGCGGGAATCATTGACACCAACGCCGGCTTTACCCTGCTGGAAGTGATGGTGGCGGTGGCCATCATGGCCATCGTGCTGGTGGCCGTCTACCGGCTCCATGCCCAGACCATCGCCATGAGCGGCGCGGCCCGTTTCTACACGACGGCCCCCTTTCTGGCCGAAGAAGCCTTGTCCCAGGTGGAATTCAAGGCGGCCAACGAACTGGGGGGCGATTCCGGAGAATTCGGCGACGCGTTTGCCGGCTTCTCCTGGCGGGCCACGGTGGAAACCGTGGAATCGGAGTACCTGGGCCAGGTGGCCGAGGACCTGAAGCGGATCGATCTCACCGTGGTCTACGAGCCCGAAGGACTGTCCTACAATATCCGCACCTATCGGATGATCTATGAGGAATAACCCGAGGGGGTTCACGCTCCTGGAAATCCTGTTGGCCATTTTGATTTTCAGCATTGTGGTCACCACCATCTTCGGCTCCTTCAACGCCGTGTTTTCCAGCGCCGGGGCCCTCCACAAGGGGACGGGCCTTTACGAGATGGGAAAAAACTGTCTGGCGCGGATGACGGCCGACCTTCGGGCCCTCCACGTGATCCGGTCGCCGCTCTACACCAAGCCCGGTTTCGACAGCCCGCCGGGGCCCTACCGGGTCTTCGGCGACAGCAGCTATTCGGTGGACGGCACGTTTTCCCGGATGCGGTTCGCCTCCTTCGCCCACCTTCCCTTTGGGGAGAACCGGGAAGAAGGGATCGCCGAGATCATCTACTACGTGGCCATAAACCGCGATGGGGACGCGGTGCTCCGCCGGGCGGACAACCTCTTTCCCTATGAACGGTTCAAGGACAACCGGTTGGAGGAGCGGGGATCGGACCCGATCCTCTGCGAGGGGGTGAAATCCCTTACATTCACCTATTACGACGAGGAAGGCACGGAATACGAATTCTGGAATTCAGAATCCGAGGAATTCGATTACGCTACCCCGAGGGCCGTGAAAATCACCCTGGCGATCGGGTCTCCGGGCGATGATTTATCTTCCCTTTCCTTCCAAACTATGGTAGCGTTCCGGACTTTTAGGGAACCGCTTGAATAGCTTGATATTATACGATCCATGAGGTTGAAAACCGACCCAAAAACAGGTCGTTTCCGCAACGATCGGGGCATGGCCCTGCTGGTCACCCTGTCGGTGATCACGGTGCTCATCGCCGCGGCCCTGGAACTGAACCGGAAGGTCCGGACCAGCGTCGTGACCACCGCCACCCAGCGGGACCGCATCACCCTCAACGAAATGGCCGCCGGCGCGGTTCACGCCGCCATGGCGATGCTGGCCAAGGACCGGAAGGAAACCCAGATCGATTCGATTCAGGAAGACTGGGCCGATCCGGAGAAAGTGGCCGAAGTGCTGGCCGACCTCCCCTTCGACAAGGGGAAGGTCACCTTCACGATCTCCGACGAACTCGGCCTCGTTCAGGCCAACGCCCTGGTGGCATTTCCCAGGGGGCGACAGTTCAATGAATCCCAGAAAATCATGTGGGACCGGTTCATCCGACTGATCATCGCCAGCCACGAGGCCTTCGAGGAACTGGAAGCCACCGAGATCGTCAACTCCCTCAAAGACTGGCTGGACAGCGGCGACGACGACGCCATCACCGGGCTCAACGGGGCCGAGTCCGATTATTACGAATCCCTGGAAACCCCTTACACGTGCCGCAACGGCCCGATCCCCCATATCGGAGAGCTGGCCAAAGTCCGGGGCGTCACCCCGGCCCTGTTCGCCGGTGTGGAAGGGATGCCGGGCCTCGGTAGCTTCGTCACGGTCCACGGTGCGGAGAAATCGGACAATACGGTGGACCAGCGGTCCTTCGCCTTTCCCGGAAAGATCAACATCAACACCGCGCCCCTGCCGGTGCTGGTGGCCCTGGTCCCTTCGGAAAACCCGGAGTATGCCCAGCTGATCCACGACCACCGGGAAGAAAAAGAAGAAGACACGTATCTCAACGACCTGTCGAGTCCGACCTGGTACACCGGGGTGGCGGGCATTCCCGGCGATCTGCAGATCGATCCCAAACTGATCACCGTCACCAGCGACCTGTTCCGAATCGAGGCCGGGGCGTCACTGAACGACATGGAGATGGTCATTCAGGCCGTGGTCCACCGGGAAAAGCACAAAGAAACCGGCAAATGGCAATGCCGGGTCGTCTCCTGGCAGACGGGCTGACGGCCGCCCACATTTATTTGGATCCGTTATGAGCAGACAGATTCTCGGACTCGATGTCCGACACCATACCCTGACCGCCGTGCTGGTCAAAACCGGCCTCAAAGGGAGCTGGATCGACACCATTGTTCAAGTGCCCCTCCCCCCTCCCGAAGGAGAAGGCGTGGAGGAGAGCGCCGCCCTCGACAAGGCCCTGGCCGAAATCCGCGACGGGCTGGGCACCATCGATGTGACCACCGTGGCCGCCCTGCCGGCCGACGGGTTTTCCTTCCGGAACGTCCACATCCCTTTCAAGGACAGCCGAAAAATCCGGCAGGTGCTCCCCTTCGAGCTGGAACCCACCCTGCCCCGGGCCGTGGACGACGTGGTCATCGATTTCCGCGTCATCCATCTGCCCAGCCAGGAGGAAGGGGCCAACATCATTGCGGCGGCCCTTGAAAAAGGCCGGATGACCCCGTTCATGGCCTCCCTGACCGCCCATAAACTGGCCCCGGATACGGTCTCGGTCGCCGGCTACGCCGCGGCCCTCTGCCTGGCCAAATGGGGGGACATCGCCGAAAACTGCCTGTTCATGGACATCGACCGGGACCACTGCACCCTCTACATCCTGATCTCCGGCCAGGTCTACCTCATCCGGCCCGTTCAGATCCGGCCCGGAGGCGGGGATCCGGTGGACAAGACCAAAGCGCTCTGCGCCCACATCCGGCGTACGCTGGCGGCCTTCGAAGCCCTGTTTCACCTGGAATTCGAGCTGGAGGAGGTCCATGTCACCGGCTGGGGGTTAGAAGATTTCAACTTCGAAGGGGAGGCCCCCGCCATTCTCAACGTGACGGTCAAGCGGGTGGACCTCGTGTCCGACGCCGGCCTTCCCAAAAAGATGGCCGCCAAAGGCGCCATGCCCCCCGGCATTCAGACCGATACCGCCCTGGCCCTGGCGCTCATGGAGATCGAGGGGTTCGAGACCTTCAATTTCCGCAGGGGGCCGTTTGCGGTTCAGAAGCGCTGGGCGGAACACCGCGGCAACCTCATCCGGACGGGAATCCTGGCGCTCCTGATGGTGGCCGCCCTCTGGGCCAACGTCATGATGGACGTCAACGCCACCGAACGCCGGTTGGCCGACATCGACCGGGAAATCCGCGAGATGTTCCGATCCACCTTTCCGGAAATCACCCGCATCGTCGATCCGCTCCACCAAATGCAGGTGGCCATGACCGAGGCGAAACAGAACGCCCTCCTGCCCGGAGAGGGCCGGACGGATGTCCGGTCCATCGACATCCTCTATGAGATGAGCCGCCTCGTGCCGGAAAACATCGACGTGGTCGTCACCCGGATGGTCATCGGCGAAGAGAGCGTCCTGATCTCCGGCGACACCGACACCTTCAATGCGGTGGATGAGATCCAGAACCGGCTCGACGGATCGGATCTCTTCGGAAAAGTCACCATCAGTTCCACCAACCGGGAGCGATCCGGCAATCGGATCCAATTCAAGATGAGGCTCGAACTGTGATCGGCAAACTGAACAAACGGGAGCGGATCGCCGTATCCATCGCGGCGGTCGTGGTCCTCTTTTTCCTCGTCTCTCAGTTCATCGTGATCCCATACCGGGAAAAGCGGGCCCGTCTGGCCCAGTCCCTCCAGGCGAAAACCGAGACCCTCAGCCAGATGAAGGCCCTCACGGCCGAATATGATGCCCTCACGGAAAAAGCCCAACTGTCCAGGGTCCGGTTTGCCCAGCGGGAACAGGGATTCACCCTTTTCTCCTTTCTCGACCGGCTGGCCAGCGAGACCGGCGTCAAGGACCACATCACTTACATGAAACCCTCCAAGGTGGAGGACAAGGACACGCCGTACCGGATCTCCCTGGTGGAGATGAAGCTCCAGGACATCACCATGAAACAACTGACCCCCTATCTGCACAACGTGGAAACGTCGCCCAATGTGATCTTCATCCGCCGGATGTCCATCACCCGGACCGGCCGGGACGACGCCAGCGGCGGGCTCATCGACGCCGTTTTGCAGGTGGAGACCTACGAGATCTAATGAACGCCGTCAAGAAAATCGCCCTGTATGCGCTCTACACCCTGGCCGTGACCGGGATCTTTCTCTACTACCTGTTTCCCTCGGAAAGCGTCCGGGCCTACGTGCGCTACAAGGTCCACCAGGCCGACCCGTCCCTCGAGTTGACCATCGGCGGTGCGGCGCCGACTCTCCCGCCGGGCCTGACGTTCCGGTCGGCCCTTCTGTCACAGGAGGCCGAGCCGTTGGCAGGGGCCGAAACCCTCAAGGTGACGCCGGCCCTGACCACCCTCTTCGGACCGGAGATCACCCTCGGCTTCAAGGGCGAGGTGTACGGCGGGGCCCTCAAAGGCGACCTGGTCCTGGACCGGACCCAAAAACGGCCCGATCCACCGGTGCGGGCCCTGACGGCCAACATCGTGGGCCTCCAGGTGGGGCGGGTTCACGCCCTCGAACGGGTCTCGGACTACACCGTCAGCGGAAGCCTGAACGGCGCCGTCTCCTATCAGAACACGGACGAAGGCGAGAAGGGGGACCTCCGTCTCGCCCTGACAGACCTCACGGTCCGGCCCCGGACGCCCCTGTTCAATATCACCGATTTGACCTTCAACCAGGTCCAGGCCGAGGCGATTCTGACGCCGGGAAGACGGGTGGAGATCCGCCAGTGCACCCTGGCCGGCCCCCAGGTCAACGGAACACTGTCGGGGTCCATACGGGTGGCCAGCAACCCCGCCCGGAGCGTCCTGGATCTGACCGGAAACCTCAAGCCCCATCCCAGCTTTCTGGCCGAGATCAGCAAGGGATTTCCCGCCTCCCTGCTGCTCAAAAACCGATCGGGCGGCGACATCTCGTTCCGGATCCGGGGCACCATCGACAACCCGTCGTTTTCTCTTTTGTAATCACGGGCGATTAGGATTATGAAGCGTTATTTCACTATCACCAATCTGGCCGTTCTCGCCGCTATCAGCTACTTCGGCGTGAACGCCTTCTACAAAACGGTCAGCGCCCGGCTGGATGCGGCCCCGACGGTAACCGTGGCCCGGACCCAGACCGCGGAATCCGAAGAAGCCACGAGCCAACCCCTGGGCCATTACAACCCCATCGTCGAACGGAATCTGTTCAAAACCCAGGCCGAGGCCCCGCCGGTAGCCGAAGAGGAGACCGAATCCGTCGATATCGAAAACCTCAAGCAAACGGATCTCAGCCTCAAGCTCTGGGGAACGGTTTCCGGAGACCGGCCTTCGGCCTATGCCGTAATCGAAGACACCAAGGCCCGAAAACAGAACCTCTACCGGGAGGGGGACACCATCCAGGATGCCACCGTCAAGATGATCCTCCGGGAAAAGGTGATCCTCACCCGAAACGGGGAGGATGAGGTTCTGAAGATGGAAAAACGGTTGGCCAGCGCCCGCCGCGCCCCCTCCCCGCGGCCCTCGGCCCGGTCCAAGCCGGTACGACGATCATCGGGGGACGGGCAGCAGATCCGCCTGGAACGGGATCAGATCGAATCGGCCATCAACAACGTCAACAATCTCATGCGGCAGGCCAAGATCCGGCCCCATTTCAAGGACGGCAAACCCGACGGACTGACCCTCACCCGGGTGCGGCCCAACTCCATCTTCACCAAACTGGGGCTCAGAAGCGGCGACATCATCACCGGCGTCGACGGCCAGAACATCCAGTCGGTGGACGACGCCCTCCGGTTCTACCAGAGCCTCAAGTCCGGCGCCAATGTACAAGTCCAGATCCGGCGGCGAGGACGGCAACAGAACATCCAATACCAGATCGACTAATCAGATGATCCAACCGATTGAACACAGGAAACGGACCCTCGGTATGAAACACGCCATCGCTTTATCTACATCCGCCGGCGCGATCACCCGCGCGGCCAGCGTCTGCATCGTATGTATGCTGATTCTCTCCATCCTCTTGGCGGCGCCGCCCGCCGCCGCCCAGGAGAACAATTCGGAGCGGTACGTCTCCATCGATTTCAACGATGTGGACATCAATGTCTTCATCAAATTCATCGCCGAACTCACGGGCAAGAATTTCATCGTGGACAACCGCGTCAAAGGAAAGGTCACCATCATCTCACCGGCAAAGATTTCGGTGGACGAAGCCTACAAGGTCTTTGAATCGGTGCTGGAGGTCCACGGCTTCACCACGGTGGACTCCGGGGACGTCATCAAGATCGTCTCTTCCCCCGAGGCCCGCACCAAAAGCATCGAGACCCTGACCGAATACCGGCCCGGCGATCCGGAGGACAAACTGGTGACCCAGCTGGTGCCGCTGCGGTATGCGGACCCGAACACCATCACCCGGCTGTTCCGCCCTTTGATTTCCAAAAGCAGCGTGATTCTGCCTTACCAGCCCACCAACATGCTCATCGTCACCGATTTCTATTCCAACATCAAACGGCTAATGCGCATTCTGAAAGTCATCGATGTGCCCGGGGTCGGCCAAGAGGTGACCGTGATTCCCCTCCAATACGCCGATGCCCAGAAACTGGTCCGGACCCTGTCCACGGTTTTTCAGCAACGCCGCCGGGCCGCCAAAAAGGGAGCGGGCCCCGCCGATGTCACCAAGTTCGTCGCCGACGAGCGGACCAACACCATCGTGGTGCTGGCCAGCGAGGACGACACCGCCCGGGTCAAAAAATTGATCACCCGTCTGGATCGGGAAATGCCCCGGGGCAAGGAGAAGATCCACGTCTACTATCTGGAAAACGCCGTGGCCGAGGAACTGGCCAAGGTATTGCAGTCCCTTTCCACCAAAGCCAAGCCGGCGAGTCAGGCCAAAGGGAAGAAAGAGGCGCCCATCGTTTCGGAAAAGACCAATATCACCGCGGACAAGGCCACCAACAGCCTCATCATCATGGCGGAAAAAGACGATTACATGGTGCTGCAAGACATCATCGAGAAGCTGGATATCCCCCGGGCCATGGTCTATATCGAATCCCTGATCATGGAAGTCAACGTCGACAACGGGTTCTCCCTGGGCACGGAATGGATCGCCATGGGCGAAACCGATGTCGATAGCGACAGTGCGGCTTTCGGCGGCGGTTTTTCCGGCGGGGAAACCGGCTATAACAATCTGGGGGGCCTCCTCGCCCCCGCCGCGGGCATCGCCACCTTGCCGGCCGGATTCTCCATGGGCGTTTTCAGTGAACCGCTCCAGATCGGCGATCTGACGTTTCCCAATCTGTCGGCCCTGATCCAGGCATTCAAGAAAGACAAGGACACCCACATCCTGTCCACGCCGCAAATCATGACCACGGACAACGAAGAGGCCAGCATCACCGTGGGCAAAAACGTCCCCTACCTGACCAAGTCGGGCTCTTCCACCGTGGAAAGCTACAACACCTACGAGTACAAGGATGTGGGCATCACCCTGAAAATCACCCCCCAGATCAGCAAGGACCGCCGGATCCGCCTCAAGATCGCCCAGGAGGTGACCAAGCTGGACACCACCCTGACCACCGGCGACCGTCCCACCACCCTCAAGCGGACCGTGGACACCACCGTGGTCGTCAACGACAAGAACACCGTGGTCATCGGCGGCCTCATCGACGACAGCCTCTCCACCACCGAATACAAGATCCCCTGCCTCGGAGAGGTGCCGGGACTCGGCTGGCTGTTCAAGTCGCTTTCCAACTCCCGGGAAAAAACCAATCTGTTTGTCTTTCTCACCCCCCATGTGGTGCAGAGCCCCATCGAGGCCAAGCAGATGTTCGAAAAGAAAAAAGAGGAGATCAAACGGATCGAAGAAGAGGGCATCAAGATGTACCGCCGCCGGTTTGGATCCTCCCAGGATCAGACGGAACTCCTTGAAATGTCCGAGTTCCTGGAAGAGGCCTCCTCCGGCATGCCGCCGCCGATCACTGTAGACGGCAGCGTTTCCGAAGAGCCGGGCCCTGAAACTGGATACAGCACGCCCGGTGAGGCCCCGGAAACGGAAGACGAAGACGTTCGGACGCCGGAACCGGACGCCGACGCCGCGGAGTAAAGACCGACATGAAACAACAATTCGCCCAGTTGCTGAAAACGACGGCGGGCATCAGCGACGATGATATCGTGGAGGCCCAGCGAATCCAGTCTGAAAAAGGGGGACGGATCGGCGAGATCCTCGTCAAAAAGGAGGTCATCACCGAAGCCCAGCTCCTGGAGGCGCTGAGCCTGGAATACGATATCCCTTTCTGGGCCCAGCTCCCCATGGAACCCATCGGCAGCGAGGTGACCCAGCACGTGCCGATCCATTTCCTGAAAAAGCACCTCATGGTCCCCCTGACCTCCAATGGGGATTCCACCTCCGGAGACACGGAGGGGGCACCGGCAACTCCTCCCGACCCGGAACTCTCCGGATTTATCATCGCCATCAATGATCCGTCGGCCTTTCAGGCACTGGACGATCTCATCCGGATCATCGGCGTGGAAAACTACCAGGTGGTCCTTTCCACCAAAGACGCGATCCTGTCCGCCATCAATCTCTCCTACGATCTGAACCGGGATTCCGCCGAACAGCTTGTGCAGGACATGGAGGAAAACGGGGCCACCATCATCAGCGAAATCGAGGACACGGCCGATCTCCTGGACGACACCTCGGATGCCCCCATCATCAAGCTGGTCAACCATATCATCTCCCAGTCGGTCAAGGCCCGGGCCAGCGACATCCATATCGAGCCCTACCAGGACAGCTTCAAGGTCCGGTACCGGGTGGACGGCATCTTATACGACCTCCTGACCCCCCCCAAATGGATTCAGCCCGCCCTGACGTCGCGCATCAAGGTCATGGCCAAGATGAACATCGCCGAGAAGCGACTGCCCCAGGACGGCCGCCTTGAAGTGAAACTGGGCGACCAGGACATCGATGTCCGGATCTCCACCATTCCGACCACCTTCGGCGAGCGGGTGGTGCTCCGTCTGCTCAACAAGAGCACCTCGCTGCTGAGTCTCAACGAACTGGGGATGACCGCCGATCAGCTGAATCTGTTGCGGGAACTGGTGGCGACGCCCAACGGCATCATCCTGGTGACCGGCCCCACCGGCTCCGGGAAGACGACCACGCTGTACGCCATTCTCTCCCGGATCAATACCCCGGACATCAACATCATCACCATTGAAGATCCGGTCGAATACCAGCTCCGGGGGATCAGCCAGATTCAGGTCAATCCCAAGATCGAGCTCACCTTCGCCCGCGGCCTCCGGTCCATCGTCCGGCAGGACCCCGACGTGGTGCTGGTCGGCGAGATCCGGGACCGGGAAACCGCCGAGATCGCGGTCCAGTCGGCCCTGACCGGGCATTTGGTCTTTTCCACCCTCCATACCAACGATTCGGCCTCGGCCATCACCCGGCTCGTGGACATCGGCGTCGAACCGTTCCTCATCTCCTCCGCCGTGCTGGCCGTCGCGGCCCAGCGGCTGGTCCGGGTCCTGTGCAACGACTGCAAACAACCCTACATGCCCGACGACGTGGCCCTCCAGACCATCGGCATCAGCGCCGCTCAGGCCTCCCGCGGCACCATCTATCGGGCCGTCGGTTGCCCCAACTGCCTCCAAACCGGCTACCGGGGCCGCTGCGTGATCATTGAGATCATGGTCATGAACCCCGAAATCAAGAGCCTGATCCTCCAGACCTACGATTCCAACCGCATCAAAAAAGCCGCCCACATGGTCACCCTGCGGGAGGACGGCATCGACAAGATCCTCCACGGGGTGACGACCATCGAGGAGGTGTTGCGGGTGACGCAACGGTGAAAGAGAAGGGACAAAGGGACAAAGGGACAAAGGGACAAAGGGGAAAAGCGTCGTCGTTTCTCCTTTTCTTTTTAATTACGGCAGCCTTTCTGTCCCTTCATGCCGGAACAGCAATCTGTTCCGAAACGGTGGTGCTGGATTCGGAAAAGCAGTTCGCTTTCGCCGAGGCGTATTTCAACTCAGCCGAATATGAGAAAGCCGTCATCGAATTCGAACGGTTTATCCACTTTTTTCCGAATGATTCAAAGGTCGATTCGGCCCTACATCTCATGGGACAAGCCCATTTCCAGTTAGAACAATACGCTGCGGCCATCGACGCTTTTGGGCGGCACATCCGGCGGAACACAGATAAGACCGGCATTGCCGTCTCCCCGGAACTCGCCGCATCCATTTGGCTTGCCAGCAAGTCCTACCAAAAATTGGGCCAGACTGAACGCTCACTGGCCATTCTTCATCGCATGCTCGCCGAAACGGACGATCCCACTATTGAAGATGACACCCATTACCGCATCGGCCGGGTCCATATCGAAAGACAGGAATGGAAAAACGCGCGGAACGCTTTTAAGGCCATGTCGGAGGCGGGTTGGAATCGTTATGATGTGCAGGACATCTTGTCAAAGCTGGATAAGGCCGACGACATCCCTCAGAAAGCGCCGGGACTGGCGGGAACACTGTCCATTATTCCGGGGGCCGGTTACCTCTATATCGGCCGATACAGAGACGCCGCCACCGCCTTCCTCCTCAACGCCGCGCTCATCGGCGCGACATGGGAAGCCTTCGACAACGGAAATGAAATTTTAGGCGGATTGCTTGGGGTCGTCGGGGCGGGGTTTTATTCCGGGAATATTTATGGTTCTGTCTCCAGCGCCAACAAGTATAACCGGGATCAGGTGCAACGATTCATTGATGGGCTAAGGGTGCGGATGCCTGACGGAAATCGGTCTAAAGCCCTAAACATAGAGGCATTCGCTTCGCGTGACAGCATTGGTGCTATGCTTCAGCTCCGGTATTGAGCAAAATCGGCCTTCAAGACGTCCTCACACAGCAAAAATTTGGGATGGACGTATTCCGGCGTTTACAAGGCTACGTCGTCGGCATATCCAAACACTTCGATTTCCAGCTCGTCGGCGGTCTTTTTCGCCCGTGGATCGACCATAGGTGAAATGATCAAGCTTCTGTCGGCCTTCCGATCATGCTTTTCCTCGTAAAATTTTTTCTTTCGCCAGAATGTGTAGATATCTGATTTATTGGCAGAAGACTTGATCTCACAGATAATGAGTTTTCCGTTGTAGATAATCAGGTCCAATTCAATCTGATCCGGTCTCCCGAAAACGCCGCCGTCCGTATCAAAGTCAAGATACCGTTCAACCTGAACGCCGAACGACTCTTCAAGGATCGACTTCAGTCCGTCCCGAAACGCCCCTTCTGACTGAAGTCCCCATCGCGCGCCAAGCGCGCCGATGCTGCCTTCATGTTTTCTCTCTAATTCACGGTCCTTTTGATCCAGTCTTTTGAGTTCCGAGAGCATTTCCCTGATGGTTTCTTGGTTTTCCTCCCATTTTCGTTCCCATGCTTCCCACTTGCGCTCCTGGGCTTCCCACTTGCGCTCCTGGGCTTCCCATTTGCGCTCCTGGGCTTCCCACTTGCGCTCCTGGGTTTCCCACTTACCCTCCTGGGCTTCCCATTTGCGGGCATTTTCTTCCCTGTCCCGTTTGAGTTCTTCCAAAATACGGTCTATGCGATCTTCCGTTCTCTCCTTATCGGCAAAATGTCCTTTTGCAAGATCCAGGATCATTTGCCGGACATAAGGGTCCGTCTCCATTACGGCAGGCAATTCCTGGGCGATAAATTTTCTCAATTCTTCAGATGGCAATTGAGTTGGCATGCCGGCCCTCCTTTCTCTTCGTCAAGCTCCCGCATTCTCTCAGGCGGCTGTATGTAGGGGGTTGGCGGTGATGGTGAACTGTCCGATAGCCGACGCAACGGAATGGCGTACGACACCCTGGCAGCATCAAAAGCGCTTTTTTTGATGTCAGCACTCGGAACGGATCGCGTCAAAATTGGTCAGGTCCATTGTCTCCCCCTTCATTTCCATGGCGTAAATCCCGCATCGGGTCAAATGCGCCACAAGGTCTTCCGACAGGTCGAGAGCTGAAAAAATAAGGATTACCGGGCGATCACCGGCTTCTGGAATATAATTCGGCAATTCGCCGGCCATGGCGGCAAATTTTTCAATGTCCTTGTGGTCCGGATTTGATTTGGTTTCATTGATGAAAACATAATGATCGGATATGACGACCGCAAAAGCGATGGCCAGCGAATCGCTTATTTGATCGTAAGTTCTTATAGGGTGTTCCATGTTTCATCCAAACACTTCATTCCCATAACGATCCTTTTCAGACAAGCGAATTGCCGTCAAATCCATCCGATTATCCCTATTTGACTTTCTTTTTCAGCATCCCGCTTCTATACATTATGCATCCTCTCCATCAGGACCGCAAATAAAAAGGGGCAGGCCGAAGCCCGCCCCCGAAGGTTTTTGGTGTTATGCGGGCCCCGGCTCAGACCGGCGCCCGCAATGGGTTCAGGTTAGCGACGTTTTCTCCAGGCAACCGCGCCAGCCAGCCCCGCGAGCAGGGTGGCGAGCCCGAAAAAGCCGGTCGCGCCAGCGGCGGAAGTGGCGATGAAGCAGTTGTCATCATGGAATTCGGTGGTTTCAACGGTGTGGCTGGCTGAATCCGTGCCGCAATTATCCGTTGTCACGGTCAACGTGATGGTATGTTCACCGATCTCGCCGTAAGTGTAGGTATGAGCACCGGCCTCGTTTGATGTATTTCCATCACCATAGTCCCATTCATACTGAGGATTGACAACGTCATCCGGAGAAATCGACGGATTCAAGCTGACAGTCAAAGGATTGTTTTCATCGACAGAAGCCGTAAAAGAGACGGAAACCTGACAATCCTGAACGATGCCCACTGCTATACTGGGAACGCTGATACTCCCATTCTCCGCCATGTCGGCGTCGTAAGCATTGCCATCTGCAAGCAGACCCGAAAGATCGACGGTGGAGCCGTTTAAAATACCCGCCGGATCAATCTCATCGTATTCACCGGTTGAAGAATTGTAGACATACAACATGGTCTGGTGCCCGGCGACGGAGGGCCATGAATCGAACTCAACCGCGACATTGCCTACGTCTGCTGCCTGCTGATCCGAATCGGTTTTAAAACCGACCGCATACACTGTTTCAACGACTCCCATCCCCTGCAAGTCCGTCTGAACCGCATCGAAGTCATTGGGCGTAAGAAGTGTAACCTCTGCTGGGGTAGCTCCCATAGCCGTGACCCTGACGGTTCTCGTTTCATCGGAATCGCTGGTCTGATAGACAATCCTGCTGGCTGGGGCTTGTGTCAGATCGCTTTCAACATCATCCGGCACGCCGTTACCATCAGCGTCGGTTGCGACGTTTGTGTTGAACATAACCGCGGGAGCGGTCCACATCGAAGCACAGCCGAACTCATCAAAGAACTGGGCAGTCCAGTAATATTCGGCATTGGAATCAAGGATCGTCCCCGGCACCGTAAAGGCGAAGGCGCCGTTGCTGGCTTCATACACAACATCGGTTCCTGCCATGTCTTCGCTGATTCTCCAGTACGTCATGCCAAACGCATGCCCTTCTGGATCGGAGTAGACATCGCCGTCAACAGAGAGAGAGGTTCCGCTGAAAGGATCGATCGGGTCCGTCCCGTCCGGACTGACAAGTGCAGGAACATCCGGTGGCTGATTTGCGGTGAAAACAGGCTGGACTGTTTTATCAGAGTCCATAGTGATTTCATTGTTTGCATTGACATCCGCAGCATCAGCCCCAGCCCAATCGCTGAAGATGAAACAGTCATCCGGCATTGGGGTCAATGTCACGACGGTATTTTCCTCATACGTAGGACCTGCAGGAGAAGCCGAAACCGTTCCACCAGCGGCGGAATCGACTGTCAAGTTGTAGGTAACAGCTGGCGTTTCTTCGAATTCAACTGCAATGGTATGATCCGCAGTGACATTGGGGAACGTATACTGGTTACTCGCGTCAAGTTGCGCAGCGGAACCATCCACCGTGACGCTTTGCACTGTATAGCCTGAATTCAGGGCCACAGTGAATGTCTGATCGTTTCCTTCATCAACGGAAACGCTTCCGCTCGGGGTGATGCTGCCACCCGCCGAAGGCGTCGCGGATGCCGTAATCGTATAGGTTTCCGTTTGACTGGATGATTGAAAGGCGACCTCGATCGTGTGATCTTCCGTAACGTCGGTGAAAGTATACTCATTATCGGCATCCAGTTGTGCTGCCGCACCATCCACTGTGACGCTTTCCACTGTATAGTCGGCATTGACCGACACGGAAAAGGTCTGGTCGGCTCCGTCATTGACGGAAACATTCCCGCTTGGCTGTATGCTGCCTCCTTCCGAAGGTGTAGCGGATGCCACGATCGTGTGGGAACCGCCTCCGGCTGAAATGGTAACCGACGTGTCTGACAAAGTTCCGGTCACTTCTGGAAAGGGTATTGCACTCGATTGCAGAACAGTATCTTCTCCAAAAGAAAATGCTGCGTCACCCTCCGTTGCTGCGGATTGGCATGAAATGGTAGCATAAGTTGTTGAATCACCGGGGACAAAACCATTAATTGTTGCGTAGGCAAGAGTGAATGTACCGTTTGCGTTGACGTCTGCCAATTGATCGGAACCCGGAACGACAACATCGCTTAACCCAGCGGTAAATCCTGTAACTTCAACCAGAGTATTATCAAAGTCTATAACTACGGTAGCTGCCCCTACAGAGTCTTGTCCTGACATATCCACTACGATGTCGAAATCGCTTGAAGTGGCTACGCTGTCCGGACCCTGCAAGGCCACATCTACAGCGCTGAATGCTGTTGTACCCATCAAAAGAAAGAACACGCAGAATAAAGAAGCCATTTTTGAAATTCGCATCTGACCCTCCTCGTTTGTCTAATATGATATTAGGCTCTATCCTAAATAAGCAATTTACAAGTTTCATTACCTTATGGAATAAAAGGTAATGAATCAATGTTGCCGACGGTGAAATTCAGTATCATCAAAGCGTCTGTTGCGTTTATCGTGTCATCCTGATATGCATCCGCCGCATTAACGTCGACCAAGTCTTCCCCGATATTACCAGCAACGTAATTCAACACATAAAGGGCATCTGTCGCATTAACTTTGCCGTCTGCGTCTCCGTCAGCATTGCCCGGTACAAACGAAACCACACTGAGCGTCCCAGCACTACCAGCCGGGTCATGATCCGCCACGGAGAGCAGAACGGGAAAGGCCGATGGATCCGTCGGGTCGGCGACGGTGTCGTCGACGCCGATCAGCAAATCGATCGTTTCCCCACCCGCATCATAGCCCGCATTGGTGTTGTTCAATTCCGTCGGGTCGACCCGGACTTCGTAGTCGCCGATCTCGGCAGTTTCACTAACCGTGCCATTGAGGTAAAAAATGACCGTTCCGTCACCTGAGTCGATGGCCTGAGCCTGGACATTAGCCGCCGCAACCGATACACCGATATCACTCAACTCGTTTTCTACGAGAGGTTTGCCATATCCATCGGCTTCGAAAGGGCCAGGATGATTCGGATCGATCGCCGTCAACTGGTTCTCGAATGTCCCGAAAAATTCGCTGGTGATTTTGGCGCCGGTCAATACTGTATCATCAAATACTATCGTAAACGCAGCCCCGGCTAAACCGGTAGCATCGCCAGCAGATGAAATCGCATAAATCGGAATTTTGACGGTTGCCCCCGGCGCTGCGGAACCATCGCCAACTTGCAGGGTAGCGGCC
>CAYPCE010000005.1:0-51193 GCA_964409085.1 uncultured Desulfobacteraceae bacterium | reverse complement strand
CGTGCTGGGGGCTGAGAACCGGATGGATAGTGGATGCGGATGTCAGTGGATTTTTTGACAACATGGATCACGGGGTGCTGAGAGACTTTATCCGTCGGCGAGTAAACGACGGAGGCATTCTTCGGTTAATTGGCAAGTGGCTGAACGCCGGCGTGATGGAGGAGGGAAAATATGCGGAAACAAAGGAGGGCGTCCCGCAAGGCGGGGTTGTGTCGCCTTTGTTGAGCAACATCTTTCTTCATTACGTTCTTGACGAGTGGTTCGTGAGAGATGTTCTGCCTCGAATGAGAGGGCGCTGCTTTATAGTTCGCTTTGCCGACGATTTTGTCATCGGATGCGAACGCGAGGAAGACGCCCGTCGCATCATGGACGTGCTGCCCAAGCGCTTCAATCGATATGGTTTGAGCGTACACCCGGAGAAAACGAAGCTGGTGGACTTTACAAGACCGGCCCGGAACACCCGGAAGGGCAAAGGCAACGGAACATTCGATTTTCTCGGATTCACGCATTATTGGGCGAGGTCGCGACGCGGGAACTGGGTGATCAAACGGAAAACCGTGAGAAAACGCAGAAACCGATTCGTAAAGGCCATATGGGATTGGTGTCGTAATAACAGGCATCTCCCCGTGCCGGTGCAACATAAAAAGCTATGCCAGAAACTCAGGGGATACTATCAATACCACGGTATTCGGTTCAATTACGATACGTTGGGGTTGGTGAACTTTCTGGTTAGAAGGGCGTGGCGGCACTGGTTGAACCGTAGAAGCCGCAAAGGATCGATGAACTGGGCGACATACGTCAAGTTTTTGGCGAAATATGCGTTGCCCAAACCCCGAATCCACCACGGCATCTGAAGCCGGGGCAGCAACAGTTGCGCGCCAGACGGGGAAACCTGTCTGGTTTCCGACGATCGTCGGAACTGAGGAACCGTATGAGTAAATTGCTCACGTACGGGTCTGTGGGGGGAGCGCCGGGCAACCGGTGCTCCTACCCGGAAAACATTACGCCATCATGATCACCCCAAATACAAATCCTCCGCCATCACCGGCAAAATCATCAATCGCGCCATGGATGTCCACCGCAACCTGGGCAGTGGCTTCCAGTAAGTGATCTGCCAGCGTGCTTTGGCCGGAGATTGAACTGGGAAAGGTTCCTTCCCCCCCGCCAATGGAGACGACCATGCATTGCCGCCGGTGATGCCAGCCTCGACGGAGGCGCAACACCGTTTCTTCGCGACCTGACGAGCCCCGCAGCCTGAAACGGCGTCGTCTGCCCGGCATTTTCCGAACGCGGAGCAGCCGGCTGTCCGGTGGTCGAACTCGCTGTGTTCGGGCTACAGCGGTCGTTCCGGATTGAGGCTGTTTTCATCCGATATCACTTAATCACCCGCTCGAACAACGCCTGTTCCAGTTCCCTGGACGGCGACCAGGTGAATTTCTCCTGGAACTGTTTGCCGGCGATTTTTCCGGATGCCCTGACGAGATTTTCCGGATCGCCCGGCAATGGCATGCCGCTCAATATTTCGGCGATCACCCGGCCCATTTCATCGGTGTACGCCTGATCGATGTTGCCGTCGGCGTCGAGTTGGATAAAACCGTAATTCGTCCGGGCGATCCCGGCCGGCGCCCTGTTTTCGAGTTCCACCACGATCTCGGCGCATCGGATGCGCGTGTTTCCATATTCGGGAAACGCCGCCTCCGGGTTCCCCTCCACCAGCTTTTGGTATCGCGTCTGGGGGATTTGATGAATGTTGTCGTTTTCGTCGATGAAGAAAATTCGAAGGCTGAAACCCATGATCACCTCTGCGTCTCGATGAAAGATAGGGGGTTTTATCATGAATGACAGGGAGAAATCCATACCGGATGACAAAACCGGCGTCCCTCTCATCAAAATTCCACACCCGACCCGGCCGTTACTGAGACAATAATGCGCACGGCGGCGTCCTCCAACGCTTCCTCCCGCCATTTCCGCAATCCCTCCTCAGCTTCTTCATCGGCGGAACGCTTTTTTGCGTAAGCGCCTATAGGCCGCTAACGCAATGAAACCCTTGACTTCCCTGTCCAGTGGGATAGATATGGGAAGCGGCGGGGGGATCTGGCGGAGCGGACGGGACAGGGGAGCTGGAATGAAATCGGTCAACGACCCGCATTTCGAGCGGATTTACCGGGAGTACAAGTGGAGCGAAGAGGCGCGGTCGGAGCGGATGATCAACCTCATCCGGCTGACGGCCATCGTTGTTCTTTACATCAATACCCTCGTCAACCACTACATCCGGCATGTGGTGGACGCCCACATGCATGGGCAGATCCGGATCGTGGCCCTGCTCTTTTTCCTCGAGGTCGGTTTCGTCTGGTGGATGACCCGGAGCCGCCCGCAAATCCCTTGGTGGTTCAAGTACCTCTCCGTGACCCTCGACATCGTCCTCCTCACGGCCATGCTCCTGGTGCTCGGGTTTCCCACCTACGTCTTCATCGTCTTCTACCTCATCATCGCGGCGTCGGCCCTGCGCTTCAGCATGCCCACCGCCATCTTTTCGACGCTGCTGGCCCTGATCGCGTTCCACATCGTCGCCGCGCTCTCCGGCCCCCCGGCCGGCGACCCCTGCGCGCCCGACACTACGGATGGGGTCATCATCACCCTCACCATGCTGCTCATGACCGCCATCACGGCGTCGGCCACCTGGCGGAGCCGGAAACTGGTGATCAACGTGAGCCGGTCGATGATGGACTACGGCAAGGCCAGGGATGCCCTGGCCCGGTACGTGTCCATCCGGGTGGCCGAGGAGATCCTCAAGCGGGAGGGGGAGACCCTCCTCCAGGGAAAGCGCCGCGACATCACCATCCTCATGTCCGACCTGCGGGGGTTCACCGCCCTGTCCGAGAACATGGAGCCCGAGGACGTGGTGGAGATCCTCAATTTCTACTTCACCAGCATGATCGAAATCATCTTTGAAAACAACGGCACCCTGGACAAGTTCATGGGGGACGCCATCATGGTGATCTTCGGGGCGCCGGTAAAGGAATACTCCCATGCGGAACTGGCGGTGAAGACCGCCGTGGAGATGCAGGCGGCCATGGCGGGGATCAACGCGGACCTGCGCCGCCGGGGGTTGCCGGAAGTGGCCATGGGCATCGGCCTGTCCACCGGGCCGGCGGTGGTGGGGGACATTGGGTCGGAAATCCGGATGGAATACACGGCCATCGGCCGCACCGTCAACCTGGCCCAGCGGCTGGAGGCCCGGGCCGGCGCCGGCGAGATCCTGGCCTCGGATACCGTCGTCTCTGACCTGGCGGACCGCATCGAAACCGAATCCCTGCCGCCCATGGCGGTCAAAGGCTTTTCGGACCCGGTGAGCGCCTACCGGGTGACCCGTTACATTCCCGCCTGACGCAGTTTCCGCCGGATGTAAACCGTTTTCCGGACCCGGGCCACGACCCCGCCGTTCTCGTCCGTGATATCGACCGGATAGACCGGCTCGTACTTGCCGCCGTCCGCGGTCTGGGCTTCGATGTCGCGGATCATGGCGTCGTCCACCCGGAAACGGGCCCGGACCGTTCCCCGGCCGGGGGCGACGAACTCGATGGCCGCCGCCTTGTCCCAGACGGCGTACTCCCGCCCCAGGATCTGGATCAGCATCAGCATATAGAACGGATCGACCATGGCGTAGAGACTGCCGCCGAAATGGGTCCGGACGTAGTTCCGGTTGTAAAACCGCAGCTTCATCTCCACGTCGATCTCGCGGTAATCCGGCGCGACCCGGACGACGCGGATGCCGGTGCCGAGGTAGGGCGGATACAGGTTGAGCAGGAGTTTAAACAGTCTGGGATGCAAAATGGAGCGGCACGTGTTCAGTTAGAACAAATATAGACTTCAAGTTGACAAGGGGACCCGGTTTTGGCCAGGCATTTCTTATGGGCTTTCTCTATCGGAAATCTCCCCATTTCCCAATGTTTCCAGTATGCGCCGTCTCCGGTTTTCATTATGGCGATGCATCCCGGCATGAACGCGCCTCGCTCGCCGGCGCCGCATCCGGAACCGACGCAATTGGCTTTTGCCCGCTCTTCAGCCGCCCCCTTGGTTCCGCCCCGGCCCACGCCATAGGCGGTATAGTCGCTGTTGAACATATAAACGACCTGCTGACCGTTGCCGTATTTTTCGGACGGGGCGGTTCCGATGTCGATAGGTTCGCCGCCGAACAGAACGGCCGGGGTTGACAGGGCGACGACCATCGTCAAAAGACCCATCAGAACTTTTTGTCGGACATCATGATCCACCATGGCGACCTCCTTCCTATGCATGTTGAGGGGTAAATGGAACCGTTACGGTGTTGCCGCACGGAAGGTATCATATCACGGATTGGGGGGACTGAGTGAGAAATGATTCATCGGATTCGCCGCCGGCCCCTTTTACCGGAATGTAGACCGTAAACGTCGTCCCCCGTCCGGGTTCGGAATCGCAGGCGATATGCCCCTGGATTTCGGCGATGATGCCGTAGACGATGGACAGGCCGAGTCCGGTCCCTTTTCCGATTTCTTTGGTGGTGTAAAAGGGCTCGAAGATGTGTTTGACGGCTTCTTCCGCCATCCCTCTGCCCGTGTCGGAAACCGACAGCAGGACATAGGGGCCCGGCAGGAGGTCCGGATCCCGGGCGGCGTCTTCAGCGCTCAGCCGCACGGCCCGGGTGGCGAACCGCAGGCGGCCGCCGCCGGGGGTCATGGCGTCCGCGGCGTTGTGGGCGAGATTGATCAGCACCTGTTCGAGCTGAAAAGGGTCGGCGAGGATCGCCGGCAGGGGGTCTTCGAGGTCGGTTTCGATGCCGATGGCGTCCCCCATCCCCCGCCGGAGGGCCCGGACGGTGTTTTCGATTACCTCGTTGAGATCCACCGGCAGCAGATCGACTTTCACCTTCCGGCTGAAGGTCAGGAGCCGCCGGACCATCTCGGCCGCCTTGACGGCGGTTTTGTCGATGGCTTCGAGGTTGTGCCGGTCAGGATCGTCGGGCGGTTTCTTCAGCAGCAGCAGTTGCACGTGGCCCGAGATGCCCTGGAGCATGTTGTTGAATTCGTGGGCCACGCCGCCGGCCAGGGTGCCCACGGCCTCCATTTTCTGGGACTGGCGCAACTGCTGTTCGAGCCGCCGCCGTTCCGCCTCCGCCCTTTTCCGGGCCGTGATGTCGATGCCGGCGCCGATGAACCATTTCACGGCGCCGCTGTCGTCTAAAATGGTGGCGGTGTTCCAGAGGACCGCCGCCCGTCCGCCGTCTTTCCGCACAATTTCGCCTTCAAAAGACATCTTGTCCGGGTGTTTTAAGGGGTCCCGGAGATACTGCCGGACGAGGTCGCCCATGGCGTCGAAGGAGAAGACCTCCCATAGGAATCGGCCCAGGGTCTCTTCCTGGGTCCAGCCGGTGACCTCCTCCCATTTCCGGTTGACCAGCACGATGCGGCCCTGGGCGTCGGAGACGATGATCATGGCGCCGACGGTGGAGATGAGCCGCTGGATCCAGGCGTTCTTGTCCTTGATGGCGGTCATCATCTCGGAAATGGCGCCGCTGAGGAACTCGAATTCCTCGATCCCTTTGTATTGGGGCAGTTGTTCCTTTTTGAGCCGTTCGACGATGGCGTTGAGGGGCCCTTTCACCCAGCGGTTGATGAGGACGACGATGAGGACCGACGAAAGGAGAAGCACCCCCATGGCGGCGTAGGCGCGGTAGATGGCGTTGTGGAGGGAGGCGTAAAAGGCGGCTTCTTTGGAGACGATGATCCGCCATTCCCAGGGGTCGAAATCGAAATGGTAGGAATAGAAGGTTTTGCCGTCGATGCGGTGGGTGTGGACCTGGTTGGCCGGTCCGGCGGCCGGGTGGCCTTTTCGGGGATCCTCGGGGGTGTCGAAGGCCAGGAGGGTCCGGATCGGGTTTTCCGTGTGAACGAGGACGGCCAGGTCGTACCGGCGGCCGAAGTATTCGATCTCCCCCAGGGTCCTGGCCTGCTCGATCCGCACCGAAATTGCGTCGGCCACTTTGCCTTCATGGAGGAGTTCGTCGAGGCTGTCGTTGCAGATATTGTAGATGGCGTGGGCGTTCCACCGCATGTCCTTGTTGATGTCGGAGACGACAAAATCCCGGACGAGATCGATGACGAAAAAGTAGAGGCCGACGGCGAGAATGAGGGTAAAGAGGGCGACGGGAAAGACGATCCGGAACTGTAGCTTATTGAACCGTTTCAGAAGTCCGTCCTCTGCCGAACCGGGGGGCCGCGGTGGTGAATTCCCTGGGCCAGACCACTTGCTTTTTGCCGTCCTGCCACTGGACGATCAGCGGAAAATGGCGGATCTGGAGCCCGGTCCGGTCCACGCCGTACCGGCCGATGATGGTCATGGCGTCCAGGTTCTGGAGGACGTTGCGGATGGCCTCCCGGTCGATCTTCCCCACCTGCCGGACGGCCTTGGCCAGGATCTGGCCCGCCGCATAGGCGGAGGCGGCGTGGTAGGAGGGATCCACGTCCCAGGCGGCTTTGAAATCGTCCACGAACCGCCGGCCGCCGGGGAACTTGTCGGCGGTGAGCATCTCCCACTGGGAAGAGGAGAACGTGCCGTCGGCCCGTGGCCCGAGGGTTTCGCTGTAGGACGGGAGCACCGGCCCCACCGAGGCGAAATAGGCGGCCGGCCGCCAGCCGGCGGCGTCCAGGGCCCGGCGCATGTCCACGGCTTCGTTAAAGTGGCCGCAGACCGCCAGGGCCCGGGCCCCCGACGTCCGGGCCTTTTCCGCGAACGGGGTCAAATCCCGGGTCCCTTTGGGGAAGGTCTGCACCTCCTTGACGTCGAACCCGAACCGCTGGGCCCAGGTCCGGGTCCCTTCGGCGATGCTGCCCGAAAAGGCGTCGTCCGCCCCCACGATGGCGATGTCGGCCACGCCGTGGCGCAGGAGCATCTCCAGAAATCCGACGGCATAGGCCCGGGCGGGGGTGTAGACGCCGAACAGGAACCGGCGGTCGCCGTCCCACAGGCTGTCGGCGGAAGCGCCTGAGGCCAGCATGGGGTACCGGTGCGTTTCGGCCACCGTCGCCGCCTTGGCGGTGATGCCGCTGGAATAGGGGGCGAAGACCAGGTCCACCCTGTCTTCCGTGATGAGCCGGCGGTAGATCCCGGCGGCGGTTTCCGGGTCGCTTCTGTCGTCGATGACGGTCAGTCCGATCCGGCGGCCGAGGAGCCCGCCGGCGTCATTGACGTGGTCCTGCCAGAGCCGGTAGCCCCGCTGCTGCATGCGGGCCATCTCGGCGTATTTGCCGGTGAGGCCCAGGGATAGGCCGATGTGGATCGGTTCCCGGGCCGGAACGACGGCCGGCGCCGTCAGAAGGGCGAGGAAAAGGGACAACCAACGCATGGCGGGCGCTCCTGTTGTGCGGCGGCGGCATGGCCGCCCGAATCAAAGGACCCGAATCAGACGATCAGGCAGTCGGCCACCAGTTCCCACAAATATTTGACGGTCAGATTTTCGAACTCATAATGGGACTTCAGGTTGTTCAGCTGGCCGTGGCAACTGTGGCAGGGCACGACGATCATCCGGGCGCCGGCGGCCCGGATTTGATCCATTTTCCGTCCGCCGTAGTGGATCCGTTCGTCGTTGTAGCCCGTGGTCAGGGCGCCGCCCCCGCCGCCGCAGCACAGTTGCCGCTGGGCCGTCGGGTGGAGGTCCACCCAGTCCTCCACGCACTGGCTCAGAATCCACCGGGGTTCGTCGAAAAACCCCTTGCCGAACATTTGCTCGGCCCGGCGGCCGTAGTTGCAGGGGTCGTGGTAGGTGGCGCGGACCCCGGCGTATTTGGACTTGTTGATGCGGACCCGGCCGGATTGGATATAGTCGATGAGAAGGTCGAAGACCGTCACGAACCCGTATTTGTCGAAGACCTCGGGATGCCATTTTTGGAGACCAGACCTGGTCGAGAGATACGCATGCCCTCATTCGGGCCACATGAGGTTCTTCACCTCCAGCCGCTCCATCTGCTCGACGATCCGGTCCACCATGACCTTCATCCGGTCGTCGTCGCCGGTGAAATAGCCCCAGTTGGTCCCTTCCCAGTTGACGGAACTGACCGTCCAGTCCTCGCCGGCGGCGTGGAAGATCTTCCACCAGTGCTTCAGGTCTTCGGTGTGGGTGTTGACCAGCTTGTTGTGGATGGTGGTCAGCAGGTTGGCCCCCTTTTTGTCGATGGGGACCTTGAAGCCGCCGAAGCCGGGCTCCTCGGCGATCTCCTCGGCCACGTCTTCTAAAATGAAGACGAAATCTTCCTGGGGCAGCCCCAGGTTGTTGCCCGACTGCATGGCCGCTTCCAGGCCCTTGTGGAGGATCCCCGGCACCGCGTCCCGGTCCCGGAGGGAACGGATGTTGCGGACCAGGGCCGGAATGTGGATGTCCATGGGGCAAAGGTTTTCGCATTTGCCGCACATGGTGCAGATCCAGGGCCAGCGGGCCTCGATGATCTCGTCTTCCATGCCCAGGGCCGCCATGCGGACCAGTTTCCGGGGGTCGAAGTCGTCGATCCCCGAGGCCGGGCAGGCGCTGGCGCAGAGGCCGCAGGTGACGCAGAAATCCTGGTCGCAGGACCAGTCCCGGAACCGGGCGTGATCGTATCGGTCCAGTGGTGCGGCGTTGGCCGCGTCGGTATCGGTCATGGGAACCTCGTTGCCTGTTAAACGTTATGAAGAACCGCCGAGTCCGGCGATCCGTTTCTGAAAATCCGCCATGATGCGGACGAACCCGGCCCCCATGTTGGCGGCCAGGGTGGCCGACGCGATCCGGTCCGCGGCCCCGCCGACACCCGCCAGAAAGGACCGGCACTCCTCGACTTTCCGCCGGGCGTTGAGGGTCCCTTCCTGGGAGCTGCAATTGTCCGGATGGCAGCTCAGGACCAGGACCCCGTCGGCCCGGGCCCGGAGCGCGGCGAAAAGATGTTCGGTGGAGAGGGCGCCGGCGCAGGGGACCTCGATGACCATCAGTCCGTCCGGGGCGGCCCATCCGCTGGCTGCGGCCAGATCCCGTGCCGGGACGGCGGAGCGGCTGCACAGGAAGGCCACGGTGAACGGCGTCCCGGCCTCTGCCTCCCGGGCCGCCCCGATCTGCCGGGCGATCTCGGCCGGGGCGTAAGGATCGAAGCGGATGGCCCCCCGGGGGCATTCGGTGGCGCAGATGCCGCACCCCGCGCAGGCCGCCGGCATCACATCCAGCCGGGTGGATGACGCGAGAACGGCCCGGTGGGGGCAGACGCGGTAGCAGGTGAAGCAGCGCACGCACTGGTTGCGGTTGATCTCCGCCCGCTGGGGCGCCTCCGGGACCTTCCCTTCCAGGACCGCGATGGCGGCCGCAACCGCGGCGTCGGCGTCGGCCGACTGGTCGTCCTCGGCCATAAGACCCCGGGCCGGGCCGGCGACAAAAACCCCCTTGCGGTTGGTGTGGACGCTGAGCCGGTGAACATTGTCGGCCTGGGGAAAACCGGCGGGGTCGGGGTGGAGACGGAACGCAGCCGCCAGGTCCGTTACGGCGGGGGACGGCACGAACCGCCCGTCCACCACCGTCAGTCCGGGGGTCAGGGTGAAGACCTTCCGGGTCACCTCGTCGGTAAAACGGATCCGGACATCCGAGGCCGTCTGTTGGACCTCCGGCCGGGTCTCCGTGAACTTGGCGAAGACCACCCCGGCCTCCCGGGCCTGACGGTACCGCTTTTCGAGGCCGTTGCGGGCCACCTTGAGGTTGGCGGTGAGAATGTAGGCCCTGATGCCGCGGTCCCGGGCCAGGGCGATGGCCGCGTCCATGACCGCTTCGGCTGTCGCCGGAGGCGGCTCCCAGGTCAGGCCGTGGAGAAAGACCGCCGACCCGCTGCCGTCTTCCAGGGGGTCCGGGAGTTGATCGGATTGGATGTCGGACAGGGGCCGGACCGCCGGCGAAAGGGTGAGTCCCAGATCTTCATGGGTGGGCCGGGTCTCGCCGTCCCCGGCGATGATCACGGCGGCGGCCCGCTGCCGCCGGGTTTCGCCGTTTCCGCGGAAAACGACGGTGAATTCCCCGATGCCGCCGCGGCAGTCGGCAGCCTCGGCCGTTTCCCGGACCGCCGATATCCCCCGGGCCGCCAGGTCCTCTTCGATGCGCCGGGCGCAGGCCGAGTCACCCAGAATCAGGACGGTGTCCGCTGTGCCGTTGTCTGCCGGTGGTGCGCTGGTGCTGTCAGTCGCCATTAGCTTGCCTCCAGATATCGGATCACGTCCCGGACGGTCTTTTCCGCGCTCCGGACGGCGTCCGGGATGCTCATGGGCCCCAGGGCCGTTCCGGTGGGAAATACGCCGCCGCCGGTGGGGCCGGCCAGAAACCCGTCTTCGGTCAAGGGGGCGTCCAGCAGCGTCGACAGCGCCGGGTTGTCGGGGCCGGGCATCAGGCCGATGGACAGGACCACCAGGTCGAAGACCGCCTCCTGGGGTTTCCGGGTTTCCGGGTCGAAATAGATGGCCTTGAGCCGGTCTTCCGGGGCCGGATAGAGATCGGCGGGCAGGTTCCGGATCATCCGGATTTCGTCTGTGGCCTCTTTGTGAAAAATCTCGAAATCCTTGCCGAAGGTCTGGATATCGATGTAGAAAAACACGGTCTCTGTTTCCGGGCGGCGGGCCCGGATCCACCGGGCCATGCGCAGGGCCGACCCGCAGCAGACCTGGGAGCACCAGAGGTGGCCCAGCTTGGCGTCCCGGCTGCCCACGCACTGGAAAAAGGCCATTTTGTCCGGTGGCGCGCTGTCCGAGGGGCGGACGACGCCGTCCGTTCTCCGGATCATGGCTTCCAGTTCCAGGTTGGTGACGACGTTGGGGAATTGGTTGTAGCCGTAGGGCTGGGCCTGGGGATCGTAGGGGGCAAACCCGGTGGCCAGGACCACGGCGTCGGCCTCGACGGCCGCCGGTGCGGCGTCGGCTACCGGCGCCAGGGTCAGGGTGAAGCGGCCGTCCCGGCGGACGGTGTCCAGGGTGCGGTGCCGGTGGACCTCGATGCCGGGGGCGGCTTCCACATCGCGGACCGCCTCTTCCACCATGCAGGCGCCGCATTTGACGCAGGCGCCGGCGGCTTTGCAACCGTATCCGGCGGCGTGGCCCCCCAGAACGTCGGATTTTTCCACCAGGGCCACCGCGGCCCCGAGGCGGGCCAGGTCCCTTGCCGCCGTGAGCCCGGCAACGCCGCCGCCGATCACGGCGACGGTTTTGCCGGCCAGGTTGTCCGAAAGGCGGGTCATGGCGTCTCCTTAGGCGTTGGGATTGACATAATCGGCGATGATGCCGTCGATGCGGGCCTGGATTTGGTCCCGGAGGGTTTCCATCGCCTCTTGGGAGATGGTTTTGACATCCGGGGCCAGGGCGTCCACCGTCTCTTCATCGATCCCGGTGATCTTGTTGACCAGGAAACTGTCCACCTCACCGTCCTCCAGCATGAGGCCGCAGGCCCCGAAGGCGCCGATGAACTCGCCGTTGACGATGATGGGCACCACCAGCTTGACCAGGCCGGCATCGCATTCTTCGATGACGGGTTCGCCGGTCTGCCGGCCGATTTCGGCCAGGTTCATGTGGGCCACGGCGCAGATGAAGGCCTGGCCCTTGTCGGTGGCCTTGATCTCGGGGCAGAGGCGGTTGGCCCACTTCTTGTTGTCGGTGATCCGGATGCCTTTGATATTGAAGACCGACGCCTCCAGGCCCGTTGCGTCGTAGATCTCATTTTCGAAAGCCGCCCATTCCTGGAGGGGCAGCAGGTCCGTCAGTTGGGTATCGGTATCGCTCATCAGTCCACAATCCTGTTCATTTCCGGGGTCCATGGGCTTGCGCCGGATAGTCGCCGATTTCTCGTAAGTCCAGAATCGCCTTATATCAGAAATGACAGCGGATTGGCAAGCCCCCGGCGGGAAATTCGATTTGACATTTCCTTCCCACCGTCCTTACTATGCAGAGTATCGGTGCGGCCCTTTGGGGCCGTTCGCCAACAACCGCAAATGGAAAGGAGACAACGATGAAGCGATATCTGCTGCTGGTATCGGTCGTGGCGTTTTCACTCACCGCCTGTGCGGGTCCTCAAACCAAAACGGGCAAAGGGGCGACCGTCGGTGCCATCGGCGGTGCCGCCGTTGGCGCCATTGCCGGGCAGGCCATGGGCGGCGATACCGAATCGACCGTCGGGGGCGCCGCCATCGGCGCGGCGGCCGGTGCGGCGGCGGGCGCCGGCGTCGGCTACATGATGGACAAGCAGGAAGAGGAGATGCGCCGGGAACTGGCGGCCGTCCAGTCTGCAAACGAAGCGGAGCGGGCGGCGACGGTCCGGCGCGAGGGAGATCTCCTGGCCGTGACCCTCCGCGGCGATGTGACCTTCGCCACCGGGTCCGCCGTGGTCCAACCGGGGCTGCAAAGTCAGCTTGACCGCATCGCCGATGTGCTCCAGAAATATCCCGAGACCCGGATTGTCGTGGAAGGCCACACGGACAACGTCGGCAGTGAGACCTCCAACATGACGCTGTCCCGCCGCCGGGCGGACGCCGTGAAAAACTTGCTGGTCCAGAAAGGCGTTGCCCCCACCCGGATCCGAACCGTTGCGCTGGGCGAGACCATGCCCATCGCGCCCAACGACAGCGCGGCCGGGCGTCAGCGGAACCGGCGCGTGGAGATCAAAATCGAACCGACCCAGGCGGCTCAGGCCGGATAGCCCGGTCCCCGGCGTCCGCCTGTGACGCGGAGCGCCCCATCCCGGGCGCTCCGCATCCTTTTCGATTTCTCCGTCCCGCCCGAAACACGCCGCACCCGCCGCAGCGTCCTTCCGCGAAAAGCCGCGCTTTCAGTTTGCTTTTCCGCTGTGGAATGATATAATCAACCCCAGTTGTAGACCTGTCTTTCTCTTCTTTTACGACGCCTTAACTCTTTATCCCTGCTGAAGGTCCAAACAGCCCTTCACGTCACATCAACGGGAGGAAAAATGGCCGCCAACCACTTCGGAACCCTTCACGATCACATCGCTTCCGTCAAGTCCGGCCAGCGCCGGTTTGAAAACGCCTTCAAAGGCGTGGCCCGGATGATCCTGGGAAGCGATATCGAAAAAGTCGTGGTCAACGGGAAGACCACCTATGATTTTTCCATCTTCAGGACCGGGAAAAAGCACGTCATCGGCATGTACGACGAGATCAACAGCTTCGTCTCCTATGTGAAGGACGCCGCCGAAGGAGGGTCGTCAAAGGAAATGGCTTACGTCCTGGTGGGGGAGCCCGGCAACGGCAAGACCTTTTTTGTTGATTTTCTCTGCGCCAGATACCGCTCGTTTCTCACCACGCCGGAGAACCGGAAATACACCTTCCGCTTTACTGGCATGGACGGGATCGGGGGATACGGCCGGATCTCCGTCATCGAATCCCAGACCTACGAAGACCCCATGATTCTGGCCATGAACCTCATGGACGACCCCGACGACAGCAAACGTTATCTGGTCGAAACCTATGGTTTTTCCGATGACGAGATCGAAACGATGTGGGAAGATTACCGGCCTCTTGGGGCGTGTTCCGGCTTTATCTGGAACGACATCCGGAACCACACGGGCGACAATCTGGACGAGATGCTCAAGATGGTGGAGATCCTGCCGGTCCCCCTGACCGAAAGCCTGGGGACCATCACCGGCAAATATTCGGCCAAGGACAAGATCACCTCCTCGGCGGTGGACCTGCTGGGGGAAGAATCGATTCAGCGGCTCCTCCATATCACCGACGTCAATAATCCCTACCGGTTCGATCTCCGGCGGGGCGCCCTGGCCCGGGTGGCCGGCGGCGGCATCCACTTCAGCGACGAAATTTACAAGAACAAAAAAGACCTGGTCCAGGTCTACCTGGGGGTGATCCAGAACCGGAACATCGAGATGGACGGCTATAAGTGGCCCATCGACACCCTGATCATTGCCACCTCCAACAACTCGGAGTTCAACCGGTTTCTGGCGGAAAAAGAAGAAGCCCCCATCGTCGACCGGTGCCGGATCTGCTATGTCTCCCACAACACCAACTACAAACTCCAAAAGGACCTGACCGCCTACAGCATCGGCTCCGAGGCCCGGACCACCCTTACCCGGGAGGACCTCCACCAGGACCCCAACCTCAACTACGCGGCCTCGGCGGCCGTGGTCCTCTCCCGGCTCCCCCGGTCGGAAAAACTCACGCCGGTGGAGACCCTGAAACTGGCGGCCGGCGAAGTGGCCGGTGAGAAGAGCATCAAAACCCTGGCCGAGGTGATCGATACCCTCAACCAGGAGCCCGACATTACCAAGCGGTTCGGCCAGAAAGGGCTGGGCCAGCGGAACCTGGGCCGGGCCCTGCAGCTGCTCATCGAAAGCTCCGAGACCAACGAAGGGCGGTGCATGTTCGCCTACGACATCTACGGGTCCCTGGAGCGGATCATCCTCGACTATGTGCCGGATGCCAATAACCGGGCCAAGTACCTGGAGGATTTGAAAATCGCCAAGGGGCTCTACCGGGAGCGGATCATGACGGAGATGTTCAACGCCTACATGGACGAGCCCCTGGCCATCCGCAAGGACGTGATGAACTACGTCAACATGATCATCGGCATCGACGCCGAAAACCTGGGTCCGGACAAGATGTGGAAGTATAAGGACCCCCAGACCGGCGAACTCAAAGCCCTCAAGGTGGACGAGCGGTACATCAAGAGCGTGGAGGAGCGGCTGGGGCTCAAGACCGAAGAGCAGCGGGAGACCTTCCGGACCTCCATCCGGAAAATTTACGGCCAGAAGATTTCGGTGGACCCCAACTACGACTTCATGGACAACCTGGAACTGGTCAAGGCGGTCACCGACGTGCGGCTCAAATCCGACATCGCCGGCGCCGGCTCCCTCATCGGCGCCCTGGCCAACCGGACCAACGAGGAGAACCAAAAGCTCTACGACCGGATGATCGAGACCATGCTCAGCAAGCTCAACTACTGCCGCACCTGCGCCCAGAAGACCATCGAATATTTCTGCACGCAGGAGGATGAGAAATAAAGGCGCCAATTTGCCCTTGAAGGGTGGCCAACATGAAAGACAACCGACACAACCTATACGAACGCCTCAAAGCCCGGGGCCTGACCCCCGATCAGGAAGAGGTCATCCTCGCGGAACTCCATGACGACGGCGACCACGAGATTCCCTATCCCGAAGGGCCGAGCACCGGGAACCGGATCTACGATTTCGCCGATCTCCCCTTTCTCCAGCGGATGCCCCCGCCCCTTGCCTCCTACACCACCTGCCTCCGATCCCTCGACGAGCTGCTGGAGCGCGACAAGCTGCGGGAAAAGGACGGCTTTCCCCGGAAAATCCGGGTGGGCCGGCTCATCAAACCGGGCAAGGGCGGGAAGGACAAGGTGGTGGTCGTTCCCAGCACGGTGGAGGAGAAGTTCATCCATGACGCCATCAAACCCCCGGAAGAAGAGGGGGACGCCGGGGGGAGCGGCGAAGGGGAGGAAGGCGAGGTCATCGGCGAGCAGCCGATTCGTGAAGAAGGCGAATCGGGCGCGGGCCCCGGCCAGGGCGAGGGCGGCCCCCACGAGATGGAGTCCAACGCCTACGACCTGGGCAAAATCCTGACCGAGAAATTCGAGCTGCCCAACCTCCAGGACAAGGGGAAAAAACGGTCCCTGACCCGGTACACTTACGACATGACCGACCGGCACCAGGGGTTCGGCCAGTTGCTGGACAAAAAGGCCACCCTGCGGAAACTCCTGGAGACCAACATCGCCCTGGGCCGGGGCCCCGGATCCGAGGCCCCCGAGAGTATCGATCCCTCCAATTTCATCATTTCGCCCAACGACAAGATCTACCGGATTCTGTCCCGTGAAAAGGACTACGAATCCCAGGCCATGGTCTTCTTCCTTCGGGACTATTCCGGGTCCATGTGGGGAAAACCCACGGAACTGGTGGTGGGCCAGCATGTGCTCATCTACAGCTGGCTCCTGTACCAGTACGAAAAACAGGTGGAGACCCGGTTCATCCTCCACGACACCGAGGCCAAAGAAGTGCCCGATTTCTATACCTACTATAACTCCAAGGTGGCGGGGGGCACCCAGGTCGCTTCGGCCTACCGTTTGGTTAACGAGATCATCCAGGAGGAGAGCCTCTACCAGGATTACAACATTTATATCTTCCACGGCACCGACGGAGACGACTGGGACACCGATGGGAAACAGGCCCTTCCCGAACTCAATCGAATGCTCGAAGTGGCCAACCGGGTGGGCATCTCCATCGTCGAGCACGGCCGGGGCGGCACCGAGGTGGAACGCTATCTCAAAAACTCCGGCCTGCTGGATCAGCACCCCGACCTGCTCCGACTCGACGTCATGGGGCAGGAGGCCGACGAGTCCCGTCTCATCGACGGGATCAAACGGCTGATCTCCACGGAAAGGGTCGCCACCGCCGCCTGACGGCCGGTCATCCCCAAAGGACAGGGCATCGCGTATGGAACTGATCGATCAGCACACCAAAACCATCATGGAGGGGTGCAAAGAGCGGGCCCGGGATGCGGGGCTGCGCTTCGGAGACGAGACCCTCGAATACATCGTCACCAACCGCGATCTGCTGGAGCTGTCGCCCAAGATGATGATCCCCACCCTCTACGACTACTGGGTCCATGACGTGGAGGTGCTCAAGGAGCGGGGAAAATACGAACTCTACCCCAGCAACCCCTACGAAACCGTCATCAACACCCGACCGGCCATCTCCTTCTACAACGACAACAACCCCGACTGGCTCAACGTGATGATCTTTTACCATGTACTGGGCCATATCGATTTTTTCCAGAACAACCTCTATTTCCGCCATACCTGGGACATGGATTTCGCCGGTCAGGCCCTGGCGGACAAGCGGCTGATCGCAAGGCTCCGCTCTGAAAAAGGGCGGTGGGTCGATTATGTGATCGAATTTGCCCGGTCCATCGACAACCTGGTGGGCTACCATACCGAGTTGTCCCGGATGGACCAGCCCCCGGCGACCCGCATCGGAAAACGGCTCGATTTCTATTTCGATGTCTTTCTCCAGTCGGAAAAAAAGGTGCGGATCGGCGATTATATCAAAGAGATCAACCGGTATAACGAATGCCTGAAAGAATTCGGCGACGTGGGGGAGGAGACCTTTTTCGCCGAGGTGAGTCGGAAACATCCTGAATTCGAATCGATCTTCCAGAAGCATCTCCAAAAAAAATCGCGGCGGAAGCTGGACCTGGCCGAATACCTCCTGGAGCATTCCGATTTCCTCAACAAGGAGGAGAACAAATGGATGAAATCGGTGATCCAGGTGGTGCGAAAGACCTCCCTCGTGTTCCAGCCCCAGATCCGGACGAAGATCATGAACGAAGGGTGGGCCAGCTACTGGCACGAAACGCTCTTTCTGGAAGACGATCGCATCGATGGGCACGAGGTGGCCTTTGCCCGGGTCAACGCCGGCGTGACCGCCATGCCCCGGGTGGGGCTCAACCCCTACGCGCTGGGGATGCGGTTGTTCTATTACCTCGAGGAGATGGGCGACAAGGGCAAGTATTCCTTCCAGTTTCGCAAGCTGCTGGATGCCTTGGAACGGGAAAAATTCGACGCGGGGGAGGCTCCATTGAAGGGGCTGGATTTCATCTTTCGCATCCGGGAGACCTTTTCCGATTTCAGCTTCGTCAACACTTTCGTTGACCAGGATTTCATCAACCGGAACCAACTCTTTGTGGCGGGCCGGCGTCTCAATCGCCAAAAGCAGGTATGGGAATATTTCGTCAAGAGCCGGAAGGCCGAGGATTACCGCCAAATGATCATCGACGGCCTGTACCACCCGCCCGCCATCCGGATCGATCCCGGCAAGACGGCGGAGGGCACCCTCTATCTGAACCATGTGTTTGAGGGGTATCCCCTGGTCAAGGAGTTCATTCCCAATACGATGATGGGCATCGAATACCTGTGGGGCGGCCCGGTCAACCTGGAGACCAGCGAGGTGGTGACGATGGCCGAACCACCGCGGCCGCCCATCGGAATGGTCCCGGGACTGCCCTTCCAGCCCCGGCCGGAACGGGAGGACTACGAGGTCAAATGGCAGCGGGTCCTCTACACCATGGAAGACCGGAAACTGTCCAAGACAATTCTTTCAGATTAGGGGTGCGTGACAGGATGGAAAGCATCAACAAGGCGATGGAAAAGCTCAACCGCAACATGAAGGAACGGGAACAGTCCGATCCGATCCCCTTCGACTCCTTTTTGAGAATCCTCAGCGAAAAGCCGGCCGATGTCCTGCGCAACGTGTTTCAGGTATTCCACGACATGATCCAGCACTACGTCGGCAGCGGCGTGGATGAATATCCGGGGGATCCCGAAAGCATCAATTATGTGTTCTACGACTGTACCCGGCTCTTTGTGGAGGATTCGGACCATCCCTTTTTTGCCGACCGCCTTTTCGCCAACCGCTTTATCGGCCATATCGAAGCCCTGAAACGCGGGGCCCAGCAGAACAAGATCTATATTTTCGACGGCCCGCCGGGTTGCGGCAAGAGCACTTTTCTCAACAACCTCCTGAAAAAATTCGAGACGTATGCGAATCTGGAAGAAGGGATGCGCTACGAGGCAGTGTGGCGCCTGGACCGGCGCACCCTTGGCGGCGGAGTGGAAAACGACGTCCCGCTCATGAAGCAAATTTCCCAGCTCCTGGGCAATATGGGACCCAACGGCCGGCCGGAAACGGACGATCCGATGACCGACGACACCCCATCGGCATCCGGCCAGGAAGACCGGTTGCCTGAAGATTTCGAACTCTACCATCTCACCGAAGACTTTGTGGAGGTCCCCTGTCCCAGCCACGATCATCCGATTCTGATGATCCCCAAGCGATTTCGGCGGTCCCTTTTCGACGACCTGTTCGACAACGATGAATTCAAGTGGAAGCTGTTCACGGACAAAGAATACGAATGGATCTTCAAAGACAAACCCTGCACCATCTGTTCCTCCCTCTACCAGGCCCTCCTCAACCGGTTGAAAAGCTCCCAGGAGGCCTTCAAAATGCTTTACGCCCGCCCCTACCGGTTCAACCGGCGGCTCGGGGAGGGTATCAGCGTCTTCAATCCTGGCGACAAACCCATGCGGCAGGTCTTCCTGAGCAACCCCATGCTCCAGCGGCGGATCAACATGCTCCTGCGGGACAGCAATCAGGTGAAATATCTTTTCTCCCGATATGCCAAAACCAACAACGGCATCTACGCCCTCATGGACATCAAGTCCCACAACATCGAACGGCTCATCGAACTCCACAACATCATCTCCGAAGGGGTCCACAAGGTGGAGGACATCGAAGAGACCGTCAATTCCCTGTTCATGGCCCTCATGAACCCCGAAGACAAAAAGAACATCCAGGACATCCAATCCTTTTCCGACCGCATCGAATACATCAAGATCCCCTATGTGCTGGATATCAAGACCGAGGTGGAGATCTACCGGAATATCTTCGGCCGCCACATCGACGGCAATTTTCTGCCCCGGGTCCTCCACAATTTCGCCCGGGTCATTATCGCTTCGCGGCTCAGTACCCGGTCCGAGGCCCTGCTGGAATGGATCGGCGACCCCCGGAAATACCGGCTTTACTGCGACGAAAACCTCCTGCTCCTCAAGATGGAGATCTATACGGGTTTTATCCCCACCTGGCTCAATGAGGAAGACCGGAAACGGTTCACGGCCAAGCGTCGCCGGAAGATCATCGCCGAATCGGAAAACGAGGGGGAGAAAGGCTTTTCGGGTCGGGACGCCATTAAAATTTTTAATGATTTCTTCTCTACCTACGGGCGTGAAAAGCGGCTCATCAGCATGTCCCACCTGATCAGTTACTTCACCAAAACCCGCAAGGACCTGGGGGAGTCGATCCCGGACGGGATCCTGGAGGCCCTCCAGCGAATGTACGATTACACCATTCTCCAGGAAGTGAAGGAATCCCTCTACTACTACAACGAAGAACAGATCGCCCGGGATATCCAGAATTACCTGTTCGCCGTCAATTTCGAATTCGGCTCGGTGGAAACCTGCAAGTACACCGGCGAAAAGCTCGAAATCACCGAAGCGTTTTTGGAGAGCATCGAAAACCGCCTCCTGGGAGCGGTCATTTTCAGCGACCGGCGACTGGCGTTTCGCGCGGAAACCCAGAAAGAGTACACCTCCCGGACCCTGACCCAGGAGATGCTGGTGGAGGGAAAACCCATCGGAAAGACCGATCTCTTCAAGGAACTCTATGAACGATACGTCTACAATCTCAAAGAGAAGGTCCTGGATCCGTTCCTGGAAAACGAGAATTTCCGCCAGGCCATCAAAGACTACAAAGAAGAGGATTTCAAGACCTACGACAAGCGGATCCGCGACGATGTCTCCTTTCTCATCAACAACCTCTGCAACAAGTACGATTACACCGAACAGGGGGCCCAGGAGGTCTGCATCTATGTGATCGACAACAACCTGGCCAGCAAGTTCTCCTGACATCGCCCGCTGAAGAGCGGCGCCCCATGGCATGATCGAGACCGCATGATCGCCATGCGCCGTCTGCTCGACAAGATCCTGGAAACGCATCAAACGGCGGTTCCGGGATCTCTATTTTTTAAATGCCGAAAGTGCCATCGCCAGAAGGGACCTGATGAACAGAACGCACTGCGGGACAATCTGGCATCCGGAGGAAACAGCGCACCTGCCGGTCATCCCGGTCATCCCGGACGTGCAGAAAGCCCTTAGGGAAAGGGCGGGGGCCGTGCTCATCGCGCCGCCGGGGGCGGGAAAGACCACTTGCGTGCCCCTGGCGATGCTGGATACGGACTGGCTCGCCGGGAGGAAGATCCTCATGCTGGAGCCCCGCCGCCTGGCGGCCCGGGCCGCCGCGGGGCGGATGGCCCACCTGGTGGGCGAACCGGTGGGCGGGACCGCCGGGTACCGGGTGCGCCTCGAGAGCCGGGTGGGCCCGGCCACCCGGATCGAGGTGGTGACTGAGGGGATCCTGACGCGGTGGATCCAGCGGGATCCCGAACTTTCCGGCGTGGGGCTGGTGATCTTCGACGAGTTCCACGAGCGGGGCCTCCAGGCGGACCTGGGGCTGGCGCTCTGTCTGGAGAGCCGGTCCGTTTTCCGGGAAGACCTCCGGCTCCTGGTCATGTCCGCCACCCTGTCGGGCGCGCCGGTGGCCCGCCTCATGGGGGATGCGCCGGTGATCGAAAGCCACGGGAAAAGCTTTCCGGTGGACACCCGGTATCTGCCGCCGGATGCATCGGCCCTGCAGCGGGGCAGGCGGCTGGAAGGGCAGGTGGCCGACGCGGTGATGCAGGCCGTGCGGGATGAGACGGGTTCCGTCCTGGTCTTTCTGCCCGGCGCCGGCGAGATCCGGCGGACGGCGGCGCTGCTGGAAGATCCGCTCGCCGGCTCGGGGATTTCCGTAGCCCCCCTTTACGGCAATCTGCCCCCGGCGGCCCAGGACCGGGCCATCCGGCCGGCGGCGCCGGGACATCGCAAAATCGTTTTGGCGACATCCATCGCCGAAACCTCCCTGACCATCGAGGGCATCCGGGTAGTGGTGGATTCCGGCTGGATGCGGGTTCCCCGCTTCTCCCCCGCCACGGGCATGAGCCGCCTCGAAACGGTCCGGGTTTCCAAAGCGTCGGCGGATCAGCGCCGGGGCCGGGCCGGCCGTCTGTCCCCCGGCGTCTGCTATCGTCTCTGGGGCGAGGCGGAACATCAGGGGTTCGTGGACCACTCGGCGCCGGAGATCCTGTCCGCCGATCTGGCCCCCCTGGCCCTGGAGATGGCGGTATGGGGCGTATCCGTTCCGGACGGCCTGCCCTGGCTCGATCCGCCGCCCGAGGCCGCCTTTGGATCGGCCCGGGCATTGCTGACCCAGTTGGGCGGACTGGATGAAGCCGGTCGGGCGACCGGCCATGGGAAAGAGATGGCCCGGATGGGCCTCCACCCCCGCCTCTCCCACATGGCGTTGTCGGCCCGTGGAATGGGAAGATTGCGGCTGGCCTGCGAACTGGCGGCCATCATGGAGGAGCGGGATATCCTGCATTTCCCGCCGGGTGAAAAGGATGCCGACATCCGCCTGCGGGTCGAGGCGGTGCGGAAGGGAAGGGCGTTTCGGGCAAAGGGGGCGTCGGCCAACCTGTCCGCCGTGCAACGCGTCCGGGCCCAGGCGGATCGCTGGGAAAAGATGCTGCGGAAGGGAGCGGCCGGAAAAAACCGCTCGGCCGGCGGCGATAACGCGGACCGGGACGTCGGAACGCTGCTGGCCCTGGCCTATCCTGGCCGGGTGGGGCAGCGCCGGTCCCCGTCGGATTCCAGATTCCAGCTTTCCGGCGGCCGTGGCGCCCGGTTCACTGATTTCGAGCCCCTGGCGGCCGAGGACTATATCGTGGCCGCGGAACTGGACGGGGCGGGACCCGACGCCCGCATCCATCTGGCCGCTCCGGTCTGCATCGAGGACTTGGCGGCCCATCTGCCGGATCGGTTCAGCGAAACCGGGGCCATCCGCTGGAATCCCCGCACGGAAGCGGTGGAAGCCCGGTTCGAGGAACGGTTCGGCGAACTGGTGCTGCGCCGTCGCCCCATCCAGAACCCCGATCCGTCAGCAGTGGCCGGCGCCATGCTGGAAGGCGTCCGCCGGATGGGGCTGTCATCCCTCCCCTGGCACCGGCGGCTGGAGAACTGGCGGGCCCGGGTGATGTTTCTGAAAAGGGAAGACGCCGGCGGGCTGGACTGGCCTGATTTGTCCGGCGAGGGGCTGATGGCGCGGCTGGACGAATGGCTCCTCCCCTTTCTCGGCGGGATCACGCGGAAGACGCAGCTCCAGCGTTTGGACCTGAAAGGCGCCCTTGCAGCCCTGCTCACATGGGAACACCGAAAAGCCCTCGACGACCTGGCGCCCACTCACATTATTGTCCCCAGCGGATCGAAAATCCCGGTGGATTACGCCTCGGGCGAAACGCCGGTACTGGCCGTGCGCCTCCAGGAAATGTTCGGCGCCACAAATACGCCCCGGATCGCCGGGGGCAAGGTGCCGCTTCTGCTTCACCTGCTTTCGCCGGCGGGGCGGCCTCTCCAGATCACCCAGGATTTGGAGGGCTTCTGGACGGGCAGTTACGAGGCGGTAAAAAAGGAGATGAAGGGGCGCTATCCCAAGCATTCCTGGCCGGACGACCCGCTGGAGGCCACGGAACCGTGTAGGGCCAATTAACCCAAGTTCATGCTGTTTGAGGCCCGCAGGCCGGTTTTGTCGGTCTGCAAAAGCTTCCGAATTTGAAATTACCCAAAATCGGTTTCCCGTGATCTATGACGATAAATGCTGCGGGCGCCGTTATGACGATTCCGGTTTTCGGGGTTGGCTCGTGAACCGATATATAGTATCTACGGGGGCAAAGGAGACTGGCATGAATGATAGCGTTGAATTCGATTTGACCTTGTCCACCCCATCCGGCCTCATCCCCTTCTATCCGCTCCTGCAACGGGGATTCCAGGTCCGGACCCGGCTGGGGTGCAGCATACAGGCCGTTCTGACCGAAGATCTGGGCCTTCAACCCGATTATATCGAAAACCGGATCCAGACCGTCTTTCTGGACGGTCATCCGGTGGACGATGTGACGCAAACCGCGGTGACGGAGGGGGCGGTGCTGGCCCTTTCGGCGGCCATGCCCGGTCTTGTGGGGGCCACCATGCGGCGAAGCGGCGTGCTGGCGGGGTTCCGCGATACGATTACGTACCGGGCGTCGGATGCCTGCGCATCGGATGACGAGGGGGTGGTAACCATCAAGCTGTTCAACCTGCTGGTACGGGAGCTGGGTCCCCGGTTCCTGGAACGCGGCATCTGGGTTGAATCCGGCGTTCTGGTGGATTTGCTCACTTCCCAAAGGGACACACTTGAACGGGATTGCAGGCGGGTGCGGCGGGACGGCAAAGCGGTCGGGATGAAGGCGTGGGTGGAGACCGTGTCAACGATGGAAAAAGGTCCCGTTCGCCTGACCGTTCATGCGCCCCATGGGTGAATCCCACACCCGCTTGCTGGTCCTTCTGTGCGCCCTCACCTTCGGATGCTATTTTGCGGCCCTCATCCGGCTGCCGGTGGTGCCGCTCTATGCCAAGTCCCTGGGGATCGACACCGGCCGCATCGGGTTCATCAATTCAGCGTTTTTTCTCATGGCGGCGGCCCTCTCCCTGCCCATGGGACTGCTGTCGGACCGGTGGGGACGGAAGCGCCTGGCCGGGGCGGGCATGCTGATCCTGGCCGTCACCGCGATTTCCCTGAGCATCTGTCGAACCTTTCCCACCTTGACCCTGGCGTACCTGATGTTCGGTGTCGGCATGGCGGCCTTCGGCCCCACCATGATGGCCTTCGTGGCCCATATTTCTCCGGTGACGCATTTGGGGCGGTCCTATGGCTGGTACACCACCGCAATTTTCTGCGGCATGAGCCTGGGCCCGGCGGCGGGTGGCATTCTCGCGGATCGGCTGGGCTTTATCCCGGCCTTCTGGTTCGCCGGCGGCGTACTGTTGCTCAACCTGGCCATCTTCCTGTGGCGCTTGCCGCCCTCCGAGAGCCCGCCGGCACGGGAGAGGATGGACCTGCTGAAGACCCTCGGGAAACTGATGCGGAACCGACCCCTGGTGGGGTGTTGGGCGGCCACCCTCGGCGGTACCTTCGGTCTGGGGATGTTTACCAGCTTTATCCCTCTCCACGCCCAGGAGCAGGGACTGACGGCGGATCGCATCGGCCTGATCTTTTTCGCCCAGGGCCTGTGCAATGCCCTGTCGCGAATCCCGTTTGGCCGGTGGAGCGACCGGGTCGGCAACCGGGCCGTCCTGGTGATCGCCGGAATGGCGGCGCTGGCCTTTGCCATGATCGGGTTCGGGGCCTCCCGGAACGCGGTCCATTTCATTGTTTTCGCCATGGTGCTGGGCGGCGCCATGGCACTGGCCTTTACCTCCATCGGGGCGCTGGTGGCCCAGTCGGTGGCGCCGGCGCTTCGGGGGATGGCCATGGGGGGGTATAATACCTGTATCTATTCCGGCATGATGATCAGCTCGGCGGTCATGGGGGAGGTCTGTGAGGCGATCGGTTTTCAGAAGGGGTTCGTATTGACCGCCGGGGTGAACCTGATCCTCATCGGGGTCTTTGTCTTTCTCGTCAAAAAGGAGAGCCCTGATCCGAACGACATTGTGGACTGAGATCGCGGGTACAAGTGGACGTTGAAACCCTCATCAAAACTTACGGGTACCTCTTTCTGCTCGGCGGCACGCTGGTGGAGGGGGAATCTTTCCTCGTGGCTGCCGCCGTTCTGGCCCACCAGGGCTATCTGGAAATGGAGTGGATCATACCCACGGCGTTTATAGGGGGATTCATGGCGGACCAATGCTGCTTTTATCTGGGGCGGACCCGGGGAATGGCGCTGCTGGAGAAGCGCCATAAGTGGCAGGTCAAAGCCCGGAAGGTCTTCGGCCTGATGCGGCGGTTCGATCATGCCCTGGTATTGGGACTTCATTTTACGTACGGCCTCCGGAGCGTGATGGCCTTTGTGATCGGCGCCAGCGGCTTTACTCCCCTCAAGTTTTGTCTCCTGAACGCCATCGGCGTGATGGCATGGGCGGCCACTGTCGGTTGGCTGGGGTATCAGTTCGGATATCTGGTGGTCACGTTTCTGGAGGAAGCCAAACAATATCAGGTGTTTTTTCTGATCGTGTTCGCCGGCATGGCCCTTTCTTTCTGGATCATTCGGCGGGTGCTTCGCCGGCGGGCCCGGCGGATCCCGCCAGAATCCCCTCCATTGCCGTAATCCCGTCCTGAATCGCCGTAAAGATCAAATTGGAGTGGCGTTTTTCCCGGATGGTGCGATCCGGCTGGATTTCCATGTACGAAGGGCTGATGGAGCCGCCGATGGCGTAAATGCCTTTACGGCTCGTCTGGAGGGTGGACGACAGGAGCAGCAACTGTTCCCCTTCCCGGGCGATTTTGCAGATTTCGCCCGTGCAGGTGATCTGCTGCAAGTTGATCCCGTTGAAGATGGCCGACGGGCCGTGGGTGCCGATGCAGGCGATCACGTTTTTCATGGGAAAGCTCATGCCCTGGTACATGAAAACATCGTCGCTGCCGTGGGCGCCGGGGCTCTGGTGGATGTAGAGCCGGTCGATCCCTTCGGCGTCGACCTCGCCGATCTTGGGGACCGCCCCTTGCAGGATTTTGATCTGACCCCCCAGCAGGATCTCTTCGCCCAGATCCCGGGCCGTATCCTTGTTGATCTCGAATTTCTCCTTGATATGCCCCCAATAGACCGGCGTGGCATCGTTTCCTTCCCGTTTCACCTTGGACAGGGCCGATACAACATCGGCGGCGGCGTTGCCCCCGCCGATGACGAGGGTGGTGATCCCGATGTAATCCTGGGGGTTCTCCAGGTTCCGCCGAACCGTTTTGGCTTCGCCGTAGATACCCAGGTCGTTGGGAATATTGCTGCCGAAGGCGAAAATGACATGGCGGGCCCCATAGGATCCGGTGGCTGTCCGAATATGGTATCCGGATCGATCTTCGGTCAGGTCCTGGTACTCTTCGCCGTATTGGATGTTCAGCTGCCGCGACTGGACATAGTTTTCCACCTGCTGCACATAAGCTTCCACCGGAATCTTTTCCGGCGGCGGGGTCAGCCCGTCGATGGGAAAGGGACCTTCCAGGTAGCGCGGAATGGTGGGGTAGACCTTTTTGCCTTTGGGATAGGAGTCGATGATCCCCTGGAGCGGGCGGGGGCCTTTTTCCAGCACTGTATAAGATTTGCCCGCCTCCTGGGCTTTGACCGCGGCGGCGATGCCCCCGGGGCCGCCGCCGATGATGATGACATCATACGGTTCCGACATGGATGGTCCTCCTTATTTTTCAGCACACTCTTCCAAATTTTTATACAATCGGCGGAAGGGATTCGCAAGGTCTAATGCGTCGTCATAAACCGCTTTCATTTGGGAAAACCTTTTGTTATGATCAGAACCACTATCGGAAATGCGATTTTTCTTGGGTCGATTCTCCCATTATCATAAATGGTTATTCAAATGAAGCCGGTGGAACCTTCCCATAGAAGGCCGTCTGACACGCCCCGGATTTTAAGGGCCATCCGGAAAGGGTTGTTCCGGCATGGCCGCCGTGACCCGACGGCGTCCGTAAACCGGGAAGCCAACTCTTTCCTCGGCACCATCATCGACCGGGCCGCCGAAGGCCTCTGCGTCTGCCATGAAATCCCCGACTATCCCTTTGTCCGGTTCACGGTCTGGAACCCGCGGATGACCGAGATCACCGGATACACCATGGAAGAGATCAACCGGCTCGGCTGGTATCAGACCGTCTACCCCGATCCGGGGGTGCGTGAACGGGCCGCCGGCCGGATGGCCCGGATGCGGAAAGGAACCGACCTGGATGCGGAAGAATGGGAGATCTGCCGGGCGGACGGTCAACGTCGGATCCTGAGCATCTGCACATCGGCGCTGGAGACCGGCGACGGCCTGGACCACATACTGGCCCTGATGCATGATATCACTGACCGGAAGGCTGCCGAGGCGGCGCTCCGGGAGAGCGAGGGGCGGTATCGAAGTCTTTTCGACAACAACCATACGGTGATGCTGTTGATCGATCCGGAAACCGGGGCCATCATTGATGCCAATCCGGCCGCATGCGCCTATTACGGATACGATCGAAAGACCCTGCAAGAGATGGCCGTCACCGATCTCAATGTGCTGGCGCGGGACGAGGTGTTCGTAGAGATGGCCCGGGCCCAGTCTGAGAATCGGGACCATTTCCTGTTCCAGCACCGACTGGCCGGCGGCGAGGTCCGGGACGTTGAAGTGTTCAGCGGCCCCATCCGGGTGGACAACCGGCAGCTCCTCTATTCCATTATCCACGACATCACCGAGCGGCGGCGGGCGGAAAAAGCCTTGACGGCTTCCGAACGGGAAAAAGCCGCCGTGCTGGACACCATGTCGGAAATCGTCACCTACCAGGATCCAAATTTCCACATTATCTGGGCCAACCGGGGTGCGGCCGAATATGTCGGAGTGGACCGGGAGACCCTGGCCGAAAAACATTGCCATGAGGTCATGTGCCACACAGACGGGATCTGCAACGCCTGCCCGGTCAAGGCGGTGGTCGAATCCCGGACGATCCAGGAGGGCGAGGTCGTGGATCGGCAGGGCGACCGGATCCTCTACGTACTGGGCTATCCCGTCTTCGATGAGGAGGGCCTGTTGACGGGAATCGTCAGTGTGGCCCGGGACGTCACGGAAAAACGACGGAAAGAAGAGGCGGATTTCAAGGCCAAAAAGCTGGAATCCATCGGCATCCTCGCCGGCGGCATTGCTCACGATTTCAATAACGTCCTCACGGCGGTCCTGGGCAACATCAATCTGGCCCAGATGAGCGCCAACGGCGGGGGCCGGCTGATGGAGACCCTCGAAAAAGCCGAGGCGGCCTGCCTCCGGGCAAAGGATCTGTCCCAGAAGCTGATCACCTTCGCCAAGGGCGGCGAGCCGGTAAAGCGGAAGAATTCGGTGGTCTCGCTGCTGCGGAAGGTGCTGGATTCGGCCGTCCCCGGCCCCCGGTTTCGATATCATCTCACCCACGGCGAAGACTTGTATGAAGTGGCCTTCGACGAGGGGCAGATGCAACAGGCCATCGGCAACATCATCACCAATGCGGTGGAGGCCATGCCCGGCGGCGGCACCGTCCGTGTCCACGTGGAGAACGTCACGGTGGCGGACGCCCTCTCCTCCCTGATCAGCAACGGTCGCCATCTGAAAATCACCATCCAGGATGAGGGCCGGGGGATCGCCGAGGCAGAGCTGGAAAAGATTTTCGATCCCTACTACACCACCAAATCCCTGGGCACCCAGAAAGGGATGGGCCTTGGGCTCTCCATCACGCACTCCATCGTCACCAAACACCACGGCCATATCGCGGTGGAATCGACGCCGGGGAAGGGGACGGTGGTCTGCATCTACCTGCCCGTCGAACGGAGCGTCCCGGAACGGTTCGACACGCCGCTGATAGCGGATCGGGGCCTGAAACGGGACCGGGTGCTCATCATGGACGATGAGGCCATGGTGCTGGACGTTGCGGGTGAGATGCTCGGACGTTTGGGATACGACGTGGAACGGGCCCTGTCCGGCGAGGAAGCCATTAAACGCTACGCCAGCGCCATCGCCATCGGCGAACCCTTCGACGCGGTGATCCTCGATTTGACGGTCAAAGGGGGGATGGGCGCCCGGGAGACCATGGACCACCTCCTCCGGATCGATCCCGAAGTGGTCGCCTTCCTCTCTTCCGGATACGCCGAAGACCCGGCCGTTGAAGATTTTGAAAGCCATGGGTTCTCCGGGGTGATCAAAAAGCCTTACTCGGTGAATGTGCTGGCCCGGTCGCTGGCGGAGGGGATGGGGTGAGGTAGAAGAATATATGAATTGTCTCAGATTTATATAAATTACGAGCTTCGATGAGGAGTCGACGATTATGAGCCAGATTACGGTAGATCTACCGAAAAGCCTGCATCCGAAAAACATTGAATTGGCGGAATCTGAGGGCATATCCACAAACCAGTTTCTTGTTCTTGCCGCGGCTGAAAAAATGTCCGCCATGCTGACTGAACAGTATCTGGAGGAGGAAGCCCGGCGCGGAAAGCGGGAGGATTTCGAGAAAGTTATGAACGCCGTGCCGGATGTGGAGCCCGAAGAATATGACGCGATTTAACGGCGGAAAATCAAATTTGCGGCAAATCCTTGCGGCAACCTGCTGCGTTACCCTTTTGCTCCTTTTTCTGCGGATCGGTCATTCAGATGCCGAGGCGCCGAAAGACGGCCCCACCCCTCAATCCGACGCCCTCCAGCAAATGGAAACCCATATCATTTCAGAGGTCAACGCCGTCCGCAAAAAACACGACCGTCAGAAGCTGACGGAAAACGGGACCCTCAACGCGATTGCCCGGGAATACAGCCGGCAGATGCTCCGAAAAGAGTTTTTCAGCCACACCGGTCCGTCCGGCTCGACGGTCGCGGACCGCATTCAGGCGGCCGGAATCGCCTTCCGCAGGGATGGCGAAAACCTCGCCATGACGGAGAACATCGACCGGCCTGCAAAAGACCTGGTCGCGGACTGGATGGAAAGCCCGCCCCACCGGGAAAATATCCTGGAAGGGAAATACACCCAGACCGGCGTGGGCGTCTGGAAAGAAAAGGATCTCTACTATTTTACGCAGATCTTCCTGCGTCCAATGGATACAAAATAGCGCCATCCCTTGCATTCCCCGATCCCGCCTTGTATACCATGACCCGATGTATAACGATTTTCTCAATGAACCGATCGAGCGGAAAGGATGACGGATGCATCTTCGAAAACGCGTGATGGTGACCGGCGGCGCCGGTTTTCTGGGATCGCACCTGTGCGAACGGCTGCTGGCGGCCGGTTGCGACGTGCTGTGCGTGGATAATTTCTACACCGGCTCCAAGCGGAACCTCATCACCATGATGGACAACCCCTATTTCGAGCTGATGCGCCACGACATCACCTTTCCGCTGTATGTGGAAGTGGACGAGATCTACAACCTGGCCTGCCCGGCCTCCCCCATCCACTACCAGGTGGACCCGGTCCAGACCACCAAGACCAGCGTCCACGGGGCCATCAACATGCTGGGGCTGGCCAAGCGGATCAACGCCAAAATCCTTCAGGCATCCACCTCCGAGGTCTACGGCGACCCGTCGGTCCATCCCCAGCCCGAAAGCTACTGGGGCAACGTCAACCCCATCGGCCCCCGGTCCTGCTACGACGAGGGGAAACGGTGCGCGGAGACCCTCTTTTTCGATTACCATCGGCAGACGGGGCTTCAGATCAAGGTGGCCCGCATCTTCAACACCTATGGTCCCCGGATGCACCCCCACGACGGCCGGGTGGTCTCCAATTTCATCCTCCAGGCCCTTCGGGGGGAGGACATCACCATTTACGGGGACGGCGCCCAGTCCCGGTCCTTTTGCTATGTGGACGACCTGGTGGACGGCCTGATCCGGCTCATGGAGACGCCGGACGCGGTGACCGGGCCGGTCAACCTGGGCAACCCCGGCGAGTTCACCATTCTGGAGCTGGCAGAGCAGGTGCTCGCCCTGATTGGGTCGTCGTCCAAGCTCCGGTTCGAGCCCCTGCCCCAGGACGATCCCCGTCAACGGAAGCCGGACATCGACCTGGCCCGGCGCCTTCTGGGCTGGGAACCGACGGTTCCCCTGGCGGACGGGCTGAAGCGGACGGTCCCCTATTTCGAAGGGTTGCTGGAATTGCTGGACAAAAAGTAAGAATCGATTTTCGAAAGGACGCATTGGCATGACGCAAAATGATCAAACGGGGCCGATAACCCTGCTGAGCATAGCGGAAACGCAGGATTTAATGGACGTGGCTTTAGGCCGCGCCGAGGCCGATCTGGTGATCGAGGACGCCGACGTGGTCAACGTCTACACCGGTGAGGTGCAATCCCACCTCTCGATTTGCGTAAAAGGGGAGCGGATCGCCTGCATCACCCCCGACCCGTCCGAGGGGGTCGGTTCGAACACCACGGTGATCAACGGTGAAGGTCGAACGGTCATCCCGGGCCTCATCGACGGCCACACCCACATCGCCTGGCTGTTTACGGCGGCCGCCTTCGTCCCCTACGCCCTCAAGGGCGGCGCGACGGCGGTGGTCTCCGAATCCATGGAATCCTATCCGGTGGCGGGCATCGACGGCGTGCTCGATTTCCTCGATTCCCTAGCGGACCAACCCATGAAATTTTTCGCCACGGCCCCGACCATGGCTTCCATCAGCCGGGCCGCCGCCGGCGTCGACAGGGCGGACCTGGCGCGGCTGCTCTCACGGGACGACGTTATCGGCCTGGGGGAATCGTACTGGCAGTCGATTCTCCAGAACCGAGACCGATTTCTGCCCCAATTCCAGGAGACCCTCAAGGCCGGCAAGACCCTCGAGGGCCATTCGGCCGGCGCCAAGGGAAAGAAGCTCATGGCCTACGCCGCCGCCGGGGTGTCTTCCTGCCACGAACCCATCACGGCCGACGAGGTGCTGGAGCGCCTCCGGCTGGGGATGCACGTGATGATCCGGGAGGGGTCCATCCGGGCCGACCTGAAGCCCATCTCCCAGATCAAGGACGCCGGCATCGACTTCCGGCGGCTGATCCTTTCCACTGATGGCGTGGAGCCCGTGGATCTCATCGAAAAAGGGTACATGGCGTCGGTGCTCCAGAAGGCCATCGACTACGGCTTTCCGCCGGTGACGGCGGTGCAGATGGCCACCCTCAACGTGGCCGAGCATTTCGGGCTGGACCGCCACATCGGCGGCCTCGGGCCGGGCCGGTACGCGGATATGCTGATCCTGCCGGACCTGAACACCATCGATCCCGAATACGTCATCAGCAACGGACAGATCGCCGTCAAAAGGGGAGATTTGCAGGTTGAAGCCCGCGTCCACAATTTCTCAAATGAAAGCCGCCACAGTATCCACATCGACGGGGATATGACCGGGGCCGATTTCGCCATCCGGGACAACGGCGACGCCCCGGAGGCCACTGTGCGGGTCATGGAGATGGTCACCGACCTGGTGACAAAGGAGGCCCACCTGACGGTCCCGGTCCATTCCGGCGAAATCCATGCCGACCCCCAAAAAGACCTGCTCAAAGCGGCGGCGGTGGACCGGCGCATCCATCCGGGCCGGACCTTCACCGGCCTGATCAAAGGCTTCGGCCTCCGGAAGGGCGCCATGGCGGCCAGCGCGGCCTGGGACTGTTCCGACATCATCGTGGTGGGCGCATCCGGCGACGAAATGGCCGCCGCCGTCAACCGCATCCGCGAACTACAGGGCGGCATCGTCGTCTGCGTCGATGGGAAGGTCGCCGCAGAACTGCCCCTGCCGATCCTGGGCCTCCTGTCCGACCGCTCCATCCCGGAACTGGCCGACGCCATCTCTTCCATAAAAGTGGCCGTGGCCGAACTCGGCGTCGCCTTTCCTGACCCCATCCTTACATTGGTGACGCTGACCGGCGCCGCCATTCCGTATTTGCGGATCTGCGAGGAGGGGCTGGTAAATTTGAAGGAGGGGAAGACGGTGGGGGTTGGGGTGGCGGGGTGATTTCGGATGCCGTCGCGCCAACTCTGTTTGCACGGTAAATTTGTTCTAAACCCTTGACGCGCAACCACAGGAGTTTTTCGTCATTCAAAGATAGTCAAAGACCAGGCGAACATTGCATCCGAGCTGACGCATTTTTTGTGAGACGTTACGGGCTCCTTTGGATTTTGTGGCGCTGACGGCAAAGCGCCGCAACCGGGTAATGTTTTCTGGGGCATGACCTTTGCTTATCCTACTGCGATCTTCGTTGAAATTCCAATCGACATGGTAGTGAGCGCTTCTTTTCGAGACCAAATAATCGGCAATTTTTCGCTGGGTCAACAGGGCGTCGGCGGTGATTGTTTTGTCTTGGATATCAATGGCGTCAAGCAGGGGGATTGCGGTTTTGATCTCATTGGTGCGCTTGAGTTCGTCGCCGCCGTCTACGGGGAGGGAACCTACTTTTTTTGGGTGTAGCAGGCTTTGCTTTGATGGCCGACAACACTCATGATGTGGGTCTGACGGCCTTCGTCGTCGATGGCATTGCACATGACTTTCCCATCGATAGAGAGACTTTCGTCCTGACGGCCGTATGTTTTGTTCCAGCGTTGCAGTGCGCGGTCAAGATGCACTGGAGCTACCCGAATGAGAACGTCTCGAATGGTATACAGGCTCGGCACGATATAGCGTTTGTTGTGAAACCGGCAGCCAAAGCGCTCCCGGGCTTTTTGACCAAGGCTTTGAGCCCAATCCGAGATGGCCAGATAGCCTTGTCTTCCGCACAAAATCGCGCCAGCTGCGATGGCCAGTACCGTGGGCAGTCGATGGCGTTGTCCCTGGGCGCGGCGTGGATCGGGAATGTCGGTGAAAAATTCGGGCAACGATTGCATGTGTTGGGCGCTGATCATCATGTTAGATTCTCCTGCATAATAAGTAGATTCAAGTATATGTAAAGACAACAGTTTCTGTGCGTCGGATCTTAACGGTTTCAGGAAAATCATCTTGGGCGAATATGCTGCGGCGCTGTAGCCTTTCCCAAATCTATAATATCCTTTGGTGTTGCCCACATAGACCCAGTTGGCTGCTTTGTCAATCGTCCCATGGAATATAGCCGGGTCCACAAATGTTTCCAGCAACACCAATGGATGGCCGAAAATTTTTTGCCAATCCGCGGACAGTCTTTTCTGACACAACGATAAAATGCGGGATGCCAGATTCGGCGCTCCATCCCACTATCGGCATTCACGCGATACGTTGGATTTGAGACTGAAATAGTCACCCCTTCGCCCCATCCAACACCTCCCGCGCCAGCCGCGTCAGTTCCCCTTTGGCGACGGGCTTCATGGCGAATGCCCTGATGCCGATCTCCGCGGCCTTTTCCGCCGTCATTCGGGAACTGTGGCCGGTGCAGAGGATCACGGGGATGTCCGGGCGGATGCGCATCAGTTCCGTCGCCAGCTTGTCGCCGGTCATGTCGGGCATGGCCATGTCGGTGAGTACGAGATCGAAGGCGGCCGGGTCCGCCTGAAACGCGGCCAGGGCATCGGCGGCCCGAATATGACAGGTGACTGCATAGCCGAGGCCGGTCAGCATCTGATCGAGCATTCCAATGATGGGCGGTTCGTCGTCCACCACCAGTATCCGCTCGCCGCCGCCGGGGGTTGGCGATGGAGGCGTCTCGCCCACGTACTCGGCTATCCGGGCCACGGGCAGATAGATGTGGAAGGCGGTCCCTTTTCCTGACTCGCTTTCCACGGTTATATCGCCGCCCCGGCTCCGGACGATGCCGTGGACCACCGCCAGTCCCATGCCCGTCCCCTTGCCGACGTCTTTGGTGGTGAAATAGGGGTCGAAAATCGACCCGATGATCTCCGGCGGGATGCCGTCGCCGGTGTCCGATACCGACAAGTGGACGTAGTGGCCGGGCTCGATCCCGTGCAGCCTTCGGGCCTGTTCCGAGGTCAGAAATGCGTCGCGGAGGCCGACGGTCAGGACGCCGCCGTCTTCTTCCATGGCCTGGGCTGCGTTGGCGCAGAGGTTCATGACGACCTGGTGGATCTGGGTCGGGTCGGCCATCACCGGCGAACATCTTTCGATGGTCTGGCGGATCTCGATCGAAACCGGGACGGTCGACCGGATCATCTTCAGGGCCTCCCCGGCGACGATGTCCAGCCGGACCGATTGATTGCGGTTCTCGCTTTTCCGTGCGAAGGTCAAAATCTGTTTGACCAGATGTTTCGCCCGATCTGCGGCTGTCAGCACCTGGCTCAGGTTGTTCGCCTGATCCGACCCCGGTTCGGCGTCGTCCATCGCCAATTCGGTGAACCCCATGATGGAATAGAGGATGTTGTTGAAATCGTGCGCGATGCCGCCAGCCAAGTGGCCGATGGATTCCATTTTCTCCGATTGGCGCAACCGGGCCTCGATCCGCTTTTTTTCAGTGACGTCCCGGACAATGCCCACGGCCGTCCACCGGCCGTTCAGCAATACGGCAGACGTGGAGAGTTCCACCGGAAACTCCCGGCCGCCCTTCCCGACAGCGGTCACCTCGACCGTTTTTCCGATCGACGGGCCCGCTCCGCTGCGGGCGAATTCCGCCATTCCGGCTTTGTAGACGTCATGGTACCGGTCAGGCGCCACCCATTGGTGGAGTCTCTCGCCGATCACCGTCTCCGCGGGATAACCGAAAATGGCCGCCGCCGCGTCGTTCCAGTAGGTGACGCGGCCCCGGTCGTCCATGAGGATGATGGCGTCCTGGGCCGCGGCGGTGATGGAGCGGAATTTTTCCTCGCTGGCCTTGAAGGCCGCCAGCGTCGTCCGGTGGTTTTCGATTTCTTCCAGCAGCCGGTCCCGGGACACCGTGGTCCTCCGGAGGGTATCGACCATGGTGTCGAAGGCCTCCGACAGTTCTCCCACCTCGTCGTCTCCGCGGATCCCGGTCCGGAATTCCCAGTCGCCCTCCCGGATCTGGATGACGCCCCGGTGCAGGCGGGCCAGGGGCGCCGCGATGGTGCGCTGAATGCGGGTCGAGACCAGAACCCCCAGCAGCAGGAACACGCCGCCGGCCAGAACGATGGCCCATCCGGCCATTTTGAGATCCCGGACCGACTCGTCGCGGCTCATGTCGTCGAGCCGTTCGGCGGCGGAGACGATGACGCCGGTTTTCAGCAGGATCTGGTTCGAGAACCGGGCCACGAACACTTCGTTCTCGCCCTTGCGGTTAAGCCCCGATGCCGCCGGGGTTGTCAAGCGATCCGCGATCAGGGGGAAGATGGCCATCAGATCCCGGTGATTGCGCTGGATCTTGCGCAGCATCGCCCGTTCGGACTGACGGTCGAAACGCGCCGCTTCCCAGTCTTCAGCCATGATGCGGTGCTTGGCCAGCCACTGGTCCCTGGCCCGCTCCGTCCGGTTGAGCAGGAAATCGAGGGTCAGCGCGTTCAGGTCGAAGGCGTCGGCCACGATCCGGTCCACGAAGGCGCTTTTCCGGAAGGAACGCTCCACCTGTCGAAACGTGGCGGCCGCCGTCAACCCGATCATCAGCAAAAAGACCAGGAGCGCGGCCATGCCGAGCCGAAGCCGGGTCGAAAGCTTCAAAAGTCGGACACCCTTTCCCATGCGTGGCCGACCCGGGCCGCGTCGATGGCCCTCAGCGGACCGGCCGCGATGACCGGGCGGAAATCCGGCGCATGATCCGCATCGGTCAGCCCCTCCTCGACGACCCACTGGGCCTGGTCTTTCATCGTGCCCAGGAGGGAATAGGGCAGATCAACCGTGAACGTGGCGTTTTGCCAGAACCGGTCGACGAGGGCGGGTTCGACGGACAAGTCCCTGGCCATCATCCGCTTCGCTTCCGCCGGATGAGCCTGGACAAAGGCTTCCGCGCGAATGAGGGCCCGCAGGAACCGTTCGACATTGGACGCCTCGCGCTCGAGGAATCGGGGGCCGGCGCTCAGGCAGAAGGTTTTGTGGTACAATCCGATCTCCTGGAAAACCTTGGCATTATCGCCAAGGGCGGCCGAGGCCATGTAGGCGTAGGGCTCGAACAGGGACGCCGCATCGAGATCGCCTCCCGACAACCGATCGACCACCGAAGCCGGCGAATCATGGAGAATCGCAACGTCCCTTTCTGAAATGCCGTATTTGAGCAGGAACAGCGACAGGAAAAAATGGGCCGACTGGCCCTTCCGGGTCGATCCGATCCGCTTGCCCGCCAGATCCCGGGGCGCGGCGATGCCGGCGTCCCGGCGCGCCACGATCTTGGGATCGCTGCTGCTGGTGCAGGCCACGGCGAAGATCCGGAAATCGTCCCGGACGAACCGCTCGTGGACCAGCGGCGTTTCGGCGACGCCCGCCATGTGGATCTTTCCGTCGAGCATCTCCCTGAAGGCGACGGCGGCGGACCGGTACCGGCGCACCTCGACCGGAACGCCTTCCGCCCGGAAATAGCCCTTGCCGTCGGCAATGCCGATCAACCCGGTGCTGACCGATGCGGACGTGCCGAATACCAGCCGTTCGGTTTCCGGAACGAGATGATCGCGCCTCGCCCGCCAGAAAAAGATGGCGGTCAACACCATGATCACGGCCAGGGCCGTTCCGGCGATGGCGACCGTCCGGTTTCGGCGGGGATGTGATGGGGTTTGGGGCATCGCCGGTTCCCGACTACCGCGTCAGCGCCATGTTTTCGGGTGCCGCCGCTTCCAGGGCGTCGGCGCAGATGGCTTCGAGAATGTTCGGCATGGTCTCCGTCTCCGTGACACCCTGTTCAGCGATCCAGCGGGCCTGGTCTTCCAGGGTGTAAAGAAATGCCTGATCGAGCCGCACCCGCACGTCGTAAGCCTCCAGCGGGATGCCTGCGCCGCCGTCCAGGGACGGGACGCGGCGGGCCAATATCTCCCCGGCCGGAATTGGGTTTTCCCGGATGAAGCGCGACGCCGCCGCCAAGGCCCCAACCAGCGCGCGAACCCGTCCGGGATTCCGAGAGGCGAACCGCTTCGTGGTCGTGAGAATGAAATAAGAGGCATACACGCCATGGGCGTCGAACACGACGGCGTTTTCGCCCAGGGCCGCTGTCGCCTTCAGCTTCTGGGGGTTCCAGACCGTGACCGCCGCCACTTTCCGGTTCAGGAGGGCCGAGACCATCCGGTCCGGTTCCATTGGAATCCGCCGGACCGCGTCGTGGCCCATACCGTGGAGGGTCAGCACCAGATCCAGCAAATATTCACCGTTGGACGCCGGGGCCAGGCCGACGCGTTTACCGGCGAGGTCTTCGGGATCGCCGATGCCTTCATCTCCGCGGGCCACAACTCCCAGATGATCCCGGGCCGTGACGAGGATCGCCAAAACACAGAGGTCCGCGCCCCCGAGAACCGCCCGGATGAAAGGCGTCTCCGAAGAAATGGCCGCGTCGGCCTGACCGTCCAGCACCGCATGTAGGTTCTCCCGGCCGAAGGCCCTGTAACGAAAACCGACGGATAGACCATTGTCGCGGAAAAACCCTTTTTCCTCGGCGACATAGGTGCTCCAGCCGATGAAACTGCCCTGGGTGGTGGCGATGCGCAGCGGCTCAAGATCCACCGCTTTTTCTTTTCGGTGGCCGACTCTTTCTCCCATCATCCAGAGCCCGAGTACAGCAACCAGTCCCACACATGCCAACCCGGTAAAAACCCACCTCCGACCCATGCTCGAATCCCACTTCCACGCCGATGTCTGTCTTCTCTTTTCCGTTTCTTGTCCTTGCTTAATACCGCCTCTTCATTCTAACCGATGTCCCGACCTGCGTAAATACAGACTTTGAGAAAAATTCCGATAGCTTCAATGCTATTGTCGAAAAAGGAAACACCGGTGCGCGTCCTCCTCGACATTTCCGGCATGCCCATCATCTCTGAATAATGACGGATCTCTGGTGATCACAATACGATATCGAATCAAAGCATATTGTCGGAGTGGTGTTGTGATTTTTTACGGTACATAAACCATACATGAATATTGGATATAAAATCTGTGTATTATATTCCTGGCATCAGCTTTGCATGTTTCACCGGCGTGTATATGAGATCTTAAACAGTCAACCCCGTCATGAAGACTGAGAGGAGTTTAAAATGAAAAAAATGCTCATGGTTGTTTCGGGATTCTGTGTTCTGGGAAGTCTGGCAAGCGCCTCAACGCCGGCTGCCCTGCTGTTCATCGGCTTCGGTCTTCTGAGCTTTGCCAATGCCGCAAAGGGGTTGAGACTTCAGACATAGGGGGGCAAGGTCGATAAACGGCTGAGCCAGGCGGCCGGATTGCCCTGTCAGGGCAATCCGGCCGCCGCATTTTTCTGCCCATGGGGTTGCCCCGTCCCTTGTTTTTCCCTTTTGACTTTCCCCCCAACTTGCCCTACATTCCCGCTCCAGACGGATCGACAGTCTAACCGGTCTCACCTGCAATTCTGGACGCCCATGAACGACCCTTCAACGATGTCTTTTGGCCGATACGACGCCCCGCCGGATGGATTCGATGAAATGTGGGGAACGGACGGCCCGGGCCTGGCGGCTGGCCCCCATTCCGCTGATCATCCCCGGCGACGACTGGGAAACCATCGAAAAAGGGTTGATCCAGCGGGCCCGGCTTCTGGACCGGATCCTCGCCGACCTCTACGGCCCCCGGGAGCTGATTCAAAAAGGGTGTTGCCGCTTTCGAACACGCCTATCTCGCCTCTTATCTGGGCTACACCCTGGTCCAGGGAGAGGATTTGACCGTGCGCGGGGGGGCGGTGAAGCTGAAATCCATGGAGGGCCTGTCGCCCGTCGATATCATCCTCCGGCGGCTGGACGATTATTTCTGCGGGCGGCGATCCGGACCCATCCCCACCTTTACGTGGGGCAGGAGGCCATCGCCTTTTCCACCGGCCCGGCTCTGGTGGAGGGCCGCATCGCGCCCCGGCACGCGGTGCTGCGCTGCTTTCTGGCGACGCCGGAAACGGGGTATTTCATCATGCCCGGCGGGCTGACCCGGGCCGCCGGAACACGGGACAGCCGCTCCGTGGCCAACCGGGGGTGATCATCAACGGCGGCGGAACCCACGGGCTGGAGGTGTCGGTGGATGTGCGGCGGCTGGCGGACCCATAGGAACGCGCCCCAGCCCGATTTTTGGGCGAATACCGATTGAGCCTTCCGCCGATTCATGATACAAAATCTCCCATGAAACCATTGGAAACCACGGCATGATGGGAAACGAACTGATCGGGTGCCACGACTGCGGACTGCTCCAGCGCTTGCCGGCCGTTCCGGCGAGCGGCGTGGTTTCCTGCACCCGCTGCGGTTCTGTGCTCTACCGGCGGAAGCCCCACGGCGTGGAACGCGCCCTGGCGCTGACGGCGGCCGGGCTGATCCTCTTCGTGATCGCCAACAGTTTTCCCTTCCTCGTCCTGGAGATGAGAGGCCAGATGACCCAGGTCACCCTGTATGGCGCGGCCGGGGCCATCCTGGACCAGGGAATGCCCTCCATCGCCGCCCTGGTGTTCGCCACTAGCGTGCTGGCGCCGTTTCTGCTGCTGATGCTCCTGCTGGCCGTGCTGGCGCCGCTCTGGACGGGCGTGGTCCCGCCGTTCGCGCCTTTCCTGGCGCGCCTGTTCCCAAGGTTGACGCCCTGGGTGATGATCGAGGTCTTCGCCCTGAGCATCCTGGTGGCGCTGGTGAAACTGACCAACATGGCGGACGTCCTCCTGGGAATGTCCCTCTACGCCATTTTCGGCCTCATGTTCGTCCTGTCGGCCACGCTTTCCAACCTCGACCTCCATGACGTCTGGGAACGGATCGCCCCCGTTTCCCCGCCCCGTGATCCTTCGCTCTCCGACGCTCGCCCGATCCTCTGCCACACCTGCGGCCTGCTCAACGCGCCGGACGGGGAGACGCCGGACGCGGAAACAATAGACGGGCGGTGCCGCCGGTGCCGGGAAGATCTGTACCCGCGGAAGCCCAACAGTCTCCAGCGGACCTGGGCCCTGGTTATCGCGGCGATGGTCTGCTACCTGCCCGCGAACATGATGCCCATCATGATCTCCGGCTACGGCGGCTGGTACCGGTCCGACACCATCATGGAGGGCGTCGTCTATATGCTGCTCCACGACAGTTGGGTGCTGGCGTTGATCATCTTCGTGGCAAGCATCCTCGTGCCCTTGACCAAAATACTGATTCTATTGTATCTCTTGATATCCGTCCGGATGCGGTCGTGTTGGCGGCCCCAGGACCGGACGCGACTGTACCGCGTCACCGAGATCATCGGCAAATGGTCCATGGTGGACATCTACGTGGTGACGATCATGGCGGCCCTGGTCAATCTGGGGAATTTCGGATTCGTCCGGGCCGGTCTGGGCGCCATCTTCTTCGGCGCCGTGGTCGTTCTCACCATGATCGCCGCCATGAGCTTCGATCCCCGGCTGATCTGGGACGCGGCGGAAAGGAATTATGGCGCCACCGCATCATCCTGAACCCGGCGAACGGGACGTTCCCACGGCGAATGTGTGCCGGACCCGCAGCATCTCTCTTGTCTGGCTCATCCCCATTGTGGCCGCCCTGGTGGGCGCTTGGCTCGCTTACAAGGCGTACACCGAACAGGGGCCGCTGGTCGAGATCGCCTTCAAGACGGCCAACGGCGTCAAGGCCGGCCAGACCAAGGTCAAATTCAAGGATGTGGAGATCGGCGAGGTGGTGGCGGTGGAATTGTCCCCCAATCTCGAGGACGTGCTGGTGTCGGCCCGGCTGGACAAGGACACGCGCCCGTATTTGACCACCGAGACGCGCTTTTGGGTCGAACGGCCCCGGATCTCCCTCCAGGGCATCAGCGGGCTGAGCACCCTCACCGCCGGGGTCCACATCTCCGTGGACCCCTCTGAAAAGGGGGAATCTTCTCTATCTTTCGAAGGATTGGATCAACCGCCCATCGTGACCCAGCGCGAGGCGGGCAAACTATTCGTGCTGTATGCGGACACCCTGGAATCCCTTTCCGTGGGCTCGCCGGTCACCCGCCGCCAGATCCAGGTGGGGCAGGTGGTGGGATACGAGTTGAATCCCGGCCATGAAGGGGTGACCATCCACATCTTTATCGAATCGCCCCATGATCGCCAAGTGCGCCCGGAAACCCGGTTCTGGGTCTCAAGCGGCCTCGAATTCAAGCTGACTGCCGACGGCCTGGATGTCAACACCCAGTCGGTGGCCAGTCTCGTGGTCGGCGCCATCGCCTTCGAAACCCCCGACAGCCTCCATCCGTCCGAGCCCGCCCCTGAGAACACCGCCTTCGAACTCTTCGGCAGCCGCGAGGCCGTGGCCAACCGAGAGTTCGTGGAAAAAGAACAATACGTGCTTTATTTCCAGGGGTCCGTCCGGGGCCTCAGCGTGGGGGCGCCGGTGGAGTTCCGGGGTATCCGGATCGGCCAGGTGACCGACGTCAACCTCCAGTTCAATGCCCGGACCTACCGGTTCGACATCCCGGTGATGGTGGAAATCGAACCCGGACGCATCGAGATCCTGGAGGGTGAATTCCCCCGGACAGGGGAGGGCGGCGTGATCGGGCAGCTGGTGGAGAAGGGGCTGCGGGGTCAACTGAAAACCGGCAGTCTCCTCACCGGTCAACTCTTTGTGGATCTGGATTTCAAAACCGAAGCGGCGCCCGTGGAGATGGACCGCCAGGGGGACTTCTGGATCATCCCCACGGTGCCCACCCCCCTGGACGCCTTGGCCAACCGGCTCAAGGGCTTTCTGGCCCAGGTGGAAACCTGGCCCATCGAACAACTCGGGGCCGATGTGGGCGAAGCCATCAAGTCACTGAGGCAGCTGATGGCATCGGAGGACCTGAGCCGCTCCCTTACCCACATCGAGAAGACGCTGGCCAACCTCGAAAAGGTGGTCCGGCGCCTGGATCGGGAACTCATGCCCCAGGCGAGTGGTGTCATCCAGAAGGCGGGCGATTTGGTGGAAAAGAACGCCCCCCTCTACCTGGATCTCAAGCAGTTGCTGAAGGAACTGTCCGCCGCGGCCCGGGCCGTACGGTCCACGGCCGACTACCTGGGGCGGCATCCGGAATCGCTCATTCGAGGAAAATAGGTGCGGAAATGAAAAGGATCACGCCGGCCCTGACGGGCGCGCTTCTTCTGGCCCTGGCCTTGTCGGCCTGCGGCGGCAGCCAGCCATCGGTATTTTACGCCCTCAACCCCATGGACGCCTACACCAGCGCGGCCCAGAAAGTCACCAAAGGGTTGCGCGTAGGCGTGGGGCCGGTCGGTCTGCCCGATTACCTGAACCGGCCCCAGATCGTGGTCCGGGAAGGAGATAACCGGCTGGTGGTGGACGAGTTTCACCGGTGGGGCGGCGCCCTGGAGGATGAAATCCTGCGCATCCTGACGGAAAATCTCGGCACGCTGCTGGGCTCCGATCAGGTGCGGGTCTACGCGGACGATTTCGGACAGCCCGACTACCGTGTCACCGTCTCGTTTCAGCGGTTCGAAGGCGTCGACAACCGGGAGGCCCAGTTGAAAGCGTCATGGGCCATTTTGCAACCCCGGACCGGCGATGTACTGAAAACCCGGGAAGGGGTGTTCCGGGCCGCCATCATGGAACCGGAGGTCTTTGAAAACATCGTTTCGGCCCAAAGCGATGCCCTGGCGGCGTTGAGCCGGGAAATCGCCGTGGATATTCACCGGTTGCACAGTAGAAGAGCATCCATCGAGAAATAGATCGTTTCGATTTCAAACTTAGATGGGGTCCCGATTTCACTATTTGAAAAGCGGTCAACCTCGCTGTCTTCGTACAACTCCAATCAACCCTACCAATCCCACGACCATAAGCGCAACGGTGGTTGGTTCTGGCACCGGCTGCCCGGTCATTACAATCAAGTCTTGTAACGTGTCAGATGTAAAAATCGTATACGTCTGATTTAGATAGGCGGTGTCGGCGGTGGAGAAATTTCCGTCCAAGCTGTTAAGAAACAGTTCCGCCCTGTCGATGGCAGCAGATGGATTCCCGCTTGTGGGATCAAAACTATTGGTAACGCTCCATATAGCCAGCTGCAAAGCGGCTATATCGGTGTCAGTGGCGTTTTCGTCATAGTAGGTGTCAAAAAGCCATGCGGCTTTGAGGCCCATGTTGTGGCCATCCCCAAATAATTCCGGGCGAATGGAATCGGAAAGAGATTGGCCCACCCCAATGCTTTGAGATAACTCAACGCAAAACGCGGTGAACCATCCTCCACCATTCAACAACGTATCATCTTCATTTTTCAGTGTTACGTTAAATTCACCTGCGGACACCCCGCGCTGGGCATCAGAAAATATCCCTGCCGAATCGAAATGTTCAAAAGTTAACGTTGCAGCCTGGACGGCGGCAGGCAGAAGCCCTGCAGCGACAATCACCATGATGATGCTCCTAACCAATGTTTTCATGCCTGTTTTCCTCCTCATCCTTACGTCAATGTCATTGGCTGAACGAAGGCTGTTTTCAAAAAGAAAAACGCCTCGAAGGATCGCGCCGATTATATCGATGCAAAAAAGCCTTTCTCTCGGCAAGAAACTCGGCTCGTTTCCGCTTTTGCTCCTGGCCATGATCATATATCAAAATGCATGCTAAATCGATTGAAAAATTATGTTTGTTTTGACGGCAACGATATTCGGCAATATCGCTCTTCAAAATAATCGGCCATATTGTCCCCTAAAGCGACAATATGGCCGATGACCATTTTCCTCTAACTATCCAATTCGTTGCGCTTTTTTACGCGAAATCGGCCGGGACAATCTGGCCGATTTTTTCCCGCCCCCCGTCTTTGTTGAGCCCGTCTTTTTCTGTAACCTATTAAAATTCCAATGCCTTAACATTAAATTGCAGCAAGGGCGCCGCTTTTGCATAACCTCTTTGCGGCATAAACCGGAACCGCGGATTCATTTAATTCGCCAACCCAAATCCCCACGGAAATTTGCCCATGATTCTCAATGATGCGGACTTGCCGACGGCGCCCCGGGGATTGAAAGCCGCAATCGAAGCCCTGGAACGGCGTTTAATTTATGAGAGCTTGCAAAAAACAAGCTGGCATCGCGGAAAAGCGGCCGCGCTGCTGCAAATACCCCGCCGGACGTTGCAGCGGAAAATGATTAAATACATTCGGAGACAACACGTTCACGAAATCCGATGCTTTTACCGTCGAGTCCAGCAGCGGGCCGCTCAGCGTCGTTTACGGTAATCTGAAGTTCTCCCCTAAAAACCCCCTAAACCGAGTGCTGGATATCCAGGACAATGGTTTCGATTTTCATGTAGACGAGAAAAAAGTAGCAGATGAAGCCAAGCCTGACGGCGTATACGTGATACGAACGAGCGTGCCGGAAAAACGGTTGTCCGCGCCGGACGCCGTCCTGAGCTACAAAAGCCTCAGTCAAGTTGAACGGGTATTTCGTTCCATGAAAACCGTCGATCTGAAAGTGCGTCCGATTCAACACCGTCGAGAGAAGCGAGTTCGGGCGCACATTTTCCTTTGCATGCTGGCGTACTATGTAGAGTGGCATATGCGGGAGGCGTGGAAAAGTTTGCTTTTCACTGATGAAGAAAAGGGGGATGGAAAAAGACGGGACCCGGTCGCGCCGGCGAAACGCTCCGATGTGGCGCGTCAAAAAGTGCATTCAAATAAACTTGGAGACGGAACACAGGTCCATGGTTTTCACACTTTGCTGTTACTTATAAGTCAAATCGTTCGTAATAAATGCCGAGTTCGAAACGCCGACCCTGATGAATCGACGTTTGAATTCTTGACCACTCCAAGCGAGAAACAGCAGATCGCTCACGATTTGCTTAAAAAAATAGCCGTGTAGGCAGAGCTACACGGCAACAAACGAATTCAAGGGGGGCATTATTGCTGATGAGCGAGTTTGAAAGAAATAACGATATAACGGAATGGAGGGGAATTGGTTACAGCATGGATACGTAATCGAAAGCGGGAATTTCATTGACGAGGACTTTGAATCCGGATAGCCAGGATAGAGAGAAAAAGCGGCTGCGATGGATCGATAAAGGAATGATTGAAATGAACCTGCCTGATTTCAAACTCGAACGCTATTTCGCCCAATACGAATTCAATGTCCGCTGGAACCTGTGCGCCTCGGATTGCGGATCCATGCCGGTCCGCGAGCTGCTCGGCTTCGAGGCCGACGCGGCCGAGCGATTGGAAGCGGTTTGGCTGGGATATACCGAAGCGCCGGGCGCGCCGTCGCTGAGGCGGGAAATCAGCCGGATTTACGAGACGATCGGGGGCGACGATGTCCTGGTCCACACCGGCGCCGAGGAGGCCATTTTCCTCTTCATGCAGGCGGCCCTGTCGCCGGGGGACCACGTGATCGTCCACTGGCCCTGCTACCAGTCCCTTACCGAAGTAGCCCGGTCCATGGGATGCCGGGTGAGCCTGTGGGAGGGGCGGGAAGAAAACGGCTGGGCCCTTGATCCCGATGAATTAGGACGGCTCGTCGGGCCGGACACGCGCGTCATCGTCGTCAACACGCCCCACAACCCAACGGGCTATCTGATGGACCGCGGGACGATGGAGGAAACCGTCCGGATCGCCAGGGAAAACGGCATCCTGCTCTTTTCCGACGAGGTCTACCGGGAATCGGAATACGACCCGGCGGACCGGCTGCCGGCGGCCTGCGACCTGGACGAAAAGGCGGTTTCCCTGGGCGTCATGTCCAAGACCTACGGCCTCCCCGGCCTCCGCATCGGCTGGATCGCCACCCGGAACCGGGCGATCCTCGACCGGATGGCGTCGCTTAAAGACTACACCACCATCTGCAACAGCGCCCCTTCCGAATTCCTGGCTGAACTGGCCCTGCGCAACCGGGACCGGCTTATCCAACGGAACGTGGGGATCATCACCCGGAATCTGGCGATGCTGGACGATTTTTTGGGACGGCGGGGGGACCGGTTCTCATGGCATCGGCCCAAGGCGGGGCCCATCGCATTTCCGGCACTGAAGGGGGAAGATGCGGCCGCGTTCTGTGATCGGTTGGTAAAGAAAAAGGGCGTGCTGCTGTTGCCGGGAACCCTCTACGACCATCCGGGGAACCATTTCCGCATCGGGTTCGGGCGGCGGGATTTCGGGGAGGGGCTGGCGCAGATCGATTGAACGGCGGACGCTATCCCCGGGTCACGATCCCCAGATACCCATCCACGGTGACCGGATCCCCGGTTTCGATCATGGATGTCGCATCCGGCACGCCGGTGACGCAAGGAAGCCCGTACTCCCGCGCGATGATGGCGCCGTGGATGAGCATGCCGCCCCGCCGCTCGACGACGGGCTGGCAGGGGCCGGTTGAGGAACATGTTGCGGATGCGCAGGGCGCTGTCCCAGACCTCCTCCCACCGCAGGTGGCGCTCGTCCTTCCGGTTGAGTTCCATGAGGATACGCTCCCGCAGGCCGGCGTCGGCGACGTAGGCCCTGTAAACGGTTGTCGCGACGCACAGGCCCTCGGGGACGGCAAAACCGTTCTGCATCAAGCGGGCAAGGGAGACCGCCTTGCCCCCGACAAGGGGGAGATCCTCGGGCCGGACGTCTCTCAGCGGAAAAATGGCGCGCATCGGGCCTCCCTTCTCATTGGCGGATATGGAGTTCCACCACGTTCTGGAACCGGCTGACCAGGTAGTAGCAGCCGACCCGGACCCGGACCAGGGCGCAGGTGGGGGCGGTGACGAAATCCACCAGATGCGGGTGCTTTTCAAGATACCGGGCCTGGATCGGCGCCCGCTCGGCTTCGGGGATCTCTTCGGCGGTCCCCGTTGCCGTGGCCGCCACCGCCTCATGGAAATCCGCCATCCGGTTCGTCCGGCTGTCGATGAGCATCGCCGCGGCCGGATGGGCGGCCAGGTTGGCGAATTTCCGCGTGGACCGGGCCGTGGCGAAATACAGCGCCTTCAGGTCGTCCGACGCCGTGAAGGCCACGAGACTGGCGTAGGGCTGTCCGTCGCCGTAGGTGGAGAGGACGGCGAGGTGTTGGGAGGAAAAAAGGTCGCGGAGTTGCTGTCGGGTTTGTTCGGTTTTTTCCATCGAGGCTCCAGAGGTTGCGCGGGATCGCGGTTTATCGGTTCATCAGCGGCAGTATAGCAATTGTGATAGGGTTGGACAAACGGAAATGGCGACTGACATAGCGGCAATCTTCTGAACTTTATTGACGGTTTCTCGACAAGGTCCTACACTGGGCTAAGATCCTACACATGGAGGCAGGCATGAAAACAGAAGTCATCCAGGCTCGGGTCCCCGAAGCGTTGAAGCGGGATTTTGAAGCCGCCGCCGCCGCCCGCGGCCGGGATTGCAACCGCGCCATACGGGAACTGATGGAACAATATGTGGCGGACGAAAAAGAGACGGCGAAGAGACGGACAGAGACGATGGCGGCGCTTGAGGATATCGACGCCGGTCGAACCGTGGACGGCGACCGGGTGATGGACTGGCTGGCCGGTTGGGGGACAAAGGACGAGGCGCCGCCGCCTCGATGAAGCTGGTCTTTTCCAGGGCGGCGGTGGGCGACCTCGCCCGTTTGAGAGCGTTTATCGCCCAAAACAATCCCGAAGCAGCGGCGCGGATTTCCGATAAACTCCGGAAATCAATTCATAACCTGATTGCCGCACCGCGAATCGGCCGGCCGGTGCTCGATATGCCCGGCGAGATCCGAGAATTGATCGTCGGCAAATATGTTGTTCGCTATGAGATCCGTCAGCAGGTGTTATATGTCCTTCGGATTTGGCATGGTAAGGAGAACCGCTGATGATGCGTGCTGCTATCGCAGTTTTAATGCCAGGGGCTCCAGACGTTTTTCAGATTTTCCTGGCGACTATCAGGCTTGAAGGCCCCCTTTTCGCCCCCCAATTCGACGTAGCCGGGCTTTTCCTCGGGGTCGTCTTCTTGGCTAAGGGCGGGATAGCGGGCCGTGACGTTGTCGTTGTCCTGGTAAGACAGCAGCTTGAATAAATTGGCGAGTTTTTGGGATAACCAGTCGGCGGACGTTGTTCCCCATAGTTCCTTGATTTTTCCGATAGCGGCCTCATTTATCTGAGCCATATCCGTTGTCTTTTCGGAAATCACTTCTTCCACGGCGATATCAACGCTGCCGAACCCCAAGGGTTTGCCCATGCCCAGTTTGTGGGCCATGCCGGGTTCCAGGTTGAGGGCGTAGATCAGCAGGCCGAGTTCCCAGTTCCGCAGGTTCTCGAACCGGATCTCGAAGGAAAATTCCTGGTCCGGCGCCACGGCCTGAACGGAGCGGTTGTTTTCGGTTTGGGGTTCCTTGCCCTCCTGGGATGTTCGAATGACCTTTTTCCAGCCCTGATGGTGGACGTAGAATTTGCGGCCGGGGACCAGATCGCCTTTGTCCTGGTCTTTTTCTTGGCTTTGTCCTTCTCTTGAAGCGGCTTTTCCGGCGTGTTGCCCCTTGTCATCAGGTTGTTGCGGATTGCCGCTCTGGCTGGTCTGGTTGATTTTATATCTGGGCATGGACCAAGTGGGGCGGGGACGCTCCAAAAGGGGCAGGGTAATGTAATCGCCGTTATTGGTCAATTTTGGGCCGCCGCCATCTTTGGGAAAGGCGAAACCAAAGGCGACCCGGCCTTTGTAAAAACTGGTTCCGAACAGGGCGCAGGCGGGGCACAGGCCCTTCGGGTGGTGCTGGTACAGCGCCTTGACGCCTTGATCCTTGATGGCGGCCGCCTGATCCTCGTCGAGGATTTCCCGGACGCAGGGGCGGAAGTCGTCGCGGAGTTTGCGGCCGAGGAGCAGGTCGTCGACTCTTCTGGAGATGCGCACGGGGATCAGTTCGACCGCTTTGCCATTCTCTTCGCGGAAATACAGCAACTCGTTTTTGAGGTCGCCGTTCCCCGGAAGGATCGTCTGGAACGGTTGCGGTGTTTTCTGCTGTTCCGCATTGACCTTATAGGCTTGCACAAGGATTTTGAATTTTTCAATGGCGATGGGATCAACGGGAAGCACCCTGCCGTTCTTTTCGGTAAACACACGTTCACATCGTTTGGTCATGCTGTAAACAAAAAACTCGTCTTTCCTTAACGGGTTCCGCTGGCGACAGGCGTGTTCGGGCGTCAGTCGGTTCCGCAGGCAATCCCTATCCTGATTCTCGCCGCATCTTACGGTTCTTTCACGCAATAACGGGGCGACATTGTGCAGGATGCGGCCCATATTTTCAGGGACATCCGGCAACCCCGCGGAAGATTTTTCCGACTCTTTCTCTTTTTCGACCACATTTGGACCGGTTATCTTAAGATATCCTGTAACATTTTCCTTGCCCCTGACCACTTGCTTGCCGGTTAGTCCTTTTTTGTTCATCGCCGGCGTCGCCAGAAACATAAAAGATTCTTCCGGTTTGGGATTTTTCCGATGACCAATGACTGCGTACTGGCCGGATGCACCCAAAATCATGTTTTGTCGATTTCCATTCACCAAGGAAAGCAGTCGACTGTCGGTAGCCGTTGGGTGTGAATAATATGGGATGGGATGACCCTCTTCTTCCGCGCATTTTAAGATGGCCGGAGCGAATTTTTTCGCATTTTCTTTTTGTGGCTTGCCGGCGGCGTCCACGATTGCGCTGATGAAGGATTTTCCTGTCTGAAAATCTTCCCCGACGAGTTTCTTTAGCTCATTGATTAACGTGCTGGGTACGCCTTTTTTTTCCGCTGCCGTCAATGCCCTTTCGGAAAGCCTGAGATTGGGGATGGATGGGAAGTATTCTTCCTGCGCCTTTTTGGTGGGGTAGTTGCACTTATCGTAAAAAGGATATCGGATTTCATCCATTTCCTTGATTTTGAATACACCATTTTTATCCTGCAAAACCATCCCCGGAAGAAACTGTTCAATGACGTTTTTATCTGCCTTCATCCGCCAAGAAAGCCGCTTTTTTTCGTCAAACACCCGAAGGCAGGAATTGGTGAGGGCCTCGAACACCGAGGAGATCATTCCCTTGATTTCCGACCCGGGGATGCAGCGTTCGCCGTTCAGATTAAAGAAATCATAGGTTTT
>CAYPCE010000004.1:0-51570 GCA_964409085.1 uncultured Desulfobacteraceae bacterium | reverse complement strand
AGGACCGCCTCAAGGTGATCCTGGCCATCGACAACGGCGGCTGGTCCATGGACCCGTACATCCCCATGGTCCAGACCCTTTTCGATTACGCCCGAACCCAGTTCAAGGAGATCCGGACCTATTTTTTCCACAACACGGTCTACGACAACCTCTGGGAAGACCCCTCCCGGTACAAAAAGCCCAAACCGCTGAAGGATTTCGGCCGCATGGACCGGGAAACCCGGCTCATCATGGTGGGGGACGCCAGCATGGCCCCCTACGAGCTGATGGCCACCGACGGCTCCATCCACCTGGAAGAGCGCTCCGGCCGGCCCAGCATCGAACAGCTCCGGTTTCTGGCCGACACCTTTCCCCACTGCGTCTGGCTCAACCCGGTCCCCGAACGGATGTGGCCATACACCCGCACCATCATGCTCATCCGCCAGATCTTCCCCATGTTCGAACTGACCCTGGACGGGCTGGAGGGGGCGGTGTCGCAGTTGATGGCGAGGAATTAGTGGGTAGTGGATAGTGGGTAGTGGGTAGTGGACGGCAACCGATTCTACCAGGCACAAGCCACAAATCACAAATCACAAGCCACTATGCACTGTCCACGATCAAAATCCGATGCATCCAACCCGAACACCCGGCATGCATTCTCCCAGGTCGCATCGGCCAGCCATTCCGGGTCTTCCCCCCGAACCTCGGCCAGTTTCAGCAGGGTAGATTTCACAAAGGCGGGCTCGTTGCGGCGGGTCTTGTTCTTTTCCGGCGCCGGGGTGAGGTAGGGGGCGTCGGTCTCGATCAACAGCCGGTCCGCCGGGATGTGGCGGACGAAGTTCCGCAGGTCTTTTCCCCGCTTCTGGATGGTCAGGATTCCGGTGATGCCGATAAAGAGACCCAGATCGAGATAAGCGGTCAACTCTCCCCGGTTGCCGCTGAAGCAATGGACCACGCCCCGCCGCTCGGGAGACCAGTGCTCTCGGAGGATTGACAGAAACCGGCCCTCGCTGTCCCGTTCGTGGAAGATCAGGGGCAAATCCAGGGATTCGGCGCTTTCCAGTTGCCGGACGAACCACCGTTCCTGGTCGGCTCTGGGGGAGCGCATCCGGTTGAAGTCGAGGCCGGTTTCGCCCCAGGCCCGGACCACCGGGTTCCGGGCCAGGGCCGCCAGTTCGGCGAGCGTATCCTCGTCGCAGTCTTCAGCGTCATGGGGGTGAACCCCCACCGAGGCGAAGGCGCCCCGGATCGATTCCGCGACCTCCACCACCCTGTGGGCGCTGGTTCGGTTGATGCCCACGATCATCAGGCCGCCGACGCCGGCGGCCGCCGCTCCCCGGATCACGGTTTCCAGATCTGTCCCGTAGGACCGGTCGTCCAAATGGCAATGGCTGTCGAATAATTTCATCGAAACGCCTCCCCGCGCCCTCCATCGTTTTCAAAGGATCGCGTTTATGGTAAAGCGGAGGGTGTCCGCCCGGCTGTCGCCTGTCTTGGAATAGAAAACAAAAAAGGGAACTCACTATCATGAAAATCGCCATGGCACAAGTCAATCCGGTGATCGGGGATTTCAATCATAATTTCAGACGGATTGTCGATGAGGCGGAAAAGGCCAGAGCCCGGGGGTGCGGTCTGGTGATCTTCCCGGAGCTGGCCATTACCGGCTACCCGCCCCGGGATCTGCTGGAGAAACGGGATTTTGTGGAGACCAACCTGACCTGCCTGCGGCGGCTGAGGGAGCGGATCCGGGGCATCGGGGTGATCTGCGGGTACGCCGAACCCAATCCGGGGGACGTGGGAAACAATCTGTTCAACGCGGCCGTCCACTTCGAGGACGGCGAGATCCTGCATACCGCCTACAAGCGGCTTCTGCCCACCTACGACATCTTCGACGAAAGGCGGTATTTCGAGCCCGGCAGCGATTTTTCGGTCTACGAATACAAGGGCCGTCGCATCGGCCTGACCGTTTGCGAGGACGTCTGGAACGACACCGACGTTTTCGAACGGCGGTACTACCCCGTGGATCCGGTAACGGAACTGGTGAAAAACGGGGCGGACCTGATCCTCAACATCTCCGCCTCCCCCTTTCATCTGGGGAAGAATGCCTTCCGCCGTCGGATGTTGGGGACCATCGCCAAAAAGCACCGGATTCCGCTGGTCATGACCAACCAGGTGGGGGGTAACGACAGCGTCCTCTTCGACGGGACCAGCCTCGCCTTCAATCCGGAAGGGAACGTGGTCGCCCATGCCCCCGATTTCGAAGAGGCCCTGGTGGTCTTCGACGCCGGCGCCCTGTCCGGCGATCGGCTGCCCGGAACGGAAACCGAGCCGGAGACGGTCCTCAAGGCCCTGATCCTGGGGGTTCGGGATTACGTCCGGAAGTGCGGCTTTTCCAAAGCGGTGATCGGCCTGTCCGGCGGCATCGATTCGGCCCTGACCGCATATATCGCGGCCCGGGCCCTGGAACCGGAGAATGTCCTGACGGTTTTCATGCCCTCCCGGTACACCAGTGGGGACAATTTCACCGATACCCGCCAGTTGGCCGACAACCTGGGCGTCGGATACCGGGAGATCCCCATCGACGGGATTTTTTCGGCTTTTACCGCCGTCCTATCCCCTGATTTCCGGGAGGAGGATCCCGGGGTGACGGAACAAAACATCCAGGCCCGGATCCGGGGAACGCTGCTCATGGGCATCTCCAATGCCCAAGGCCATCTGGTGCTCTCCACCGGCAATAAATCGGAGATGGCCATCGGGTACAGCACCCTTTACGGGGATATGAACGGCGGTTTGTCGGTGATTTCGGACGTCCCGAAAACCCTGGTGTGGGAGCTGTCGCGCCACATCAACCGGGACGGGGAGATCATCCCCCGGCGGATCATCGACAAGGTCCCTTCGGCGGAACTGAAACCGGACCAGACGGATCAGGACGATCTGCCGCCCTACGAAGAACTGGACAAAATTTTGAAAGGGTATATCGAGGAATTCAAAAGCGCGGATGTGCTGGCGGCGGCTGGCTGCGACCCCGCCCTGGTGGCGGACGTGGCTGCCCGGGTGGACCGGAACGAATACAAACGGCAACAGGCGCCGCCGGGGCTGAAGGTGACGTCGAAAGCGTTCGGGTACGGCCGCCGGTATCCCATCGCCCACCAGTACCGGTGGCCGGCGGACTTTACGGCCGGGGAGCGGTAGAGGTTACCGGCGCCATTCGGGGCGGCAGGGGCGAAAGATGTTTCGCCCCTGCAACCAAAAGAGACCGCCTATTCTGGTGCCGCTTCCGCCTTCATAAAGCTTTCCACGACGTTCTGGACCCCCTGGAAAAAGGAGCCGACGAAATTGGTCTTGACGGTCAGGTTGGACAGGACGCTTTCGCCGTCCACCTGGCTGGAGCTGAGGAGGTAGTCGAACTGGTTGACGGCATTGGTCACCGTCTCGTTAAGGACCGGCTTGGAGGGGTCCGGGCTGAACTGCTGGAGCATGGGGGCGAAGTTTTTCACTGCCTTGAACGTCTCCTGGGCGTCCAGGTAAAGGACGGAAGAGGCATCGCTTTTGAGGGTCGCCACCAGGTCGGGGTCTTCCAGGTTGGTCAGGAACCCGGTTTTCACGTCGGCGGCCAGGGCCTTGTCGTACATGGGTTTGCCCAGGGCCATGATGAAGTTGTTGTCTTTGACGCCCAGAAAAAGCTGGGTCATCCCCATGAGACTGATCATGTAGGACTCCTGGGTCCCGACGGTGGTTTTCTGCACCATGGACTGCTGTTCCGGCGGCAGTTTGGAGATGGCGGTCTCGATGACCTTGGTCATTTTGGCCCCATCCTTGAGATTGAGCGTCAGCAAAACGTTGTAGTTGGCCATGTTGATGCTCATGCCGTCGTAAACGCCCAGGTTGATATTGCCGGCGAGGTTGTCGATGATGTCGCCCACGATGTCGACGCCGAAGCTGGCTTTGACCATTTCCACGTTGTTTTGAAAGCCCTGGCGCGCCTCTTCCGACAAGGAGGTCATGATCATGTCGAAATATTCCCTGGCGTGGACGGCAAAGGAGATGAGCAGCAGCGGGGCGTCCTTGACCCCCATGACGATGCTTTTGTCAAAGGGAACGTCTTTGACGATGGCCAGGGTCTTGGCGTCGGACTTCACGTTAATGATGGTGTCGATGATCAGATCCTTGGTGTCGATATCGATTCCGGCCCCGGCGCCCTTCCATTCTTCGAGGTAATCGAGGTTTTTGCTCATGTCGGGACCGGGCGACTCCGCCGCGGATTCCTTGGACAGTTTCTTAATGGCGTCGAGGTTTTTCGCCACCATCCGGGCTGCGTCCAGATAGGCGAAGATTTCCCGGTCCGACGGCATCCGCGAGGCCACTTCCTTGTAAGCGCCTTCCGCGGCCAGCCCTTTGTCGGCCTTGGCGATCCGCTCCATGAAGGGTTTGGCGTCCTTTTCAGGGGCGGCCCCGATGAAGAGATGTCCCGCTTTGGGCAGCATGTAGCCGACCCCGTCGCCGTCAATGCCCTTGAAGACCGTCAGGTCGCCGTCTTTGGACCATTCAAGGTCCGGGGTTTCTTTGGAAATCATGGTTTTGAGGGCGTCGATGGCCTTGCCGGCATCGGTCACCGGGAGGAAAACGGCTCCGTTGAAAGAGGGCTCTTCGGTTTCGGCGGAGAATTCAAAGGAATCGAGGATCATGCCGAACGGTTTGCTTGTGTCGAGACCCCGCGCTTTCAGCTCCGACAGCTTCAGCGGGTTGAAGCCCAGTTCTTCCTCGGCGTCTTTCATGTCTCCCAGAGGCTGACCGAACACGGAATTCTCGGTGATGGAGAAAAGGTTGAAGATGGTTTCGACGCTGGGAATCCGGATCAGAACCTCCGTGCTGTCCGGGGCCATTCCCGCCACGTCGGCCTGGGCCGGGAGGGCCAGGCCCGCCGCCAGCAATATTGCCGCCACACACCGCCACAAGTTCGCTCTCTTCATTGGTTCCTCCGTTTTTTGGGGGTTGCTTTGCCCGCGCCCGCCCTTGGACGCGGCGGCAAACAGCGTTTACCGTCATATGGAGTGTTACCCCATATGCGGCCGATAGTCAATGACCTATAGAAACCTTTTCCATTGACACTCCAAAGGGGATACCCTATAATTTCAGCGGTCAAAACATCGTATTCATGATCTTGGTTCCGGCCCGCACCCTCCTTCATTTTTCAATTGTCTTTTATCCGAAAGGATAGGAACCCATTGAGCAGTATGAGAGACAAAAGCAAAAGCAAAGGGCAACTCATCAGTGAACTGGAGATGTGCCGGCGGAGAATCAGCGAGCTGGAGACCCTCGAAAAGGAGCTGGACAACGATCAACGCTGGCCGGAGCGGGCCCTCCACGAAACCGAAAAGCGGTACCAGGCCCTGTTGGAAACCAATCTGTACGCCATCCAGGAGATCGATATATACGGCATCATTACCTTTATGAATTCGGCCTTCTACCGCATTCTCGGGTATAAGATGGGCGAACTCAAGGGCCGACAGATCTGGGACCTGCTGGCCAACGACGCCGACCGGGACCGGCTCACCGAATACCTGACCCGTGTCGCCGAAGGGGAATACGCGCCTTTTCCGTGGATCGGGGAATATATCCGGCAAAACGGCCAAACCGTCAAACTCCAGGTGGACTGGAACTACCGCCCCGACGCCCAGGGGCGGGTCACCGGGTTCATTTCGGTAATCAGCAGCGTGCTCGACAGCCGGCCGATGGACGGGGAGGCGGATGAGCAAGACGAGGAGAGCGAGATCCCACCACCGGAGGCCGCGGCAACGCACGGGGAACCAACGGCGATTGGGGAGGTCGTGGGGTCCCTTTCCGAAAAAATGGAGGGGCTGGGCCGTCAGATGGAAAAGCTCTATGCCGATTTCCAGACCAAGCTCAAATACGATGCCCAGAAAAGCAATGTCATCGACCGCCTCCATGGCGCGCTCCTGGATGAACGCCGGAAAGGCGGGGGAACCGGTTCCCGGGAGACTCCCCAATCCGCCCCGGTGGTCTCGGTTTCCAGTGAGTCCCTGGAGATGGGGCTGGAGAAGATCGAAAAGGAAGTGGCCCGAATCCGCGGGGAATTCGAGGATAAGCTGAAGTACGATGCCCATAAAAATGCCATTATCGACAAACTCCACGAGGATCTCCAGGAATACAAAGAGGATTTCCTGAAAAAGTATGTCCAGTCCATCATCATGGACATCATTCAGATCATCGACAATATCCGGAAACTGGTCGATCATTACCAACAGCAGGACCCGTCGGACCTCGACCCTCGTAAAATCCTCGATATTCTCAAGGGGATTCCGTCGGATCTGGAGGATCTGTTTTTGCGGCAGGGGGTCAAACCCTTCACCTGTGAGGGGAACGGGTTCGATCCCAGCCGTCAACGGGTCCTAAAAACGTTGACGACCGGCGACAAAGCCAAAGACAAAACCGTCGCCGAAAGCCTCCGTCCCGGATATGAATACGAAGGGCAGGTGATCCGCCCGGAGATGGTGGCGGCCTATGTCTACAAAGAGCAGCCGAGCGCATGAGCGGTCATCTTGTCTCAAAGGAACCGAGTGTCAACCATTGGAGAGTCTGTGAATGAGCAGTGAGTATCAGCGGATCTTCGGGATCGACCTGGGCACGACCTACAGTTCCATCGCCTACATGGACGAGTACGGCAAGCCGGTGGTGGTCCCCAACGCAGAGAACCAGCCCATTACGCCGTCGGTCGTTTTTTTCGACGGGGAAAGCATCGTGGTCGGCGAAGTGGCCAAGGAGAGTTCCAAACTCTATCCCAACGACGTGGTCAGTTTCGTGAAACGCTCCATGGGAGAGGCCGAATTTGTTTTCGAGCATGACGGCCGAACCTTCCGGGCCGAAGAGATCTCTTCCTTCATCATCCGGAAACTCGTTCAGGATGCGGAAAAGCACTTGAACGACAAAATCGATGATGTGGTCATCACCTGCCCGGCCTATTTCGGGATCAACGAGCGGGAAGCCACCCGACGCTGCGGCGAGATCGCCGGCTACACCGTACGTCAGATCATCAACGAACCCACCGCCGCCGCCATCGCTTACGGCACCATGGAGGTAACGGACGAACGGGTGGTCCTGGTCTATGACCTGGGGGGGGGCACGTTCGATATCACCATGATCGAGATTCAGTCCAATGCCATCGAGGTGATCTGCACCGGCGGTGATCACAACCTGGGCGGCAAGGATTGGGACGACCGGATCGTGGCCTATCTCGTCCAGGAGTTCCAGAGCGCCACCAAAACCACGGAAGACATCCTGGAGGACCCCGATACCTGCCAGGATCTGCTGCTGTCCGCCGAAAAGGCCAAAAAGGTCCTCTCCCACCGGGACAAGACCCCCATCCTCATCACCCATGGAGGGGAACGGGTCAAAGTGACCCTGGAACGGCGAAAATTCCACGAAATCACCCAGGACCTGCTGGAGCGGACCATGGCCCTCACCCATGAGATGCTGGAGGAGGCCAAGAAAAAAGGGTACTGGAATTTCGACGAGATCATCATGGTGGGGGGCGCCACCCGGATGCCCCAGGTGGGGGCCCGGATCCAGAAGGAGTTCGGCGTCAAACCCCGGATGTTCGACCCGGATGAGGCGGTGGCCAAGGGGGCGGCCATCTACGGGCTGAAGCTGGCCATGAACGAGGGATTGAAACGGAAAGTGGTCCGGCGCCGGGAAAAAGAGAACCCGGAAGCGGTCAAGGAGACCCAGGAATTCGAGATCGAAGATGTGCTGGAGGAAGTGGAACAACTGGTGGCCGAAGATGAGGACGTGCGGCCGGCGGACGTCAAACTGACCCGTGTCCGGGTGACCAACGTCGCCAGCAAAAGCTTCGGGATCATCGCCGTCAACTCCAAAGACGAGGAGATTGTCTACAACCTGATTCTCAAAAACACCGACGTGCCCAACGTGATCACCAAGAGTTTCGGTACCGCGGTCGCGGACCAGGAGGCGGTTTCCATCCAGATCATGGAAAACGATACCACCGACGTGATGACCGCCATCCACGAGGCCGTGGAAATCGGCACCGCGGTGTTGAAACTGCCCGACGGCCTCGCCGCCGATACCCCCATTGAGATTACCTTTAAACTCAACGAAGAGGGGCGACTGGAAATCAGTGCCATTGAACCCACCGCTTCCAAGCGAAAAGTCGATGTCACCATCGACACGCGATCGGTGATCGGCGGTGAGGAACTGGAGGCCGCCAAGGCCAGAAGCCGCCACCTCGTCGTATCCTGAATCTGTTTCGGGTGGGCACCCGCCACCCGCAACCCAATCGAAGAGCGAGATTATGGAGAGGGAAAACTACTACCTGCTGCTCGGACTGTCCATCGATCCCCCGGAAGAGGATCTGAAGGTGATTCAGGCCGCCATCAAGAAAAAACAGGCCCAGTGGAGCCGGCTTCGGAATCACCCCACCAAATCGATGGAGGCCAAGCGATATATCGGCATGTTGCCGGATATGAAGCGGGTCTTTACCGATCCCAAACTCCGGAAGAAGGAAGCCGACGCCGCCCGGGAGACCCTCAAAAAATCGGAAACGAGCCAGGAAGAAAAGATCGACGGCCACCTCCGGCTGCTCATGGCCAAAGGCAAGGTCACGCATAAAGAGATCACGGAACTGGCCCGGATCGAAGGTGTGGACGAGGGCCTCGTCAAAGAGCGGTTCCAGAAAAACGAGGTGGTGTTCCGGATCGACGCCGAGATCGAAAAACTGATCCGGTCGGGCAAGGATACCGATAAGGCCGTCAAGGCGCTGGCCAAAAAACTCGCCATCGGTCCGGACAAGATCCGGGAGCGGATCCGGAGAAAAAAGGACGAACGGCTTCTGGAAATCGACCAGTATCTGCTCCTCTGCAAAGAAAAGCGGGGGTTTGTTACCGAAGGGGCCATCACCAAACTCTCCCGGATCTACAACATGAAGGAGAACAAGATCCTCGAGCGGCTGGAGTGCCCCATCAAGAAAGATTCGGAAGCCAAGGTCCGCCGGCCCAAGCCCCTTGATTCCACGCTGGTCAAGCACATCGACGACAACCTCAAGGTGGTGGGGGCAGGCTCTCTTTACGAGTTTCTGGACATGCCGGTCAATGCTCCCCTGGAAATCCTCCAGGAAGTGGCCCGGGAAAAGGAGATGGAAATCCGCCGGACGGGACAAAAGGATGCCGTGACCACCGCCAGCGGCGCCCTGGCCGGTCACTGCATCGTCATCTTCCGGTCGCCCAAGAGCCGAAACGCCTACGACATGACCCGGAACCTGACCAAACTGGCGGAGTTCAACCAGGCCATCCGGGTGGCGGCCATCGGGGGCAAAATCTCGAGCGAGGCCTACGAAATTCTGGTGCGGGAAGCCATGCGGATCGGCATGGACTTCGAGGAGGCCATCGAGTACATCCGGGAATACTGTCTCAATGAAAAATGGTCCATTCAAGAGAAGATCCCCCTGATCACCCGGAAGCCGGGCAAGATCCTGATTCTGGAGAAATGGGCCGTGGAACTCAACCCGAAAAGCCCCACCTTCTGGGGGCTGGTGGCGGCAATGCTGGTGGTCGTTCTCGGGGTGGTCTACACCGGCATGTTCACCATGAGCATGCTCAAAGCCAGTCGGATCCGGAGCGCCTATTCGGAGGTGACCCGGCAGTACGGGTCGGATATCCCCCTGGAGCAGAAACGAAAAGCCCTCAAAACATTCATCTCCCGTTACGGACAGACAGAGTATGCGGATGAGGCCCGGCGATCTCTCAAAGACCTCAACCGCCAAATGGAGAAGCGGGATTACGCCGCCACCATGGCGGATGTGAAAAAACTCTATGCCGCCGGCCAATACGAGGAGGCGCAAAAAGCCTACGACGGGTATCTGGACCAGTATCCCAAGGGCGCCCATGCGGCGGAGGTCAAAAAAGCCAAAGCGGAGATTCCCAAGCTGATCGACGATCGGGATTTTCAGAAGATGCGTGCGACGGCTGCCAAAGGGGGATATGCCCAAAAAATCGAAGCCTATAACCGCTATGTCCGCATGCACCCCGATGGGCGTCACTTCGATGAAGTCCGTGCGCTCATCATCCAGTTGGTGGATCAATACTACCACCGACTGGAACAGGACCTGGCCGCTTGTGAGCAACAGCGGGAATGGACCCGGTGCATTCAGCTGACCGACAGCTTCATCGCCAAGTTCTCCGGTACCGATCAGGCCGAAGCGGTCAAAGGGCTCCGGATCAAATACCAGAAACGAAAGCAGTTTGAAACGGATCTGTCGGCCCTGGCCCAGGCCGCCCGGGAGCAAATGGGGATGTACGATTTTGGGCAGGCCAAATCGGTCTACACCCGCTATCTGGAAGCCAATCCCGAGGCCCCCGGCTATATGAGGAAACGCATTTCCGCGGAAGTGGCCGAGATCGAACAGAAAAAAGCGGCCTATGAAGAGGCCGAGGCGGCGTGGGAGGCGGCCCTGGCCTACAGCCGGGACGGGCTCGAAAGCCTGGCGGACCGGATCGCCCGGGTGGAGCGCTACATGTCCCGGTACCCGGAGGGGCGCCACATCGAGGAGGCCAAAGCGGTGCTGGCCGAACTCCGGGAGGAGAAAAAAGGGGCCGATGCGCGTTTGGCCCAGGAACAGGTCAAGCAGGAATTCGCCAACGTCATCGCCTATAGCCGCAACGAACAGGTGCGTCTGGCGGATCGGATCGCTCGACTGACGTCCTACATCGGAAAGAACCCGCCCCAGCAGTACCGAAAAGCGGCCTCCGAGGTCCTGGCCAAGCTGCAGGCCCGGAAAAAAGCCCAGGACAAACAGCTACAGGCCCGGAGAGAACGGGCCGCCCGGATCGCCCGGGAACGGCAGCGGATCACGGCCCAGGCCCAGCGAACCGGCCGGTTCAGCCCGGGGCGGGAGGGGACCCTGATCGATGGGAAGACCGGCCTCATGTGGGCGGCCGTCGATTCCTACATTTCGCTGGGGCGGTGCATCGACTTCTACGCCGCCCGGGAATATGTATCGCGGCTGGACACCGGCGGCTACACCGACTGGCGGTTGCCCACGGTGGAGGAACTGGCCGGAATTTACAAAATCAGCCCGTATTTTCCAAAAAGCGACGCCTCCTGGTACTGGAGTTCCGAACTGGTCGTGAAGGGCTGGAACAAAAACGCGATCATCGTCACCTCGAAACATGAGCAGGCCTGGTCCAAACTCCAGGTCGAGCTGACCAAGTGCGGGGCCGTGCGGCCGGTCCGGAACCGGTAGTCGGGAGAATCGTGTAGGGGCGAAAAATTTTTCGCCCCCGCGGTCCCCTACCAGGACACCGGCACCCGGACCGCCCGACCCGCCTTGTTCCGGAAGAGCAGATATCCCTTCTCCCGCCCGTAGAGAAACAAGTCCCGGGTGATGGCCACGTCCTGTTTGCAGTAATCGATAATCTCCCGGATTTTCCCCTCTTTCCACCACCTCAGCGCCTGGAGGCCGTCGGCGCTTTTCTTGGCGCCCAGGGTTTCGCCGGCGAGGTGATCCAGCGACAGCCGATAGCCCAGCCGGCCCTGGATCTCTTCCAGGATGTCCAAGGTCGGGAGCCGTCGGAAATCGTGATCGACATACCCCGACAGCACCTTGTAGTCGAACCGCCGGATGTTGAACCCCACCACCAGGTCCAGTTCCGACAGCCGGTCCATCAGGGCAGCCACATCCTTTTCGAGATATTCTTCATAAGCGTCGCTTTCCGCGACGTAGAGGACGACGCAGGAGACCCCCATCCGGTCGGCCAGATGCCATCCGCCCACCTCGTCGGCGGAGCGCTGGGTTTCGATGTCGAGAACCCCGTACCGGGGCGTGGAGCGGATAACGGGCGGCGTTTTTACCGCGGGAGCGGGGCGCGGGGGAGGCGGCGCGGGCGCCGGTCGGGCTGATCCCTCTTTTTCCAGCATTTCGTTCAGAACGAACAGGGCAGCCTCTTTGTCGATTGGCCGGTTGCCGGAACCGCATTTGGGAGAATGGACGCAGGAGGGGCAGCCGATGTCGCAGGGGCAGTCGGCGATGGCCTTGAAAGTCGCCGAAAGGAGCCCTTCGGCCCGATAGAAGGCCCCGTGGCTGATGCCGGCGCCGCCGGGCATGCCGTCGTAGACAAAAACGGCCGCGGTCCCCAGTTGCGGATGGAGCGGCGTGCTGATGCCCCCCAGGTCGTTCCGGTCCGACATGACCAGGAGGGGAAAGATGGAGATGGCGGCATGCTCCACGGCGTGGATCCCGCCCATGAAATGATGCCGGGCCGCCTCCGTCGCTTTCTGGACCGATGACGGAATGATGAACCAGATCCCCTCTGTCTCATAGGTCTGGGGCGGCAGGTCCAGGGGGATGATCTTCAGCTTTTTCCGGAAGTGGATCCGCCATTGCTCGTAGCCCGTCACCTGATCGGTCACCCTAAGCCGGCCCCGGCAGACCCGGGTGGACCGGACCGGCGTTTCCTCGTAGATCTCCAGGATGGTCGTATCCTTGTTGCCCCGGACCCGGGTATAGTACTCGACATCGGTTTCGGTGACCGTGACCGTCCGGGTGTCGGGGTCCAGGGTCTGGACCAGATGGGTCCGCCCCATGTGGAGGTAGACGGCGCCGGGGTGGGTCTCCCGGAAGGCCCGGTATTCATCGATCTCTCCCTTGTGGCGGCCCGTTTCCGCGCAGACGATGGCATATTGACCCCCCGCGCCCCGGAGGTTGACGTGCCGGTGGGGCGATTTGGCCTTCGAGAAGAAGGTTTTGCCGTCGGCGCTCCGGAGGAGGTCGCCGCCGGCCTCCAGTTCCGCCGCCGCTTTTCGGGCCGCCGGCGCGTCGAGGATGGGATCATCGGCCGCCAGGGAGCGTTCGGCCGCGGCGCAGACCAGGTGCTTTTTGAGGATGGCGGGGTTGTCCGGATTGACCACGGCGGTTTCCGGCGGCCGGTCCAGCAGTTCCTGGGGATGGCGCAGGAAATACTGATCCAGGGCGTCCTCGCCGCCGATGAGGGCCAGGGCCGAACTCTGGCCGGATCGGCCCACCCGGCCGGCCCGCTGCCAGGTGGCCACGATGGTGCCGGGGTAGCCCACCAGGAGGCAGAGGTCCAGGTCCCCGATGTCGATGCCCAGCTCCAGGGCGCTGGTGGAGATGACCGCCAAAAGATCCCCGCTGGACAGGCGGGCTTCGATCTCCCGCCGTTCCTCGGGCAGGAGTCCGGCCCGGTAAGCGCTGATCTTGTCGCCGAACCGGCCCTCGGCTTTGGCTTGGTTTCCGGCCCAGATGGCGATGAGTTCCGTGAGTTTCCGGGACTGGGTGTAGACGATGGTCCGCAAACCGCGGTGGAGGGCCGCCTTGAGCAAGAGGATGGCCGACTGGGCCGGCCCCTGGAGCGGGTCCAGAAAGACCAGATGGCGGGGGCCGCGAGGCGCGCCGGACCGCGTGACCGCATGGACGTCCAGGCCGGTCAGTTTCCGGGCCAGTTCGTCCGGGTTCCCCACCGTGGCCGAGCTGAACACAAAAGTCGGGTCGGCGCCGTAATGACGGCAGATCCGCCGCAGCCGCCGGAAGACTTGGGCCATGTGGGAGCCCATCACCCCCCGGTAGGTGTGGACCTCGTCCACCACCACCAGGGTCAGGTCCCGGAAAAACCCCTGCCATTTGGGATGATAGGGGAGCAGCGACAAGTGGAGCATCTCCGGGTTGGTCATCAGGGCCGCGGGCGGATTGTCCCGGATTTTTTTCCGACGGTAAGGGGTGGTGTCGCCGTCATAGATCTCGGCCGGCGCCGACAGCCCCTCGCAGGCGTCGGCCATGCGGCGGAACCCGGCCAACTGGTCCTGGGCCAGGGCTTTAAGGGGGAAGAGATAGAGGGCTTTGGCGGTGGGCCGGTTGAGCCGCTTTTGAAAGAAGGGCAGATTGTAGATCAGGGTCTTGCCGCTGGCCGTGGGGGTGGCCGCCACGGTGTGGCGGCCCGACCGGACGGCCTGGATGGCCTCTGTCTGGTGGCTGTACAACCGGCGAAGGGAGAGCCGGTCCAGCATCTCCCGTATGGCCGGCGGCCAGGGGATGTCCCCGTCTCCGTAGCGCGGCGGCTCGCCGGGGATCAGGCGGTGATGGACTACCTGATCGCCCATGCGGGGAGAGGCGACCAGGGCGGCGATGTATTCGTCGATGTCAGGGGAGCGGGCGGACAATCGTGGGCGCTATTCCTCCTGAGCGGATTTGTCCTTATTCGCTTTGTTCTTATTTTTCTTGGGCCGCGTCTTCCCGCTGGTGCCGCGCCAGATTTTGCCCCGTTTGCTCCGCTGGTCTCCCTTTCCCATGGTGTCTCCTCATTTTTGGAAAAACGATAAAATTGGAAAAACGATAAAAAATGGTGTTTCCGATAGCTTACGGAGATGTTTTTAACAGGAAGACGGGAAAAAGTAAAGGGCCATTATTGCGCCGCCTGCAACTCCTCCCGAACAACCCGGCGCAAAACTTCTTCGATGGGCTGCTCCTGCCGCTCCATGTGTCGGCGCAGCGCATCATTGATCATCGACTGGTAGCTGCCGCCGCCTTGTTCTTCGACTTTGAAGCGGAACCAGTCGACGATGTCGCGATCCAGTCGAATGGTGACCCGTATTTTCTTCCCATCTGTCGGAAGAACGGCCCCGCGTTTTCCGTCTTTGAAATCATATTTCGCCTTCATATTGCCGGACCTCATAGCGTACAGCTTTACGTGCAGAAATGATTCGAATTGCGTCTTCCCGCCATGTGTAAACAGCGACCAATACGCGGCCAAAAGTGTCCATACCGATGGTGACATGACGATGTTCGCCCATGCGGTAATCGTCTATGGTCACGGCGTTTGGGGCTTCGAAGACCGCAAATGCATCGGCAAAGGAAACGCCGTGTTTGGATTTGTTCTCTTTGGCCTTCCGTGGATCCCATTCAGACATAGCACCCATTGTATGCATGATTGTATGTACGTGTCAATTTTTCTTTTCTGATCTTGCTTTTCCGGGCGATATTTTACGGATAAATCAGTATTTTCTTGATCACAAGGATAAACTGATGTAGAAGACGAAGGGATGATGGATATGAAGAGCCTCGACCAGATCATCGCCGCCCGCCGGTCCGTCCGCGCCTTTGACACGGGCCGGGCGGTGGCGGAAGACCATGTCCAGGCCATCTGTGAAGCGGCGCGCCTGGCGCCGTCGGCCTGCAACAGCCAAACGTGGCGGTTCATCGCGGTGACCGACGCCGGGGTCATCGACCGGATCCGCCGGGAGGCCATGAGGCCGGTGATCCCCAACAAATGGCTTTCCCAGGCGCCCCTGCTGATGGTCGGCTGCGCCCGGCTCGACATCGTCGCCAACCGCATCGGCGCCAGGGTGACCGGAACGGAATATTACCAGATCGACATGGGCATCGCCATGGAGCACATGGTCTTGAAAGCCACGGAGCTGGGGCTGGGTACCTGCTGGATCGGCTGGTTTAACGACGAGAAGATCAAAGCGATCCTCCACATCCCCAAGGGCGTGAAGGTCCCGGCGCTGCTGGCCGTTGGGTACCCGGCCGACGATGGGCCGGGCAAGCGGTCCCGGAAATCCATGGAGAAGATCCTGTTCTCCGAAACCTGGGGCAATCCCTTTTCTTTCAGCGAGTGAGATAAGAGGCGGACCATGGACCGGATCACCCTTTTCCTCAAACAGATTATCGGGTTTTTAAAACGGGAGAAGCTGTTCCGGGTGTTGCTCATCGTCCTTTTGGTGCTGTTTATGGGCAGCCTGGGATTCGTCTATTTCGAAGAGAACATGCAGTATGTGGACGCCCTCTGGTGGTCGGTGGTGACCATGACCACCGTGGGCTACGGCGATATCTCGCCGGCCTCGCCCGGCGGCCGCATTGTCGGCATGGCCGTGATGGTCATGGGCATCGGATTTTTGGGCGTGCTGACGGCCACCATCGCCAGCGCCTTCATAGAGACGAAGATTCTGGAGAGCAAAGGCATGAAAGCGACCCACGTCAACGGCCATTTCCTGATCTGCGGATGGAACTACCGGGGAGCCGAGATCATCGCCGATCTCCGGGCCGATCCCAAATGCGGCGAGGACGAACCCATCGTCGTCATCGCCGAACTGGCCGAAAAACCCCTGGACGACCCCAACCTTTATTTCATCCGCGGCGAGGTCAATTCGGAGAACCTGAAAAAGGCCAACATCGCCGATGCCAAGGTGGTGCTGGTGCTCTCCGACGAAAAGCTGGACGCCTACTCCCGGGACGCCAAAACCATCCTCAACACCCTGACCATCGAAAGCCTCAACCCCACCGTCTACACCTGCGTCGAGCTGATGGACCCCAAGAATGTCGAATACTGCGAAATGGCGTCGGCCGATGAGATCATCGTTGTGGGGGAGCTGAGCACCAACCTGCTGGTCCAGGCGGCCCTGGACCATGGCATCACCCGGATGGTGAGCGAACTGGTGAGCAATCGCTACGGAGAAGACCTCTACAAGATGCCGGTGCCCGAGACCCTGGCCGGCATGTCCTTTTACGACGCTATGTGCCGGCTGAAAAAAGAACACGACGTGCTGTGCATCGGCATCGAAGACTCGGAGGGAAAGAACCTGAAGGCCAATCCCGGCAACGATTATACGCTGGATCGAACGGATCTGCTGATCGTCATCTCCCAGGACCGGCCGGCGATCGGCTGATCGGTATGTCTGCGGCATCCGTTATGGAATGCGTCAACCCAAACCGTCAGGAGGTGTGCGTATGAAGGAAAAATTTGAATTGGTCAAGGAGTACCTTTGGGAGATGGACGTGGCCATCGTCAGCGAAGATCCCGAAGAAGAGATGGTGATCGTGGACGATGAGGAAAACGGCGTCAAAAACCTCGTCATCGACTGCGAATCCCCCATCCTGGTGCTGGAACAGGTCATCATGAAGGTCAAGCCGGAAGCGGTGGGAAAAGGGTTTTTCAAACGGCTCCTCCAGATGAACCGAGAGCTGGTCCACGGCGCTTTCGTGCTGGACGAGACCGGCGAAACGGTGATTTTCCGGGACACCCTGCAACTGGACAACCTGGACCGCAATGAACTTGAGGGCTCCATCCATGCCCTCGGGCTGGCCCTTTCGGAATACGGCGGAGAACTGCTCAATTTCGCCGCGTAATTTTCTTTGACCCGTTAGCCACAGAAAGAGGAGGGACGCGCAATGTCGATTTTTTCACGGCTTTTCAAGATCGGTCAGGCGGAAGCCCATTCCGTCGTCGATAAATTCGAAGACCCCATCAAACTCACCGAGCAGGGGATCCGGGATCTGAAGAAAGATCTTCAGCAGGCCATGACCAGCCTGGCCGAGGTCAAGGGCATCGCCATCCGGACCCGGAAAGAGGCGGAGAGCAAAAAGAAGCTGGCGGCGGATTACGAACGCAAGGCCATGATGCTGCTCCAGAAGGCGCAGAACGGCGGGCTCGATCCGGCGGAGGCCGACCGGCTGGCCACCGAGGCATTGGGCAAGAAGGAGGAGTACGCCAACGACGCCCTCCGGATCGGCAAAGAGGCCGAACGCCACGAGGGGATGGCCAACCAGCTCCAGGCCAACGTCTCAAAGATCAAGTCCTCTATTTCCACTTATGAAAACGACTTGACCACCCTTCGGGCCCGGGCCAAAACGGCGGCCTCCACCAAAAAGATCAATAAGCAGATTTCCAATATCGATACCTCCGGCACCGTCGCCATGCTCGAAAAGATGAAGAACAAGGTGGAGGAGGATGAATCCCTGGCCATCGCTTATGGAGAGATGGCCTCGGCGGACAAGAGCGTGGACGACGAGATTTCCTCGGCCCTCAACAGCGGGGCTCAACTGGAATCGTCCAGTTCGGCTCAGCTGTTGGAACTCAAAAAGAAGATGGGCATGACGGAATAAGGAGACCCCCATGGGCCTGAAAGAATGGTTCGGTTTTGGCAAGAAATCGCCGCCGGAACCGCCGCCCAAGACCGACTTCACCCTGGCAGATCTCAAGGTCGGCTACATGGTCGACTTCGACATGCAGACCTGGCAGGTGGAAGGACAGCATTATTACGACTGGGGCGCCGGGGACATCAGCCGGGAGTGGCAGCTCAAAGGTATCGACGACACCCTGTACCTGGAAATGGAGGAAGACGACGAGGTGGAATGGGCCGTCGCCCGTAAGATCCCCTTCGGCAAACTGGGGCGGGAAATCCGGGATCATATCATCCAGCATGAAGACCCGCCCGATGAGATCGTTTACGAGGGGGTGACCTATTACATGGAAGAGGACGGCGGGGGCCATTTCTACAAGGACAGCAAAGGCTCCGGACACCCCGTTTACGTCTGGGATTACGAAGATGACAGCGGGGAACGATACCTCTCCATCGAACAGTGGGGAGAAGAGGACTTCGAAGCCTCCACCGGGGAGCCGGTGTCGGAGTATCAGTTCACGAATATCTTGCCGAACGTTTAACCCCTCCCCCCCGACCCCTTTCCTGGAAGGAGAGGGGGGATGATTTTGGGCGCTTCGCCTGTGGGTGAGATGCTGGACTCATATCGCCCCCTTCCCTCCCAGGAAGGGGGCCGGGGGGTCAGGTCATCGCCTCCAGCTTTTCCCACCGCCCATAAGCCTCCGCCAATTCCTCCTCCAGCGCCGTCAGACGATCCTTCGCCTCTGCGATCTCCGGGCCGGGCCGCCGGTAGAAATCGGGATTGGACAGGGTGTTGTGCAACTGCACCTGCTCCGCTTCCAGGGATTCGATCCGTTCGGGCAGGGCCGCCAGTTCCCGTTTTTCCTTGAACCCGAGTTTCCGGGTTCGGGGTTTCGGCCTGGGGGCGGGTTTTGGGGATGACCCGGCCTGCTTTTTCGGCGGCCCGTCCGCCGACGGAGCGGGCCGCTGCCGCAGCCAGTCGTCGTATCCGCCCACGTATTCGCCGATCCGGCCATCCCCCTCGAAGGCAACGATCCCCGTGACCACGTTGTTGAGAAAGGTCCGGTCGTGGCTGACCAGGAGCAGGGTCCCGTTGTACTGGAGCAGAAGTTCCTCCAGGAGTTCCAGGGTCTCCATGTCCAGGTCGTTGGTGGGCTCGTCCAGCACCAGAACGTTGGATGGTTTGGCAAAGAGCCGGGCCAACAACAGCCGGTTCCGTTCGCCGCCCGACAGGGTCCGGACCGGACTGCGGGCCCGGTCCGGGGAGAAGAGGAAGTCTTTGAGGTAAGACATCACGTGCCTGGGCTTGCCGTCCACTGTGATCCGGTCGTTGCCCTCGTTGATGTTGTCGGCCACGGAGCGGTCCTCGTCCAATTGTTCCCGCATCTGGTCGAAATAGGCGATCTGCAGGCGCAGGCCGTGGCGGACGTTTCCGCTGTCGGGGGGGATGGCGTTCAACAGGACTTTCAGCAACGTGGTTTTGCCGCAACCGTTGGGGCCGATGATGCCGATTTTGTCTCCCCGGACGATGAGGGTGGAGAAATCGTGGAACACGGGCCTCTCCTCCCGGGCATAACCGACGCGGTCGGCTTCGATGACCAGCTTCCCGGTCCGTTCGGCTTCCTGGACCTGCATCCGGACGGTCCCGAGCCGGTCTCGCCAGGCCCGCCGCTCCTCCCGCATCTGCATGAGAGCGCGTACCCGGCCTTCGTTCCGCGTCCGCCGGGCCTTGACGCCTTGGCGGATCCAGGCCTCTTCCCCCGCCAGTTTTTGGGCAAACCGCTCCCGTTGCCGGCTTTCGGCGGCCAGAACCTCGGCTTTCCGTTTCAGATAAGTCGGGTAGTCGTCGGGCCAGCTAGTCAGGCGGCCCCGGTCCAGTTCGATGATCCGGGTCGCCAGTGTTTCCAGAAAGGTCCGGTCGTGGGAGACGAAGAGCAGGCTTTTGGCGTACGGCTGTAATGCGGTTTCCAGCCAGGCGATGGCGTCGATATCGAGATGGTTGGTGGGTTCGTCCAACAGCAGCAGGTCGGGAGATTGAACCAGGACCCGGGCCAGGAGAACCCGCCGCTTCAATCCCGCCGACAGCCCGGATACCGGCTGGTCGGGGTCGAGGCCCATTCGGGAGATCACTTCCTCCACGCGCCAGACCGGCGGGGAATGGGGGGCGTCGGGTGCCACGGCCCGGTCCCCGGCCACGGCGTCGAAAACGGACCCGGCCAGATCGTCGGGTACGGACTGGGGCAGGGCGGCGGTGGTCAGCGCCTGTCGGCGAATGGTATCCCCGGAATCCGGGTGGATGTCACCGTTGAGGATTCCAAGCAGGGTGGATTTGCCGGCACCGTTGCGGCCCAGGAGGCAGATGCGCTCTCCGGGCTCGATGTGGAGATCGATGCCGTCCAGCAGGGGACGGCCGCCAAACCCGATGGAGATACCATGGAGGCTGATGAGGGTCAAGGCGCCATGGGGGCCGCGGTTTCGATCAGCGCCGTAACGGCCTTCATGTACGGCCTCAACCCTTTGAACAGGATGTCGTTGTGGTTGGCGCCGGGAATGGGAAGGAACGATTTTTCGGCGGCGCCGCAGGCATTGTAGAGGGCTTCTCCGTCGGAAAAGGGGATGATGTGGTCCATTTCCGCGTGGATGACGAGGGTGGGACGGGTCACGTTCCGGATTTTATCGACGTTCCGGAACCCTTCGGCTTCGGAGAAACCGATCCGGTCCAGGTCGATGCCCAGCAGGCGCAACAGGGGGGCGGCATAGGCGAATCCGCTTTCGACGATCAGCCCTGCATACGCATCCGGATGGGCGGCGGCCAGATCGATGACCGAGGCGCTGCCCAGGGACCGCCCCATGAGGAAGAGGGGGCCGGTGTGGCCGTTCTCCGCCCGCCAGTCCCGGACAGCATCGAGGGTGGCGTGGCCATCCCGCATCATGGCGGTGACGGTGGGCGTTCCGGTTGATCGGCCGTATCCCCGGTAATCGACGGCCAGCAGTCCGATGCCCATTTGCCGGTAAACGGACGCCAGATCGTCGTAATCGGCAACGATCTCACCGTTGCCGTGGAAAAAGAGGATGTGGGGGGCGTCGGCGTCAGCCGTGTGGAACCGGGCCCCGATGGCCACGGTTTCTTCGACGGGGATCATCATGTCGGTGGCGCCCGCCGGTCGCCGTCCGGGGGGTTCGGGACGGGGATGGAACAGATACCGGGTGACTTCCGGTCGGTCGAGGGCCGGGAAGGTTGCGGGGGTGTTTTCGCTCATGGACGGATCTTTCCCTTTTTCGCGCCGGTTACGGTGATAACCATAATTCGAAATGCCCGGGGCGTATCCAGCCGGCCTGGGCGTAATCATGGGAAAAATCTGCGATTTGGAGGTCGGGCAGGAGATTGCGCAATTCCGCCCATAGTTGCCGGGCCATCATTTCATCCGTTTTTTTGAAATAGCGCAACTGGCTGGTCTGGGGGCCGAAGTCGACGGACTGTATGGGTTGTTTCAGGATGGATCTCCCTTCCAGGGTGACATTCTGGATCTCCCCATAGATCCTCTCGGCCTGCGCTTTCTGAGCTTCAGTCCGGATATGGATCCACAGCCGGGCCGGCGTATTCTTCTGTTTCACCGGCGAGATGGTCTGTTCATAAAATTTGTCCGCGTCCTCGACGTTCTGGTGAATCAAATCATTCAGACCGGCGGCAACCGGTACCGAGAACAACAGCACTGCAATGAAAACGGTTATGGATATGGGTTTCATTGTTGGACCTTTCTGCAGACATCCCGCGCCAGCTCATCCAGGATTTTCTTGATTTCGTCCTTGTTCCTTCGATGTTCCTCCCGGTTATGCTCAAATTCCGAGTTGAGTTGGGTCAACTCGAATTTCATCGCAGGGGACAGGGTCATACCCGCACGATCCGCTTCGATTTCGGAAATCCGGTTGGCCAGGTTCTGCGCCTCTTTGGCCAGCTCCTGGCTGCGGATCTGCCGCTGGGTGAGAAACATGTATTTATCCAGTAAACAGTTGAGGGACGCGATCTCCGCTTTGAGATCTTCCTTCTCCGCCGTCAGATCGTCCTTGGTCGGGAACTGCTTGTTCAACCAGAAAAATCCACCGAGGAAAAATACCAAAATGGCGATCAGTTCTTTGTATTCGGTGAGTTTCTTGATCATTATCGTCTCCTCCTGGGGGCCGTTCTGCCCGACAAATCGGGTGACATTCTTAAAAGTAATCGCTGGAGGTCCGTAAATCAATAGGGATTGTCGCTAAAGTGTCAAGATATTTTTCCATTCCGGTCCATTCACCCCCCCCAGATCGAAATGGCAAATATCGCCGAATTGCCCAATATGTGAATGGTAATGGGCGTCATGAGCCATCCGGCCCGCTCATAGGCCAGGGCGAATACCACACCGCCAACCGACTGGGTAAACCCGGCCGAGGGATGGGCCAGGATAAAGATCAGGCTTGACCCAAGCAGCGCCGCCGGGATGCCCAGGCGACGGAGACGCCCGTAGAGGATCCCCCTGAAAAAGATCTCTTCGGCCGCCGGCGCCACCAGCCCGCCGATCAGCAGATACAACACGCGATCGCTCCCCTCCGAGGGCAACCGGGTCCGGAACCATGAGAACGGGTGCTGCCCCAATAGATAGAGGACCCCGAAGCCGAGGATGACCACGGCACCAAAAACGGCCGACCAGATCAATCCACTGCGAATGCCCCTCCTGATTTGCCCCGGTTCCAGCCCAAGGGAACGCAGCCCGTTTCCCCAAATGTGAAAAATGAGAAGAAAAAGAAGGATTTCAGCGATCCGGATCACGGCGAGGGCGGAAAGGGAAGGAAGGATCCCGGCAGCCACGGCCAGATTGCCGAGGCCTTCGGCAGCCGCCAGGGCCCCCAGGGAAAGGAGAAACGGCTTCAGCGCGACACGGTCTGCTTCCATCCGAGTCTCCGAAGCGCGGTGTAGGCATAGGTCTGGACGTACCAGTGGTCCGACGAGGCGATCCCCGCTTGGATCCGCGGAATGGCTTCCCGCCGGCCGCGGCGGCCGAGGCCCCAATACGCCTGGTAGACCACGGTGACACTGTCGTCATCCAGGAGGGTGAGAAGATGAGGGTAGGTCCGGGAGGTTCGGCTCACCCCCAGGGCCCGGGCCAGCCGATAACGCACGGCGATGTGGGGGCTTTCCAGCAGCCGGACGTAGAACGGGAAGTCGGCGATCTCCCGTTTCCCGTCGGTGATGGTTTCCAGGGCCATGGCCTGCTCCTCCGGGTCGTTCGACGCCAGGGCCGTTCCGACGTCAGGGGTGGGCCGGGGCTGGAGAAATTGAAAAAAGGCCCCGCAGATGATCAGACAGACGGCGGCGGAGGCGGATTTGGCCGCAAATGGGGACAGGAATCGGCGAAGGACCATCTGAACGGGAACCGAAACAAAAAGATAAAGGAGGATCAGGGACTCTCCGATGAGGCTGATATAGGTGAACCAGCGGAGAAACCCGTGGCGGTCGGTCTTTCGGGAGACGTCGTCGAGGACGGTCCGGGTGCGGTCGAAGAATTGTTTCCGGGAAACCCGGGTGACCGGATGGCCGTCGACTTCTATCTGAATGGCATCGTGTCGGGATTGGATGTGGAGACCGGCTGTCGGTCGGTTTGGGATGGACAAATAGTCGTACCGGGCCAGACGCGATTCGATCCGGCGGGACAGGGCCGGGGTACCGGTTTGAACATGGCAGGTGTTGAGCAGCCGTTGATCCAGGGATTTGAAGGACCGGGCGGCGTAGAGGGTGTACCGGTAATAGAAATCGTTGACCGCCAATCCCGCCGGGTTGCCGAGCAGGCACCGGTTCCGGAAACGGGTGAAAACCTCGGCCTCCATCTGGCTGGCCCCCAGGGCCGCCAGCAGAATCAGGGCCACGGGATGGATGAGCCATTCCCGGTTCCGCCGGTGGGCGGTCCGTTGGGACGTCATCAGGCAAACGGCGGTGATGAAGGTCGCCGGCGGGATCAAAAGGAAATATGCGGTGTCCAGGGGGGCGAATCCCCGGAAATTCGCACCGATGGAACCGGCGGCCCAGAGAATCATCGGCGACACCAGTGCCCGGCGGTCCCGGTGGAAAAACCGGTCCCACGCCCATGCCAGGACCAGGGACAGGGTCACCAGGGCCGCCCCCACGCTCAACGTGTAGAAGATGCCGCTGCAGAGGGCGGTTTTGGGCGATAACAGGGTGGGGATGACGTGTTCGTTGGGGACGGCGAGGTATCCGGCGTCCAGGATGGCTGTCACCGTCCGGTGGAGATCCCGGTTGGAGAAGTAGACGTGGAGGGTCGCCACGGCCTCTGCTGTCAGCAATCCAGCGGTGGCGGAGAGGACGATCCACCACGGAAATGCGCGTCCCCGCTCTTGGGGAAGGGGCGCGGACTCCTGTGGCGTATCGGGCCTTTTCGGCATTGAAGTCAGGCGTCCGGACCCGGTGGGACGTCAATCACCGGCGGATGTGTCAAGGGGATGGAACGTCCGATAGACGCTGACCAGCGCATAGAGCAGGATGTAACCGATGGAGATGAAGCGGAGGATGTCGTTGGTACTGGGATAGATCCAGAGCAGGCAGGCGGTGCCGCCTCCCCAGAGGAGGGTGGCGGCGAGCATGGCCCGGCGCAATCGCGGGTTCCGGGTCAGGTAGTCGAGGCGGGACGGATAGACGTACTTGATGGGAACGAAAACGAGCACCGAGAGGAAAAGGATGATGGCCACGTTGGTCCACGGAGCGGTCTCCCAGAGGTAGAGGTAGAGGACGGCGATGTTCCAGTAACTGGGAAACCCTTTAAAAAAATGATCTTCGGTTTTGGCGTCGATCTGGGTGAACTGGTAGGCGGAGACCATAGTCACGATAATGGCGACCGCGTAATTGAGGCCGATGGGCAGCAGTTCGGCCGCGATGATGAAAAAGGCGGGCACCATGACGTAGTTGAAATAGTCGATGAGGTTGTCCAGCAGGGCCCCGTCGATTTGGGGGGCGGCGGCTTTGATGTGGACCCGGCGCGCGAGGGACCCGTCGGCGGCATCCACGACGATGGCCACTCCCATCAACCATAAGGCCTGTCTGAATTCGTTTCGGCTGATGGCATCCAGCGCCAGCAGGCCCAAGACGGCGCCGGTGGCGGTGAACACATGGACCAGCCAGGCGGCCATCTGCTGGGGCAGGCTGATGGGGGGGCTATCCTCGTCTGTGGTGATTTCCAGTTCCGTATCCATCTCCCTCTCTCTTTGAACCGAGGGCTTATATCACAGTGAATGGCCCTTGGCAAATCCGTGGGCCGGAAAAAATGCGACGGCTCCGTTAAATGTCCGCCAGACGCCGGTTGTCCGGCAGGTCGGCGACGGCGTCTTCAAACCGCTTCAGCGCTGTGGACAGGGCCGCCATCTCCTCGGATTGGTCAATGGGGAGGTCGTCGGTGCCGTGGTGTTCCAGGGTGTCGATAATAAATTTGATGGTGAAATGCCGGATGTCCCGGGCGGGCTGGTAAGCGGGGGGGGCGTTTTTTGGGGAAAGGGTTTGAGACAGGATATTGGCGTCGACAAATTCCCGGAGAATGGGGCCGATCATGCGCAGGTGGATGCCCATCCGGTCGGCGATCTCCTCGGCGGTCATGGGTGGGCGGCCGTCGGTGAAATTCCGGGTCAACAGATGGATGGCGCGAAGGGAAAGGAGTTTTTTGAGGGAGAAGCTGGGGGCCGGGGCGGAAGGTTCCAGTCCATAGGTGTCCAAATGTTGATGGGCCGCGGAAATTTGGGCGCCCAGCATCATGATGAGCCAGCTCACTTGCACCCAGATGAGAAACAGCGGCAGGGCGGCGAAGCTCCCGTAGATGGCGTTGTAGCCGGCCACGCCGATCTGGAAATTGATGTAAATCCACTGGGCGAATTGGTAGGTAGAGCCGGCGATGACGCCGCCGATGAGTGCGGAAAAGACATTCACGCCGGTATTGGGCATGATGAGATATGTCAGGGTGAAAAGCGCCCAGATGAGGCAGTAGGAGAGCAGCTTGATCAGCGTGTAGATCAGGGGGCTGATCATCCCCATCATCGCCACTTCCTCGGTGATGGTGGTCACCTGGGTCGATATGAAAACGGTCAGGCTGCTGGAGATGATGACCAGAAACGGGCTGATGAACATAATGGCCAGATAGTCGCTCAGTTTCCGCTGAAAGGGGCGGGGCTCCCTGACCTCCCAGATTTCGTTCATGGAGTTTTCGATGTGATTGAGCACTTTGACGGCCGTCCAGATCAGGATGACCATGCCGATGCCGGCGATGGCGCCGCCCCGGGTCTGTTCCAGAAGCGTGCGGGCCATCTGGGTAATCCGGTTGAGGACCTCTTCCTGGCCGGGCAGATTCTGATAGAGCTGGCGTTCCAGCACCTTTTCGAACCCGAATCCCTTGGCCACTCCGAAGGCCATGGCCAAGAGGGGGACGATGGAGAGCACCGTATAGAAGGTGAGGGCCGAGGCCCGAAGGCCGCACATGTGTTTCGGGAATCCCCGCACGACCAGCGAGATGATCCGAAGAATGCGGACCAGGGCGAACTGGAAAGGGGTCACATCCTCTCGGCGCACCCGCCACAGATCGGTCCGGATAAAGGCGACGGCGCGTTTGATGGGGGTGGTGATCGGTTTCATGGGGGCTCCAGCGGGGGTAAAAACTCCTTTGTCATCATGATCCGGTTTGATATGGTGATATGACAATAAAAGTCAAGGATGGATATTCAAATAAAGGAGATCCGATGAAGATTCTGGGAATCGTGGGGAGCACGCGCAAGGAGGAAACCTCGGGAACCCATGCCCTGGTGGCCCGGGTACTGGAAAGCACCGGAATCGATTTCGAACTCGTGCCGCTGCGGGGCAAACGGATCGGCGGGTGCATCGCCTGCCTGGGGTGTGCGCCGGACAATATCTGCAAGGTCAAGGACGACATGGCGGACCTGCGGGATGCCATTGTGGCGGCCGACGCCTATGTAATCGGCGCGCCCAACTACTATTCGGCCCTCAACGCCGTCACCCATGCATTCCTCGAACGCTGGTTCCAGTTCCGACACCAGGAAGGCGATGCGCTCTGGGGCAAGCTGGGGGTCGCCGTGGGGGTGGGCGGCATGAAGGGCCAGCCGCCGGTGGACGACATCGAGAAGTTTTTCCTTTACAATTTCATCGAAACCCTGGCCAAGGTGACGGCGCAGGGGGCGGCGTCGTGCTACAGCTGCGGCTACGGCGAAACCTGCGCCGTGGGCGTGCCCCGGATGCTCTACGGCCAAAACGTGGAGATCACGCTGGAGATGATCCCCGACGTCCGGAAGGACGAAAAGGCCATGGCGGCGGCGGCCGAGGCCGGAAAGCTGCTGGGAGGGCGGCTGAAAGAGGGCAACGACCGGGAATTCGTGACCCAGAAGATGCAGGATAAAATGATGGCGCTGCTCAAGAGTTCGGCTTAATCCAAAACACCCCCGCCTACCGGTGGCTCCATCGCTTTTCCCTTTTCCGACGGATGATTCTGTGGTAATATTTTCTATCACCTGGTAATCGATGGACCCAATTTCCGCATTTTTGTCTGTTCACTGAGGAGGACGGCCATGAAAGGGATGAATCGGCGTGGTTTTATCAAAACGAGCCTGGCCATCGGCGCGGCGTCGGCGCTGGGCGGCAGAGTTCTGCCGGATGGGCTGCTTTATGCGGCCGGACGACCGGATCTGGCCGTCGTTTCGGGCGGCGAGCCGTTTCGGAGCGCGCTCAAAGCGGTGGATGCCCTGGGCGGCATGGGACGGTTCGTCTCAAAAGGCGACCGGGTGGGATTGCTCATCAACTCGCCCTTCGGCAACCCCGGAACCCACGTGGACCCCGACGTGGCCCTGTCGGTGGTGAAACGTCTCCATGAGGCCGGCGCCGGCCGGATCGTCAGCCTGAAAGGAGAACCCGGCGGCTACTGGGACGGCGCCCAACGCATCGATCAGTACAGGGAGATGGTCGAGACGGTGAGGCCGGCGGGCGGTTATGTGGAGAAGACGATCCCCGGCGGTCTGGCCCTGAAAAAAGCGGACGTGGTGAAAGACCTTCTGGAATGCGACGTCTTTGCCAACGTCGCCATCGTTAAACACCATCAGGGGACGAATTTTTCCTGCCTGATGAAAAACATGATGGGGGCCCTGCCCCACGCCACCTGCCGGTATTTCCACATGGGAACGGGGAAACCGGGCTGGTACGGCGACCTGGACCACATGCACCAGTGCATCGCGGATGTGAACCTGGTCCGGAAGCCGGACCTGGCCATAGTGGACGCCACGTCGTTCATCACCACCAACGGCCCCTTCGGCCCCGGCAAACTGGCCTCCGCGGGACAGGTGCTGGCCGGCAGGGATCCGGTGCTGGCCGACGCCTACGGCGCGACGCTGATGGGGCATGATCCGGAACGCATCGGGATGATCCCCCGGGCCGCGGCATTGGGGATCGGCAGCGCTGACCTAGGCAAGGCCGCCATTTTTAAACTCGATGGGTAATCCCCTGCGGAACCCCGTTGCGTTTGCCTTGGCGGTTTGCCTGGCCGTCGGCCTCTCCCCGGGCGTTTCCGCCGCCGATCCCGACGGCCTCGCACGTTTTCTGCCCGACGCCGACGAATGGCGCCCCGCCGGCCCGCCCCGGATGGCGGCCGACGCGGAAACCCTGTTTGTCCTGATCAACGGCGGGGCGGAACGCTACGTCCGCCTCGGCTTCCGGTCGGCGGTCTTCCAGAACTACAAGACGGAAAGTGGACGGCGGTATGCCGTGATGATCACCGGCATGGCGGACCCCGGGGCGGCCCGGGAGATCCACCGCCTCAAAGCGGATGGCGGGGAATCGGCGGACATCGGTGATGAAGGAAAGATCATGGACTATTACCTGATCTTCCGCAAAGGCCGGTTCTGCGTTACGCTGACGGCCCACGACGTGGGGTCGCCCGATCTGGACGCCATTAGACGCAAGGCGCACCAAATCGAACACAAAATGGATGAACGGAATCCCATGGACGACAAAAAAGAGATGAAAGAGGAGACCCCATGAACCGACCCATCAATCGTCGTGATTTTTTGAAATTCCAGATGACCGGGGCCGTCTGCCTGACGGCCTCGGGCGTGATGGCCCCGGCGCGGCTGTTCGCCGAAACCCCGCCGGACATCGCCGTGGCCAAGGGCGCGCCGGCCGCGGCGGCCCGGGCCGCCGTCCAGGCCCTGGGCGGTATGTCCCGGTTCGTCAAAAAAGGACAGCGGGTGGTGATCAAGCCCAACATGAGCTTTCCCGTGCCGCCGGAGCGGGCCTCCAACACCCATCCCGAGGTGGTCCGGGAGATCGCGGCCATGTGCAAGGAGGCGGGCGCCGGCCGGGTGCTGGTCCTGGACAACCCTCTCGGCCCCGAAGAGCTGTGCCTGGAGACGTCGGGCATCGCCGAGGCCTGCGAGCCCGTCGACCGCCGGATGGTCCACATGGTGTCGGACCCGTCCCAGTACAGCGAGAAGGCGATCCCGGGCGGGAAAAGCCTCACCGAAACCGACATCATGAAGGAGGTGCTCAGCGCCGACGTGCTCATCGCGGCGCCGGTGGCCAAATCCCACTCCGGGGCCGGGGTGAGCCTCTCCATGAAGGGGATGATGGGGCTGGTCTACAACCGGATGATCTTCCACCGCCGGGACCTCCATACCTCCATCGTCGATGTGTCCACCGTCCTCAAGGCGGACCTGACGATGGTGGACGCCACCCGGGTCCTGTCCACGGGCGGTCCCGGCGGGCCGGGAAAGGTGCTCACCCCCGACACCGTCATCGCCTCGGCCGACATGGTGGCGGCGGACGCCTACACCGTCTCGGCCTTCGAGTGGTACGGCAAAACATACCGGCCCGACCAGGTCCGGCACATCCGGGAGGCCCACGCCCGGGGGCTGGGCCGGATGGACATCGACAACCTCCGCATTAAAAGCATCAACGCCTGATGCCCTTCCGCCGCGCGGCCCAGCTCATCTGCCTGGGCCTTTTTCTGGCGCTGCTGGCCGGAGCGGCCGCCGGCCTGGCGGCGTCGCCGGATCTGTTCCTGCGCCTTGATCCCGCCCTAGTCGGAACGACGGCGCTGGCGGGACGGGATCTCCTGTGGGCATTTCTGCCGGCGTCCGTCGTTCTCGGGTCCGCCCTGCTGATGGGGCGGGCCTTTTGCGGCCACATCTGCCCCATGGGGACCACCATCGACGGCGGAGACCGGGTGGTGGGCCATGCCCGGAGACCGCCGGCGGCCGACGATGTACTGCGGCCGGTCAAGTATTATGTGCTGGCGGCCCTTTTAGGCGCGGCCCTCCTGGGCGTTTCCCTGGCGTTTCTGGCGGCGCCTCTTTCCCTCATCACCCGGTTCTACGGTCTGGTGATCTACCCGGCGGCCGAATGGCTGGCTGACGGCGGGCTGGCCCTGATCCGTCCGGCGGCGGAAAAACTGGATCTCCGGACCCTGATGTTCGCAACGATCGACCCGCCCCGGTTCGGGACCCAGATGTTCGTACTGGCGTTTTTTGCAGCGGTGTTCGGCGTGGCCAAGGCGGCGCCGCGCTTCTGGTGCCGGTATCTCTGCCCGGCCGGGGCCCTGCTGGGCGCGGTCTCCGGAAGGCCCCTCATCCGGCGCCGGGTCTCCGACGACTGCATCGACTGCGGCAAATGCGCCCGGCGGTGCCCCATGGGGGCCATCCCCGGCGACGATCCCCGGAACACCCGCCGCCGGGAGTGCATCGCCTGCGGCGTCTGCGCGACGGTCTGCCCGGTGGACGCGGTGGGGTTTCCGGCCCGCCGGTCCACATTGTCCACTCCGTCCACCTCGTCCACTTCGTCCACCCCCCCTTCCCCGGAACGCCGGCGCATCCTCCTGGCCGGTCTGGCCGGCGCCGGCACGGCGGCGGTGGGGTTGACGGGGCTCTACGGGCCGTATCCCGAAGCCGGCGAAGGCCAGGTGCAGGCGGTGGGCCTGTTGCGGCCGCCCGCGGCCCTGCCGGAACCGGAATTCCTGGCCCGGTGCGTCCGCTGCGGCGAGTGCATGGCGGCCTGTCCCACCAACACCCTCCAGCCCATCGGCCTGCGGGCCGGCTGGATGGCCCTGTTCAGCCCGGCCCTCACCCCCCGGCGCGGCTATTGCGACCCCCGCTGCCACCGGTGCGCCGACAGCTGCCCCACCGGCGCCATCCGGCCCGTTCTAAACGGAGACCGGATCTGGGCCAAGACCGGCACGGCCGTCATCCACCGGCAGAAATGTCTGGCCTGGGAGCACAAAAAGAGCTGCATGGTCTGCGACGAGGTCTGCCCCTACGATGCTATCGAATTCCGGCGGGAACCGGGCAACCCCTATGCCGTTCCCCACGTCCAGGAGGAGCGGTGCGCCGGATGCGGCTATTGCGAGCATTTCTGTCCGGTCTACCATGAGGCGGCCATTGTGGTGACGGCCATGGGGGCGTTGCGGTTGTCTTCGGGGTCGTTCGAACGGGAAGGAAACGGCAGGGGACTTCGCCTGACCTTGAAAGCCGCGTCCGCGGAAGGGAGTGGCGATCCCTATCCGCCGGGGGTGGAATCGGGGGACGCGCCGGGATTCGATGCGGGCGGAGCCCCGGAAACGGCCCCCGGCTTTGACGCGGGTTTCGATGCCGGGGAGACGGGCTAACAGGCCGACAGAAAGATTCGGTTTTTCCCCGCCCGCTTGCCGTCGTAAAGGGCCTCGTCGGCGGCCTTGATGCAGTGATCGATATCGGTTCCACCGTGGCAGATGCTGATCCCCAGGGTGAGCGTGACCTGGAATTGATCCTGGTCGTAGCGCATGGTCTGTTCCGCCAGGGCCTGCTGAATCGACGCCGCCAGGGTTTTGGCCCCCTCCACTTCGGTTTCCGGCAAGAGCAGGAGAAACTCTTCGCCACCCCACCGGGCGGCGGTGTCCTGGCGGCGGACCCGGTTCCGGATGATCTCACTGACCGTTACCAGCACATAATCGCCGCAATCGTGACCATACTGGTCATTGAAATTTTTGAAGTTGTCGATGTCGGCCAGAATCAGGGCGAACGGTTTGCTGCTCCGGTCGGTTTTCTTCTTTTCGTATTTGATCTTGTCCATCATGTCCCGGCGGTTGGACAACTGCGTGAGGCTGTCGGTCCGGGCGGCGATTTCCAGTTCTTCATAGGCCTTATGGAGTTTGAAATAGGCGGTCTTCAGCGCCTCCTGAGACCGCTTCAGCTCGAGATGGGTTTTGACCCTCGCCAGCACCTCTTCTTTCTGAAACGGCTTGGTGACGTAGTCGACGCCACCGGCCCGGAACCCTCTCAGTTTGTCTTGGGTATCGGTCAGGGCGCTGATGAAGATCACCGGGATGTCCCGGGTCTCGGTGTCGGCCTTGAGCTGCTTGCAGACCTCGAAGCCGTCCAGGTGGGGCATCATGATGTCCAGCAGGATCAGATCGGGCCGCCGCTTCCGGACGAATGTCAGCGCTTTGCCGCCATCCTTTGCCAGCGCGACCTTGTAGTGCTCCCCGCCGAGAATATCGGCCAGCACTTGCAGGTTTTTGGAGTTATCGTCAACGATCAAGACGGACGAGGGGGTCTCGGGATGCATAGGATGTCCTCCGCAGGGGGTCCTGATGATTACGGCCGTTAGGCGCCGGCCTTCGGATCACGCGACGTGGGCAGGGTAAAGGTGAAGATGCTCCCCCCGCCGGGACGGGGCGCCGCCCAGATTTGGCCGCCGTTTCGATGGACGAACTCGCGGCACAGCAGCAGGCCCAGTCCGCTGCCTTTTTCGTTTCGGGTGCCGGGGGTGGTCACTGCCTCTTCCGGAGAAAACAACCGGAAACGGATTTTCGGGTCGATACCGATGCCGGTATCGACCACGGAAATCGCCACTTCCGCGACCCGATCCTCGGCGGTGACCTCGATCCGACCGCCTTCCGGCGTGAATTTGATGGCGTTGGCGATGAGATTCCGGAGGACGCTCATGGCCATATTCAGGTCCGCGAAGACCAAGCACTCCGGTTCGATATCGGTCTCGATTCGGATCGATTTGTCGGCGGCCATACCGGCCAGGGTCCGGAGGTTGTTGTCGACGATCTGGCGAAGGGGGGCGTTTTCGGGCTCGTAGGAAATGCGGCCCCGCTGGGCATTGGCCCAGCATAGCATGTTTTCCATGAGGTCGAAAGCGCCTTTGACCGACCCGTGAAGGTCCACCAGGATCGACCTCTTGGTGGCGTCGGGCAGGGTGTCCCATTTTTCCGTGAGCAGTTCCAGGGAGTTGAGCAGCCCGCCCAGGGGACTGCGGAGGTCGTGGCTGATGATGGAAAACAGCTTGTCCTTGGTGGCATTGGCCCGTTTCAGGGCTTCTTGCGTCCGTTTCAGGTTCATATGGGCGTTGACCCGGGCAAAGACTTCCTCTCGCTGGAAGGGCTTGGTGATGTAGTCCAAACCTCCGGCCGCAAAGCCTTTGAGTTTGTCATCCGTATCGGTCAGGGCGCTGATGAACAGGACCGGAATGTCTTGTGTCTTCGCGTCGGATTTCAGCCGGCGGCAGACTTCAAACCCGTCAATGCCGGGCATCATGACGTCCAGGAGGATCAGGTCCGGGGTCCGCTTGCTGAGAAAAGTCAGGGCTTTCAACCCGTCCCGGGCCGTGGCGACCCGGAAATGATTTTCCCGGAGAATGTTGGCCAGGACATGGAGATTTTGACTGTTATCATCGACGATCAACACAGAAGGGGCTCTGTCATCCGGCATGCCTGTTCTCCTTTCGACGATTCCGATTCCCGGACGAGCGGTTGGTGGATAACGGTGAAGACACCCTTATCAGATCGAACCGGGACTTGTCGAGAGAATCCCATGGCCATCGGGTCCGAACCGGCTGTTTCGCTCCCCGCCGGCCCGCCGGTCCATGGGACCCGAGCGTGCCGCCTTCTGTTGGTGGACGGTGTCGATGACTTTGTTTCCGGGGCGTTGGTGCATTTGGCGTTCCCATGTGCCTAAGTGAGAATATTCCTGAAATGTGTGACTGCGGCGGGAAAATCGTTCATCCGGCGTTCCATGGCGTCGATATGGCTGGTACTGGACAGTTCCAGCAGATCCCGGCTGTATTCGTCCAGAACGGCCAGACCATGATGGCCGGCAATGCGGTTCAGCTCTTCGGCAAAATCGACGATGTCGTCGATGAAATAAGCGTCGCTGATCTCCTGAAACCGGCGCATCATCCGGTCGGTCAGTCGGTTCCGGGCGTCGGCCGGGCAGTCGGCCAGTTCGGCCGACAGGCGCCGGACGTAGTCGGCCCCATGGGGTGTTGATATGGGAGCCTTGTCCCCGGCCGCGGTCTCGCCGATGGGGAGAAACCGCTGCAGCACCTCACACAGGGTCGTCCGGGTGAGCGGCTTGAGCAGATAGCCGTCGAAGGTGGCACGGATTCGGTCGATCTCTTTTTCCATGACCGACGCGGTGAAGGCGATGACCGGCAACCGTCTCTCCGGACAGAACCGGCGGATCTCCTCCGTGGTCCGGTATCCGTCTTTTCCCGGCATCCGGAGATCCATCAGGACCAGGGCGATGTCCCTGTCGTTCCGGACCCGGCTCAGGGCCGCGGCCCCGCTTTCCGCCTCCAGGACCGTCAGGCGAGATGCGGCGAGGTAGCCTTTGATCAGTTCACGATTGGCCGGCACATCGTCGACCAAAAGAATCCGGGCCGGTTTGAATGCCATGGTCTCCGGGTACCGGGGCTCCGGAGACGGGCGATGGCCGTCGCCGTCCATGCGGGGAACGGAATTCAGCGTCACCGTGAAGCGGCTTCCTTCGCCGAATCGACTGTCCACCGAAATCCGCCCGCCCATCATTTCCACCAGTTTCCGCGTGATGGTCAGTCCCAGGCCCGGGCCGCCGTGCCGCGCCCTCTCGTGTCCGTTCCCCTGGTAGAACCCTTCGAAAATGGTCTCCAACCGGTCGGAGGGGATGCCGGTCCCGGTGTCCACGACTTCCAGTACGACGCGGTAGGCGGTCTCTGCCGTTTCCGGATCCCCGTTTTCGGGTACGGCCCCGACCTGGACCCGAACACCCCCCTGGTGGGTGTATTGGATGGCGTTGCTGATGAGATGGCTCAGGACCTGGCGGAGACGGAGTTCGTCCAGCATCAGAAGATCCGGTACTCCCGATTGGAGGGTAATCTCCAGCTGCAAGTCCTTTTCCCGGGCCTTCTGGGAAAAGATCCCCTGGAGGGTGTCCAGCAGGGCGCGGAAGGCGACCGGTTCAGTCTGGATTTCCATGCGTCCGGCCTCGATTTTAGACAGATCCAGGATATCGTTTATCAACGTCAGGAGGGCCTGGCCACTCAATCGAATGTTTTCCAGGTAGCCGCGTTGCCGGGAATCCTCGATCAGGTCTCCCAGAATGTCGCTGAATCCGAGAATGGCATTCATGGGGGTGCGGATTTCATGGCTCATGCTGGCGAGAAATTCGCTTTTGGCCCGGTTGGCCGCTTCGGCAGCGTCCCGGGCCGTTTTCAGCGCATCGGCATAGACCTGGAGCTGATGGTTGGACGCCGCCAACTCTTCATTTTTCCGTGCCAGGGCCTCGGTCAGCTGGGCATTTTTCCGGTCCGCCTCCCGCCGTTTCAATACTTTCTGTATGGAAATCAGCACCATATCCTGAATATTTTCTTCTTTGAGCAGGTAATCGTCCGCACCGATTTTCATGGCGTTAACCGCCACCGACACCTCGTCCACAACGGTCAGGATGATGATGGGCAAATCCGACCCGGCCTGCCGGAGCGCGGCCACGAATTGAAGGCCATCCATTTCCGGCATGTTGATGTCGGTGATGACCAGGTCCAGATCCTTCCCTTTCCGGATGGTCGCCAGGGCCTGACGGCCGTTTTCCGCGTAGATCACCCGGTAGCCTCGGGTCCGCAGGCGGTCCGTCAGCATCCGCCGGACAAAGGGATCATCATCGACGACCAGGATGGTTTGTTTGGGCTCTTCCATGAGGGTGTCCTTATTCGGGCCGGTGCCGGAGGGGGCGACGATTCCCGTCCGGGCCGGCGGCGGCTTCAATGTCCCGGACGATTCGAGGGAATGCGACGATCCACTCTTCCATTTCGTCGACGCTGCTGGACTGCGCGAAATCCACCAGCTTCTCCCCGTATTGAACGAGCGTGTCAATGCCGTATTCCCTGCCCACCTCGACGACGGCCCGGCCGAACGCCGCCACATCGCTGAGAAAATAGGCATCGCAGATTTCCTCCCACTGGTGGAAGAGATCCGCTTGGATCCGGTGGAGAATTTCCGGAAGCCGGGCCGTTGATTCGGGCGACAGGTCCCATTGAAACCGGGGATGGCCCGGATGAGGCGGGGCGTCCCCGTTGCCGATGTCCGCCGTATGGGGCAGGAATTTGATGAGTTCGAAAATGAGGGCGGTGCGGGTGAGCGGCTTGAGGAGATAGCCGTCAAAAATCGATACAAGGCGGTCGATCTCCGGCTGCATGGCCGATGCGGTGAAGGCGATCACGGGGATTTCGGGACGCCCGGTGTCCGATTTCAGCCGTTCGGTGACCTGATACCCGTTGAGGCCCGGCATCCGGATGTCCATCAGGATCAGATCCGGGGCCGGTTCCGTCTCCAGGGCCCGCAGGGCCGCTTCGCCGCTGTCGGCCTCGATCAGGGTCAGCCGGGTGTGTTTGAGGTAAGCGCTCACCAGTTCCCGGTTGGCCGCCACATCATCGACCAGGAGAATCCGGGCCGGTGCGAACTGGATGTGGGGCGGCGGATCGACCGTCTCCGTCTGTCGTCCCCCGGACCGGGCATCGTCCGCCACCGGTACATCGTAAAGGGTGACCCGGAAAATGGATCCTCTTCCGACGGTGCTTCGCAGGAAGATATCCCCGTTCATCAGGTTGGCCAGCCGCTTGCTGATGGTCAACCCCAGGCCGGTGCCCCCGAATTCCCGAATTTTCTGGCCGTTTTGCTGCTCGAAGCATTCAAAGATCTTCTCTTGCTGGTCCGGCGGGATCCCGACACCGGTATCCTCCACATCAATGGCCAGTTGGACGGTTTCCGCCGCCCCGGGTTCCGGGTCCGGGAGGAGGTCGACCTTCAGGCGGACATGCCCCTGGAGGGTGAACTTAAGGGCGTTGGCTGTCAGATTGGTAAGAACCTGCCGGAGCCGGATCCCGTCCAGCATCAGGGTTTCCGGCACCTGGCCGGCGACGGCGGTCAACAGATCCACGCCTTTGCTCCGGAATTTGGGGGCGAAGATTTCCTCGAGTTCGGCCAGGAGGTCGGCGATGGCGAGGGGCTCCGGTTGAATCTCGAGTCGGCCGGCTTCGATTTTGGACAGATCGAGGATATCGTCTATGAGGGAGAGCAGGGCCTTGCCGGCGGTATCGATGCTGGTGAGATATTTCCGGTGCCGGGGGTTCTGGTCTGTCTGGAGGAGGATCTCGCTGAACCCGAGGATGGCGTTCATGGGGGTGCGGATCTCATGGCTCATGTTCGCCAGGAACTGGCTTTTGGCGCGATTGGCCGCTTCGGCGGACTCTTTGGCCTTGTAGACATCGGACAGGGTCTCTTCCAGTTGTTCCGTCATTTGGTTGATGGTCGCCCCGAACCGCCCGATTTCATCCCGGGGCAGGGTGGGAGCCCGGACGCTGAAATCGCCCTGACGGATGGCATCGGTGACCGCCGTCAACCGGTGAATCGAGCCGAGAATGTGGCGGCGAAGACGCAACGCCAGGGCCGTTCCCAGAAAGAGCACCATAAGCGCCATGATACCGGTCTGCAGACGGGCGGCGGCCAAATCGCCGGACCACCCCCGGAGGCGTTCCTGAAGCAGGTGCTGTTGTTCCCGGACCACGATGTCGAGGGTGTGACGCATCCGATCGGTGAGGATCCTCCCGGCGGTGAGGGGATCGGTAGATCCGCTGCCCGTGTCGGCGCCGGATGGCGTATCTTCTGTCCCGGGCAGGAAATGCCATCGGGCTTGCAGGCTGCGGGCATCTTTCTGAAGGGCGTGAAAATGGGAACGGAGGGGATCTTCGGGTCGGTCGGTGGCGACGGTATGCAAAACCGAGAGCGCCGCGAGAAACGCCTTGTTTTCCCGGTCGTATTCGTCGCTGACGGTTTGATCCCGGAGGTCCCGGTGGGGGGTCAGAAACCCGGCCATGCGCAGCAAATGGGCGCGGGCGTTGGTGGCGGCGATGATACAGGGGAGCTGGACACGGGCGATCCGTTCGATTTGCCGGGTGGCCGCTTCCACGCGGAAATGGCCGACGGCCACCAGGACCAGGGCCATGATCACCAGGATGCCGAACCCGATGTCGAGTTTACGCCCGATGCTCATAAGGCCGCCACCATGGCGACATAGGCATCGATATCGCATTTTCGCTTCAGGCCGGACGCGGCCATGTACCGGACCTTCAGCGGCAAACCGAGTCGGTTGGCTTCAATGACGGCCAGATCCAGGGGCGGATTGTCCTCGGCCCGCTGGGACGCCTGCATCCGGTAGAGCACACAATCCCCCGGCCGGACCGGCGCCGTGTTCAGATGGACAATCCGGGAAGAGGGTATGGGGTCATGGATCTCGGTAGCCGGTCGGACCATGGGCTGTGGCCTCCAGGGACTGTTCACCGCCGTGTCGGTGGAACGGGACGAACCGCTGAAGGGGCCGGCCGGCGTCGCTGTCCGGATCGGATGGGGCATCCCCCCGAAACGCGGAGTAGAGAACCGAACGGATCAGCGGCGTGACGATCGGCACCCCGGTACCGGTCGGAAGAGAAACGACACGTCCCGTGGCAGGGCTATCTTTCGGCGTCCGGCCCGTGCTCAGAAAGGATCATAGCAGAAAACGGCCGCTCCGTCATCGGGTTTTCGTGGGGCGGGCGGCCGCAGGGGTCACTGGCGGGTCCTCACCGGTTGACGGCCGCCGAATTTCTCCTCGTAGACGGAGACCAGAAACAGGGTGGCAAAGGGCTGGGTAAACAGGGTGGCAATGAAAAGGGAACTGCCGATGGCGGTCACGGCCCAAATGAGGATCAACACGATGACGTGTTCCATGGGGTTGTCCCCGGTGGTCATGGCCGCGCTCTCTTTGACGGCGTCGATGATATCGAGTTTGCGATCCGTCATGAGGGGCATCATGTAAAGGCAGACAAAGGAAACGGCCAGCGCCAGCAAGATGCCGGGCAGGATGAACAGCAGAAATCCGATGCCGCACAGAATCGCCACGACCAGGCCGAAACCCAGAAGGGGCAGGAAGAGATCCATGTGTGAAAACAGGTCCTGGAGTTTCGGCTCCCGTCCGTCACGGACCAGGCGCAACAGGGCGTCGACATACCCGGCAAAGGTCACCGGTGCCAGTATCCCGAGGGTAATGGCCGACACGCCGAACCAGAGCAGGGTCAGGAACACCAAGGGCAGAATCGCCTGGAGGGTGAACTTCCAGGCCGTTTCCAGGTGGAATTTAAAATCCATGATCGTCTCCTTCTGTGGATAGGGAATCAAACCGGACCCGTTCCAACGATATGGAGCGGTGGGCCCCTTGTCAAGCCATCGCCCGGTCACCGCCGTTGCGGTTCCGATCCGGTTATGGTATGGGATCACCGGGTACCGGCAGCGCCCGCTGATGCGGGTGTCACGGCCCGCGATCGGGATGTTGACATGACAGAAGATAGACCTTTTCCGGGCCGAAGGGCCTGGTGACGTGGAAAAGCGAATATGATGAACAATGCGACCTTTCGGGAGCCGGGGTGCTTTGGCGGAGTGCGGTTGCTGGTGGTGGAGGACAGCCTGATCAACCGGGAGGTGACCAGGGAGATCCTCGCCCGCACCGGGGCCACCGTTGAGGAGACAGGCAACGGCCGCGACGCTGTCACGGCGGCGCGTCGGACCCGGTACGACGCCATCCTCATGGATGTGCAGATGCCGGAAATGGACGGATATCAAACCTCCCGGCGGATTCGGGAAACGGCTTTGGGCGGGGAGGCGGTCCCCATCATCGCCATGACGGCCGGCGACCGGCCGCAGGAACGACGGCAATGCCTGGATGCGGGGATGAACGATTTCATCGCCAAACCGCTTCAACCGGAGAAACTGTTCGCCTGCCTGGAAAAATGGCTTCCCCCCCCGCAGGTGGCCGCCCGGCCGGCGGAAAGGAGGTCGGAACCGGCCCCGCCACCCCCCAAGACATACCCGGGGATCGATCTGCCCGCCGCCATGAAACGGCTCGTCGGTAATCAGAACCTGCTGGAGCGGCTGCTGGGGGAGTTTTACCGGAACTATGGAGACGGCGCCCCGATCCTCTTGTCGGAAGCGGGACGGACGGCCATCCGAAACGGGGATACCGGTCCCGCCGCGGCGTATCTCCATACGCTCAAGGGGGTGGCCGGCAACCTTTCGGCCCACCCGCTCCACGACGTCTGTCTCGCGCTGGAATCGGCCCTCCAGAGGGGAGAGACCGACGAGGTCGACCGCCGCCTGCTCCATCTGGAAGCGGTGTTGGGGGAAGTCGTCGAAACCGCTCGGCCCTACCGGGGCATCGGGCGCCTGAAGGAGCGAAAGAGCGGTCGGGATGCCGACCGGACGCCCCAGCCGGCGATGGATCTGGGGGATCTTCTGGCGCGGATGAAATCCCATCTGGCCAAAAACAGCTTGAGGGCCGAGGCCTATCTCGACCGGCTGAAAGACCGGTTGAGGAAAACGCCCGACATCCGTCCCGAGGTGGCCGGAGAACTGGAAACCCTGACGGCCCAGGTGACGGATTTCGCCTTTCGGGACGCCCAGCAGACGCTGACCCGCATCGCCGGGTTGATGGGGGTGGCGACGGATCGCCCGGAGGGATAATCCCGGTGGTCCGTCACCCCTGGGAGGAAAAAACGCCCCGGGCCACCCGTTTCTCCACAGCGCCTTTGACCGCTCCGATGAAGGCCTCCATTTTGTCCGGATCTTTAACGCCGGGGGCCCTCTCCACCCCCGAACTCACATCCACGGCGTCCGGTTCGGCGGCGGCGATGGCTTCGGCCACGTTTTCCGGGGAAAGGCCGCCGGCCAGCACGAGGGGATATTGTCGGCCAAAGTCCCGTGCGCCGGACCAGTCCCATACCGCGGCGTTGCCCCCCGGCAGGACCCCCTTGCCGCATTCCAGGAGAAAGGCGGTGGGATCATAATCGTCCGCAGCCGCCAGGGTCGGTTCGCGCGAGGCGAACAGGCCCTTGAGCACGACGAGACCTTCGGCCCGCAACCGGCGGACGGTTTCCGGGGTCTCCCGGCCGTGGAGCTGGACCGCGGTCAGTCCGCAATACCGGGCTTTTCCCAGCACGACGGCTTCGCTTTCATCCACAAAGACGCCCACTTTATGCACCTGTTCCGGAAGGGCCGCGCAGATGGAGCGGGCGGCCGCATCGCTCACATGGCGCGGGCTTTTTGGGAAAAAAACCAGGCCGACGGCGTCGGCCCCCATCTCCGCGCACCGGACGGCCATTTCCGGTGCCGTCAATCCGCAGATCTTGACCTGGATCATCGTTTGCCTCCTCCGGCGGAGATCAGGTTTTTCAGAAACGCGGCCGGATCATCGGCCCGAACAAGGCTTTCCCCGATGAGGAAATTGTGGAAGCCGGCGGCCGTGAGCTGCCGGATCGCCTCCGGACCGTCGATCCCGCTTTCGGCCACGGCCGTTTGATCGGGCGCCAGCAGGGAAGCCAGCCGGACCGACGTGTCGATGCTCGTCTCGAAGGACCGCAAATTTCGATTGTTGATGCCCACCAGCCGGGCACCGGCCCGGCAAGCGGCTTCGATCTCGTTCTCGGAATGGGTCTCCACCAGCACGTCAAAGCCGCATTCATCGGCAAGACCCAAGTAGTCCGCGAGCTGTTGCCGGGTCAGAATCCCGACGATAAAAAGAATGGCGTCGGCCCCCAGGACGGCGCTTTCATAAATCTGGTACTCTGAAACGATGAAATCCTTTCGCAACACCGGCAGATGGGAGGACCGGCGGGCCGCCTTCAGATCTTCGAAACTTCCCTTGAAGTAAGATCGGTCCGTCAGCACCGACAGCGCCGCCGCGCCGCCCTGTTCATATCGGAGGGCCTGGGCCGCGGCATCCAGATCCCCCTGGATGATCCCCTTGGAGGGCGAGGCCCGCTTGATCTCCGCGATGATGTTGACGCCGCCCGGCCCGGCTCCGGTCAGTCGGTCGAAAAATGGCCGCTTGTCCCTCGGCGCCTGGGCTTCTTCCCGGAGGCGGTCATCGGGTATTTTTTTTCGGGCGTCGGCCACCTCTTCGTGTTTGGTGGCGACGATTTTTTTGAGAATATTGGATGGCATGAGTGTTGTGTGACGTCGTGTTGGATGGGGTTTTCGTGGACGAGGTGGACTGAGTGGACTGTGTGGACAAAGTGGACATGGGCAGCCTCCGCCCGTCCACCCTGTCCACCCTGTCCACTTCGTCCACAACGTCCACTGGGCATTATTACTCAGCGTGACAACCGACTTTTAATCGTCAACCATTCTCCTGCGTAAACCGCACCAGTGCCTCCAGCTTCTGAAGGGCTTCGCCGCCGTCGATCGATTCTTTCGCCAGTTGAATACCCGAATTCAAATCCGAGGCCAGGCCGGCGGCCACCAGGGCGGTGCTGGCGTTCAAAAGCACCACGTCCCGCTTGGCCCCTTTTTCGTCGCCGCCGAGGATGGCTTTGGTGATGGCGGCGTTCTCCATGGGCGTGCCGCCCGCGAGGTTTTCGGGGTCGGCGGGTTTGCCGAAGTATTGTTCCGGAGAAATATCGTACGTCCTGATCATGCCGTCGTTCAGTTCGGAGACCCGGGTGGCGGCGCAGACCGAAATTTCGTCCAGGCCGTCGTGGCCGTGGACCACGAAGACCCGTTTGGAGCCCAGCAGCTTCAGGGCGTTGGCGAACATCTCGGTGAGTTCCGGGGCGAAGACCCCCAGGAGCTGGCAGTTGGCCGCCGCCGGGTTGGTGAGGGGACCCAGCATGTTGAAGATGGAGCGGATGCCGACCTCTTTCCGGGCCTTGGCTGCGTATTTCATGGCCCCGTGGAACCGGGGCGCGAACAAGAACCCGATGCCGATCTCCCCCACGGCCTCTTCCACGATTTCGGGCTCGATGTCGAGCTTCATCCCCATGGCCTCCAGCAGGTCGGCGGAGCCGCACTGGCTGCTGATGGACCGGTTTCCGTGCTTGGCGACCGTCACGCCGCATCCCGCCACGACGAAGGCGGTGGTGGTGGAAATGTTGAACGTGTTGGAGGCGTCACCGCCGGTGCCGCAGGTGTCCACCACGGTGGATGCGGTGGTGTGGATCCGTTTGGCTTTCCGGCGCATGGCCCGGGCCGCGCCGGCCAGTTCTTCGAAGGTTTCGCCTTTGGTGGCCAGGGCCGCCATAAAGGCGCCGATCTGGGCGTCGGTGATCTCACCGGAGAAGATGTCGGTGATCATTTCGGCCATGGCCTCCTCGGACAGGTCCTGCTTTCGGACGATGGTGTTCAGGTTCTCCTTGAAGCTCATGTGGATCTCCTTTCTATGGCGTTTCCGATTCGGGGTCAGATGTCGGGCCGTTCCGGGTGGCGTTGAGGAAATTGCGCAACAGCCGCTTGCCAACCGGCGTCATGATCGATTCGGGGTGGAATTGAATCCCTTCGGTGGGGTGGTCCTCATGGCGCAATCCCATGATTTCGCCGTCTTCGGATTCCGAAACCACCGTGAGACAATCCGGCAGCCCGTCCCGGGAGACGGCCAGGGAGTGGTACCGCATGGCCTGGAAGGGCTTCTTGATGCCGTTGTAAATCCCCTGGCCGTCGGTGGTAACGGTGGAGGTCTTGCCGTGCATCAGCCGTTTGGCCGGGATTACCTGGCCGCCGAAAGCCATGCCGATGGCCTGGTGCCCCAGGCAGACCCCCAGGATGGGGATCTTGCCGGAAAACCGTTCGATCACGGAAAGGGAGATTCCGGCGGTTTCCGGCCGTCCCGGGCCCGGCGAGATCACGATGCCGGCCGGGTCCAGTTCCGCCAGCCGTTCAACGGTCAGCGCGTCGTTCCGGTAGACGGCCACCGAGCCCCCCATCTCCGCCAGGTGCTGGACGAGATTATAGGTGAAAGAGTCGTAATTGTCGATCATCACCAGCATAGTGTCCCCTCCCTAAGCGCCCTGCACCAGTTGCAGGGCCTTTTGAATGGCCATGGCCTTGTTGACGGTTTCCATCCGCTCCCGCTCGGGGTCGGAATCGGCCACAATACCCGCCCCGGCCCGGACCGTCAGCTCGCTGTTTTCCACACAGGCGGTCCTGATGGTGATGGCCAGGTCCATGTTGCCGGAAAAAGAGACGTAGCCCACCGCGCCGCCGTAGGGACCCCGCGGGGCTTTTTCCAGTTCCGCGATGATTTCCATGGCCCGTACCTTGGGGGCCCCGGACAGGGTCCCGGCCGGAAAAGTGGCCCGGAGCAGGTCCCATGCGTCCAATTCCGGCCGCAGGTCACACTGGATATTGGAGACCAGATGCATGACGTGGGAGTAGCGCTCCACCACCATAAGGTCCGTCACCTGGACGGAACCGGTCTCGGCCACCCGTCCCAGGTCGTTGCGCCCCAGGTCCACCAGCATCAGATGTTCGGCCCGTTCCTTTTCATCCGCCAGGAGTTCACTGGCCAGGGCCCGGTCCTCCTGTTCGGTCCCGCCCCGGTGTCGGGTGCCGGCGATGGGCCGGAGGGTGGCGACCCGGTTTTCCAGCCGGACCATGGTTTCGGGGGACGATCCGACCAGGGCCATTTCGTCCAGGTGAAAGAAATAAAGGTAGGGCGATGGATTGATAAAGCGCTGGGCCCGGTAGAGGGACCAGAGATCCGGCGGCGGCGAGCAGGTGAAGGGCTGGGAGATGACCGCCTGGATGATATCCCCGGCCAGGATATGATCCTTGACGGTGGCGACCATGGACCGGTAGACATTGTCCGGCCATTCCTGGGAGAGGGTGACGGGTTCGGCCTTTCGAGGGAGTGGCGTCGTCCGGGCCAGGCAGAGTCCGGCCTTCTCCAGGAGAGCATCGAGTCTGGCCTGGCCCGCGTCGAAACGGTCGGCCGGCGCCGAATCCTCATCGTCGAAAGTGATGACCACCGCCATGAGGGTGTTTTTGATGTTGTCAAAGATCAACAGCTCGTCCGGCACCACGAAATGGGCAATGGGCTTGTCCGGCGGCAGCAGGTTGGGGATGGCCTCGAAAAACGAGACCATCTCGTAGGTCATGTAGCCTACCATCCCGCCCCAGAACCGGGGCAACTCCGGCATGGGGGCCGGCCGGTACCGGGACATCAGCTCTTTGAGCACCGGCAGGGGGTCCCGGTTGTGGGGGATTTCCATGGGAATCCCGTTGTCCTGCACCGCCACATGGTCGGCATAGACCCGGATGTGGCGGCGGGCCGATGTGGAGAGAAAACTGTATCGCCCCCACCGCTCGCCGCCTTCGACGCTTTCCAGCAAAAAGGCCGGCCCCTTGCCGTCATAGATCTTTTTGAGCAGGGAGACCGGCGTTTCCGTGTCGGCCAGGATCTCCGCGCAGACCGGAATGACGTTGTGGGTTCCGGACAGCTCGAGAAATCGGTTCTTGTCCGGAAATCGTTGAATCAGCATCTGACTTCCCCTCTCTCTGCGGATTAAGGGTTTAACTCAAAACTGAAAAAGGGCCGCGGTTTCCTTCCCACGACCCCTTTCTTTGTCACGAAAAAGGACCGTGGGCTCGGGCGGCCCACGGTCCTTGCGTTGCGCTGTTCAATCCTGCGACGGTCAGGCAACCAGCATCCCGGCGGCACGCCCCTTACGTGGGACGCCACCAGCGCCAGTTACGATCTGCCTTGCGATGAATTGTCCGATACGCTCTCATCCAGTCGCCTTTCCGTTACCGCCCTCATATCCGGAATCGGGAGAAGTTGTCAAGACAAATTTTGGTCTCTATTAAACGGGCGAAGACTTCCGAGGTTTTTGAAACCTCGGAAGTCTGGAGTCGGCATTGCGCGTTTACCGGGGGCGAGAACTGTGGTAATAGAAAATGGCCGCAAGGGACCCGATTGCCCCAAGGCGGCCGTCATCATTTCGGATGAACACAGGAAAGGTCCCATCGATCCAATGATCGAACACCGCTTCGATATCCCGTTTATCGCGAATCTGGCGCTGCGGGAAAAGCAGATCCAGCAGAATTACCGGCCGGTTATCGCGGTTCACAAATGGTTTGCGCGGCGGCCCGGCACGCTGTTCCGGGGATTGTTACTGTCCGAATTCGCGGAGAAACCCCTGATCGACTCTTTCTATGATGCCAACTACTTGCAGGGGATTCAGGTGGCGGATCCCTTCATGGGTGGGGGCACGCCGCTTCTGGAGGCGAATCGTGTCGGGTGCGATGTGGTCGGCTGCGACATCAACCCGATGTCCTACTGGATCGTCAAGCAGGAATTGGAGCATCTGGATCTCGGAAAATATACCGATGCGGCATGGGCGTTGCGGGCTGAAATTGAAAACCGCATCGGCCGGTTTTACCGGACGTCCTGCGGAATCTGCGGCTCGCCGGAGGCCCATGTCAAGTATTTCCTGTGGGTTAAGGTGTTGATCTGCGAAAACTGCCAAACGCCTATCGACCTGTTTCCCGGTTATCTCATCGCCAAAAACCGGCGTCATCCCCGGAATGTGTTCGTCTGCGGAAAATGCGGCACGCTGACGGAGACCGACAGCCAAAAAGCGCCCGGCGCCTGCTCAATGTGCGATGAAGCACTCACCCTTTCCGGCCCGGCAAAGCGGAATCGCTGTTTATGTCCCCATTGCGGGGTGGTCAATCGTTACCCGCGTCCGGAAAAGGGACCGCTGGATCATCGCCTGTTCGCCATAGAGTATCATTGCCCAAAATGCAAACCCGCCCATAAAGGCCGTTTTTTTAAATTCCCCTGGGAAGATGATCTGAAAAAGGTACGGAAGGCATCCCGGGATTGGAAGAAGCTCGACCCGAGTTCTATTCCGGACGACGCCATTCTCCGTGGCGACGAGTCGGACCGGTTGTTTCGCTGGGGCTACGGACATTATCATGAGATGTTCAACGACCGTCAGAAACTGGCGCTGGAGTTGAGCTGCCGCTTGATTCTTTGCCAAACCGATGAAAGGGTCCGGAACGCGCTGGCCACCAATCTTTCGGATCTTCTTCGGTATCAGAACATGCTGTGCCGTTACGACACCATGGCCCTCAAATCCCTGGATATATTTTCGGTTCATGGTTTTCCTGTGGGATTGATTCAATGTGAATCCAACTTTCTTGGCATCCGGGACGAAAAACACAATACCAGCATCGGGTCGGGTGGCTGGTCCAATATTATCGATAAATTCACCAAAGCCAAAGCCTATTGCGATGCGCCATTCGAAATCGCCCATCGCGGTGGCAGGAAAACGAAAATTGCCATCTCTGATGAATGGATCGGCGATCACGACAATGGTTCGGGCCGTCCCAAACGAAAGGTGGACATCACCTGCATGGATGCGGCCGATAAAGATCTGAAGCCTCACTCCCTTGACGCAGTGTTTACCGATCCGCCTTATTATGGAAATGTCCAATATGCGGAGCTGATGGATTTCTGTTATATTTGGCTACGCAAACTTTTGGGAGGTGCTGTTCCGGCCTTTTTTCCGCTGTCCACGAGACATGCGAAAGAATTGACCGGGAACGAAAATATGAAGCGGGATTTTGTCCACTTCGCCGAGGGGTTGTCGGCTGTTTACCGAAGGATGGCCGAAGCACTGAAACCTGGCTCTCCATTTGTGTTTACCTATCATCACAATGCATTGAGCGCCTATTATCCCGTGGCGGTCGCGTTGTTGGACGCCGGTTTGACCTGTTGCGCCTCCCTGCCGTGCCCAGCGGAGATGGGCGCTTCCATCCACATCAGCCACACCAAATCTTCGATCATTGACACCGTCTTCGTTTCAAGATCGACCGGCAAAATGCGCCGGAAATGGGTTCCAGATTCCCCGGAGGGACTGGCGAGAGTCGTAGTGGATGATTTTAAAGCCCTGACCGATGGAAACATGAAGCCGACGGAAGGAGATAAAAGATGCATCATCTTCGGCCATCTGACGCGCCTCGCTGTCTGGTCGCTGAGACACGACTGGGACCCTTCGGTGGATACGCCCCAGCGGCTCAAACGCGTTGAAAACTGGATAGAAGCGTTTGGCGGTATTCAATGCGTGGAGGCGTTTTTGGATGGCGGGTCAAAAGTTCTACCCCCCGTTCAACAAAAGCTCATAGCGGAAGACATCGCGGAAGACATCCGCGGATATGGCGATGCAGACGACGAAATACCCTTTTGAAGCGAGTTTTGATGAGATTAAAGCGGCGCCTGAAGCATTTGCCGCATCGGTGTTTGCATGTCTCGAATCCGATTTTCTGCAGATGCCAAAAGGCCTTGGGTTCTTGGAGTATCCTGTTTTCGAGCGTGGGTACGAAACGCTAAAGCAGGCCACGAAAGGTTTTGCCGATCTTTCTCCCGAGCAAGTTCTTCCGGTTGTGTTTGCAGAACCGATTTGCATTATCGTCTTGAGGGCCATGCTCGGATTCACGCCACCCGAATGGGCTTAACCCCATGCTGCTTTATGAACGATTCCTGGGGCGACCTTTCGCGGGACACCGGGATTCTGTGAGCGAATTGGTCGGCGATCTCCTCGAATCTGCCATCGAAAACGTATTGTCGCAAGCAGGAATCAGTTTTCGAAAAACGAAACGGGCGGAGCGCATTCCCGGATTCGACCAATCCCCTGATTTTATCATTCCCAGCGAATTCAACCCTCAGGTGATTATCGAGGCGAAGCTGACCGAAGACGACGGCACAGCCCGGGACAAGGTGACACGCATCCAACACCTTGGCCAATTGAGCATGGCGGGCCAGCCGGCGGATCAGCCCAAATACGATGTAGTCGCCTGTATCGGAGGCAGGGGTTTCGGTGTGAGAAAAGGGGATATGGAAAAGATGCTGTTGGCAACACGGGGTAACATTTTTACGCTGAAGACACTGGACCGCATGATTGAATTTACCCGCTTGAAGGAGTTCCGAACGAAATGATTGACCCAAACATCATGCCGGAGGAATACCCCTTTCTGATCACTGATTGTGTCGGCCCATTCGCTGTGATATAAAAAGCCGTATTTTCAAGAACCGTCAATTCTCTGGAACAAAACCATGGGCTCTTTTCGCCATAGCATCGCTTACAAACTCATCCTGACCGTGGGGTGTGCCGTCTTTCTGAGTGTGTTGTTTTGGCGGCTGGTCGCGGGATGGATGCCGGTGGTGGGGTTTGCGGTTTGCGTGTTTCTCGTCGCCTCGTCCCTCATCGCTTGGGTCACTTATCGAATCGTCGTCCACCCCATCGAACGGCTCATCGACCGCACCCATTCCATTGCCATGGGGGAATATTTCACCCGGGTCGAATTGGAACACAACCGCGAGATCTATCAGCTTTCCAAGGCCATCAACCGGATGGGGCAGGCCATTGGCGAAAAAGAGCACGAATTGAACCGGCAGCGCGACGAGTACAAAAACCTGTTTGAAGCGGTTCCCTGCTTGATTACCGTTCAGAACCGGGATTACCGGTTGCTCCAGTTCAACCGGGATTTCGCCGATCAGTTCAGCCCCGAAATCGGTGATTTCTGTTACCATGCCTACAAGGGCCGCACCGAAAAATGCGACGATTGTCCGGTGGAAAAAACCTTTGCCGACGGCGAGGTTCACCTGAGCGAAGAAAAAGGGGTGACCCGGGACGGCGAGATGAAGTACTGGATTGTCCGCACCTCGCCGGTACGAAATGAACGGGGGAAGGTCGAGGCGGTCATGGAGATGAACCTCGACATCACCCAGCGGAAGCGGTTGGAAGATGAGCTGGAAAAATCCGAAAAAAAGTATTACGCCATTTTCAACAACATCCCCAACCCGGTTTTCGTCCTGAATCCCGAAACGCTGCAAGTCCTCGACTGCAATGAGAGCGTGACGCCTGTCTACGGATTCGGCAAGCAGGAGATCATCGGTTCGTCTTTTATGGATTTGTTCGATGTGGAGGACCGGGAACGGTGCACTTCCAAGATCCGGCAGGGCGGTTCCCCGAAGGAGCTGGAGAAGATCAAGCACTTGAACAAAGACGGCCAGCGGATTTTTGTCAACATCCGCGTGGCCCCGTCGGAATATCCCGGCCGGGAGGTGTTGCTGGTGATGACCAGCGACATCACCCAGCGGCTGGAGGCCGAGCAGCAGCTCGTCCACGCCGGGAAAATGGCCACCCTGGGCGAGATGGCCACGGGAGTGGCCCATGAGCTGAATCAACCCCTGACGGTCATCAAGACCGCTTCCAATTTCTTCATGCGGAAGATCAACAAGGGCCAGTCCATCGAAGAAGACGTATTGAAAACCATGGCCGGAGAGATCGACAGCCACGTGGACCGGGCCACCAAGATCATCCAGCACATGCGGGCCTTCGGCCGCAAGACCGACCTGAGCGTGGAGCCCACGGACATCAACGGGGTGTTGGAGCGGGCGTTCGACATCTTCAGCCAGCAACTCAAGCTCCGGGAAATCGACGTGGGCTGGCACCTTGGCGAGAATCTGCCGAAGATTTCGGCCGATCCCTACCGGCTGGAGCAGATTTTCGTTAACCTGTTGATCAATGCCCGGGACGCCATTGAAGAGAAATGGGCGGACAGCCCGGCCCCCAAGGGGGAAAAACGGATCGAATTGAGCACCCAGGCCCTGGACAAGGCCATCCAGGTCCAGGTGAGCGACACCGGGATCGGGATCTCCGACTCCCTGAAACACAAAATTTTCGAACCGTTTTTTACCACGAAAAAGGTGGGAAAGGGGACCGGCCTGGGCCTGTCCATCACCTACGGCATCGTCAAGGACAGCCACGGCGACATCCGGGTCGTCTCCAAAGAGGGAGAAGGCACTCTTTTCATTATCGAGTTTCCGATTTCGGGCGAGGCCGATGAGTAAGCGCGTATTGCTGGTGGACGACGAGGCCGGGATCCGGAAAGTGCTGGGGATTTCCCTGATGGACATGGGGTACGAGGTGGAGACGGCCCGGGACGGCGCCGAGGCCCTGGAACGGTTCAGAGAGCACCGCCCCCCCGTCGTGCTCACCGACATCAAGATGCCGGGCATGGACGGTATTGAACTGCTCCACGCCATCAAGTCGGAAGACCCCGACACCGAGGTGATCATGATCACCGGGCACGGCGACCTGGACACCGCCGTCATGAGCCTCAAATACGAGGCCACCGATTTCGTCACCAAGCCCATCAACGACGACGTGATGGAGATCGCCCTGCGCCGGGCCGAAGAACGGATCGAGATGCGGCGCCAGATCCGGGCGTACACCGAAAACCTGGAAAAACTCGTCGAAGAGAAGAGCCGGGAGATCGTGGAAGCGGAAAAAATGGCCGCCGTGGGCCAGACCGTGGCGGATCTCTCCCATGCCATCAAGAACATCGCCGGCGGGCTCAAGGGCGGGGCCTTTGTGCTGGAGAAAGGCATCGAGCTGGATGACAAGGAATACCTCCAGCAGGGATGGCGGATGGTCAAGGGGAACGTGGACAAGATCACCAAGCTGTCCCT
>CAYPCE010000003.1:0-51816 GCA_964409085.1 uncultured Desulfobacteraceae bacterium | reverse complement strand
TTGGTCGGAATGGTGGTGTTTTTCTCAATGAGCTTGGTCATCACGCCGCCCAGGGTCTCAATGCCCAAAGAGAGGGGAGTCACGTCCAGCAGCAATACGTCTTTGACATCGCCTTTGAGCACACCGCCCTGAATCGCTGCACCGACAGCCACCACTTCGTCCGGATTCACCCCCTTGTGCGGGTCCTTTCCGAAAATCTTTTTGACCCGGTCCTGTACGGCCGGCATGCGGGTCATTCCCCCCACCAGAATCACTTCATTGACCTCGCCGGCGCTCATCCCGGCGTCCTTCATGGCCGTTCGGCACGGTCCTTCCAGGTTGTCCAGAAGATCGGCCACCAAAGATTCGAGCTTGGATCGGCTGATCTTGATGTTCAAATGCTTCGGACCGCTGGCATCGGCCGTGATGAAGGGCAGATTGACATCGGTTTCAAGGGAGGAGGAGAGTTCCATTTTGGCCTTTTCCGCCGCTTCTTTGAGGCGCTGCAGGGCCATCTTGTCGTTTCTGAGATCGATGCCCTGATCCTTCTTGAACTCATCCGCCAGAAAATCGATGATCCGCAGATCGAAGTCCTCGCCGCCCAGGTGGGTATCTCCGTTGGTCGCCTTGACCTCGAACACCCCGTCACCGATTTCCAGAATGGAGATGTCGAAAGTGCCGCCACCGAGATCGAAGACGGCGATCTTCTCCTCGGTTTTTTTGTCGAGACCGTAGGCCAGGGAAGCGGCGGTCGGCTCGTTGATGATCCGCAACACGTTGAGGCCGGCGATCTTTCCGGCATCCTTCGTCGCCTGGCGCTGGTTGTCGTCGAAATAGGCCGGCACCGTGATCACGGCGTCCGTCACCGGTTCACCGAGGTATTCCTCTGCGGAATGTTTGATGTCCGCCAGGATAAAGGAGGAGACCTCCGCCGGGCTGTGCTGCTTGTCTCGAATGTTGATCCGAACATCGCCATTGCCGGCTTCTTCAATAATATACGGGAGGATCTTCACATCCCGCTGCACTTCTTTGGAAGAGAACTTGCGCCCGATGAGGCGTTTGACCCCAAAAACCGTATTTTCGGGATTCGTGATGGCCTGACGTTTGGCAATCTGCCCCACCAACCGTTCTCCGCTCTCCGAGATCGCCACCACGGAGGGGGTCGTTCGACCGCCTTCGGGATTCGTGATCACTTTCGCCTCGCTGCCCTCCATGACCGCAACGCAGGAATTGGTCGTTCCCAAGTCTATACCAATTACCTTACCCATGTCGTTTCCTCCTTCACCATTCTTCTCTCTCGGTGTTGGGCGCCGCACGATTCTGGCCATTTTCAGGAAACACCACCCAACAAGTTGTTATCGAATAGGTTCTACGGTTTTTCGCTTTCCCCGTTTGCCTCTTCACCCTTTGAGACAACCACCATGGCCGGCCTCAACAGCCGTTCCTCTATCCGGTACCCTTTCTGGAATTCTCTGATGACCGTATTTTCCGGGTGGGTGTCCGACGCCTCCTGCATGGCCGCTTCGTGAATCGACGGATCGAACGGCTTTCCTTCCGCCTCGACAGGGGTGACCCCAAATTTTTCAAAGACCTTCAGGATCTCTTTTCGGGTCATTTCGATGCCCTCGAGCAATCCATCTTCGGCATGCCCGTTCTCCCGGGCGGACTGAATGGCCAGTTCCAGGTTGTCGACCACCGGCAACAGGGCCTTGATCAGTGTCTCGTTGGCATATTTCCGATGGGCGGCCATCTCTCGGGCCGACCGCTTTTTGTAGTTTTCAAATTCCGCCGATACCCGGAGAACCCGGTCTTGGGCTTCTTTCAGTTCATTCTGGGCCGATGCCAGTTTCTCCTCGATATCTTCACCCGGCAAGGCGTCCTCTCCGCCGTCGTTCGTACCGGATGGAGACTCTTCGGCCGGGGTCGCTTCCGGTACCGCCTCACTCCCCTCGGCCTGCATATCGGGCTTGTTTTCTTCCACGCCTGTGAGTTCTTCCTCCTCTTGACGCTTCTTGTCGTTCTTGTCCGTCATGGGTCGCCGTCACCTCTCAATTTTGCTCATTTTTTCGGATAGCTCAATCCAAACGTTGTTCTCAACAATAATACGGTATGGGACATTGTCAAGATGGAGAAAGTAAAGGGGAAACGGCTGTCTTTCCGGATCTCTGGCGCGTAAATGGAGGCGAGAAAAAGGGGGGTTGTGCACCCCCTTTCGAATCGTTCCCGATCGTCCAGCACCGGAAATGGCCGGGATCGATCCGTGACACAGACGCCATCGCTTATCGCTGCTTCCTTCCGGACCTGACGAGGTTCGCGACTGTCTGTTGCACGGCGGCCGACCAAAACGGTGGCCGGCAATCGGGAGATGATCCTCCAGGGGGGATTCAGCCCCGCATCAAGCGGATTTCGGGTTCAGGGCACCGCTAACTCCCCGCCTAGCACAACCTTCCCAAACATAAATCGCTCCACGGAAATTTCAAGGACAAAACAGGAAAAGTTTTCCGGTCCGAATGGGCAGCGATCCGGATATTGACATCCGCCACCGATTTACGGATACTCTCTCTTACCATGCAACCCCGTTCCCTTATCGACCAATTGAAACGGACCATCGAGGACCACAAGATGCTGACTCCCGGCGACGGGGTCCTGGCTGCCGTTTCCGGTGGGCCTGACTCTGTCGCGCTCCTCCATCTATTGCTCGTCCTGGCACCGGACCTCCGGTTTCGACTCGGCGTGATCCACCTCAACCACGGTCTCCGGGGGGACGATTCCGATGCAGACGCCGATTTCGTGCGTTCTCTCGCCAAAAATCATCGGTTGCCGTTGTTCGAAAAAAAAACCGATGTCCACACCTTTCGAACCGCCAACCGGCTCTCTCTGGAGGAGGCGGCCCGTCAGGTGCGCTATGACTATTTCACGGAAATCGCGGAGGCCAACCACTATACCAAAATCGCCCTGGGGCACCATGCCGATGATACCGCAGAACTCGTCCTGATGAATCTCATCAGGGGAAGCGGCCCGATGGGTCTCTCCGGCATCCCCCCGGTTCGGGGGGGGCGGTTCATTCGACCGTTGATCGGTCTGACCCGGAAAAGGATAAAAACCTATCTGGACGACCATCGTATCCCCTATGTGACGGACGCATCCAATCAGCATTTGTGCCATCGTCGGAACCGGATTCGCCACGAACTGATCCCGCTCCTGCAAAAGGCGTATAACCCGGATATATCCGGTACGCTTTCGCGGCTCGCCGCCATTATGCGCGCTGAAAACGAATGGACCGACCGGTTGACGGCAGCGGCCTTCCAGGATGCCCTGATCGTCGAATCGGAGGGCCATCTGGTCCTTGCCGCCAACAAACTGGCTTCCATGGACCCGGCGCTGTCCCGACGCACCCTTCGCATAGCCGTTTCCCGTGTCAAAACCGACCTCCGCCGCATCCGGTTCTCTCACATCGACACCATCTTCGATCTGACCCTCGAGACCGTCGGAAGCGGCCCCACCGAAAAACACGTCCACCTGCCCGACGGGATCCGAATCCGGGTCCACCCGGACAGACTCATCATCCAACGGATGACCTCCCGGGTCACAGATTCGTCCGCCCCCCTGGACGGTCACCGGTCTTCGGGGTTTGATTATCTTGTTCATAGACCCGACACGATCCTGGAGATCCCGGAAATCGGGGGGCGGATGCACTTTTCGGTACAGACCGGCGAATCCCTGGTGTCCAAACCCTTATCGCGGTTAACGGCCTATTTCGACCTGGACCTCCTTTCTTTTCCCCTCCTCGTCCGGTCCCCCCGCCCGGGCGACCGGATCCGGCCCCTGGGCCTGGGTGGATCGCAAAAGGTGAGCCGGTTTTTTATCAACCGAAAAATCCCGAAAATCGAACGGAAGCGATGCCCCCTCTTGATCTCTGATGATCGGATCCTCTGGATCGCCGGATACCGCACCGCTGAATTCGGCAAGATCACCGGCACCACCCAAAAAGGGGTGAAGGTCCAACTTTTTCTTGCCTAATTTGCCGTGATGGTTAATATTATATTGCTTAGTCAACTATTGGTAGGAGGTATTCACTTTTGAACCCGTTTTACAAAAACCTGGCGTTATGGCTTGTCATCACCCTTATGATGATCATGCTGTACAATCTCTTCAATCAACAGCATACGGCGGAAACCAACGTGAGCTACAGCGAGTTTCTCGCCATGGTGGACAACGGCCGCGTGTCGGAAGTGGTGATTCAGGATCAGGAATTGCTCGTGACGGACGCCGACGGCAAACGTCTCAACATATACGCACCCGAGGACGCCGACCTGGTTCGAATCCTGCGGGACCGGGGCGTGACCATAAAAGCCAAACCCCCTGCGGAATCCCCCTGGTTCATCTCTGTTCTGGTCTCCTGGTTCCCCATGATCGTCCTGATCGGGGTATGGATTTTCTTCATGCGCCAGATGCAATCGGGCGGCGGAAAAGCCCTGTCTTTCGGAAAAAGCCGGGCGCGGTTGCTGTCCGATCAGGCGGAAAAAGTCACCTTCGAAGATGTGGCCGGTGTGGACGAGGCCAAAGAAGAACTCTCGGAAATCGTCGAATTCCTGAAAGATCCCAAAAAGTTCACCCGGCTGGGCGGGCGCATTCCCAAAGGGGTGTTGCTCATGGGGCCGCCGGGAACCGGAAAAACACTCTTGGGACGCGCCATCGCCGGAGAGGCCGGGGTGCCTTTCTTCAGCATCAGCGGCTCCGACTTTGTGGAAATGTTCGTCGGCGTGGGGGCGTCCCGGGTGCGAGACCTCTTCGTGCAGGGAAAGAAAAACGCGCCCTGCATCATCTTTGTCGACGAAATCGACGCCGTGGGCCGTCATCGCGGCGCCGGGCTCGGCGGAGGCCATGACGAGCGGGAACAGACCCTCAACCAGCTGCTGGTGGAAATGGACGGTTTCGAGTCCAATGAGGGGGTCATCCTCATTTCCGCCACCAACCGCCCCGATGTTCTGGATCCCGCCCTGATGCGGCCCGGGCGATTCGACCGCCAGGTCGTGGTCTCGCTGCCGGATATCCGGGGCCGGGAAAAAATCCTGAAAGTCCACATGCGAAAAACCTCTGTGGCGGACGACGTCTCGGCCACCGTTCTGGCCAAAGGGACCCCCGGGTTTTCAGGAGCGGACCTGGAAAACCTGGTCAATGAGGCGGCTCTGCTGGCGGCGAAACGCAACAAAGAACGGGTCGACATGGTCGATTTCGAGGACGCCAAAGACAAGGTCTACATGGGATTGGAGCGGAAATCCAAGGTGATTTCCGAGGAAGACAAGCGGACCACGGCCTACCATGAGGGGGGGCATGCCCTGGTGGCGCGATTCTTACCGGAAACAGATGCGGTCAATAAGATCACCATCATCCCCCGTGGCCGCGCCGCCGGCGTCACCTGGTTCCTGCCCGAGGAACGGGATTTCAAGTTCAAGGACCAGCTGGAAAGCGAACTTTCCGTCGCATTCGGCGGCCGAGTGGCCGAGGAACTGGTGTTCAAACGCATCAGCACCGGCGCGGCCAACGACATCAAACAGGCCACGGAGATGGCCCAGAAGATGATCCGGTCCTGGGGAATGAGCGAGTCCCTCGGCCCCCTGTCCTATGCCAAGGGGGAAGAACAGATTTTCCTGGGAAGGGAAATCGCCCAAAACCGCGATTATTCCGAGGAAACCGCCCGGAAAATCGACGAAGAGATCAGCAACCTGGTCCACGACGCCTACACCAAATCGAAAAACGTCCTCAAAGAGAACATGGACATTCTCCACCGGTTGGCCGATCTGTTGCTGGAAAAAGAAACGGTGATGGGCGAGGAACTGGACGAACTCATTTTCTCTCTCCGCCCCGGCATTCATCTTCCGTCTTCACGGAAGCACGCCACCGATACCACGTCGAACGAAAAGATGAAGGAACCGGAATCCGAGACGGAAACAGAATAGAGGGAATCGACGCCGGAATGAGATCCTATACGATCGAATGGCATCATCGTCGGCTGGAACTGGGTCCACGGACCGCGATCATGGGGGTGATCAATGTCACGCCGGATTCCTTTTCAGACGGCGGCCATTTTTATGACACGGACATTGCCGTGGCCCATGGGCTCGAAATGGCGTCGAACGGTGCCGACATCATCGATATCGGGGGAGAATCCACCCGCCCGTTTTCAGACAGCGTACCGGTGGATGTGGAAATGGAGCGTGTGCTGCCCGTGATCCGAGCCCTTGCCTCCCAGCTCGACGTGCCCATTTCCATCGATACCACCAAATCAGCCGTCGCTGAAAAAGCACTGGAAAACGGTGCCGCCATCATTAATGATGTCAGCGCACTCCGGATGGACCCCCACATGGGGGAGGTGGCCGCCAGGTATGGGGTGCCGATCATTCTGATGCACATGAAGGGGACCCCCAAAACCATGCAGGTGGCGCCGGTTTATGACGATCTCTTGGGGGAAATCCGGTCATTTCTGAGTGAGGCGATTGAGCGGGCCGTGGGTAGTGGCGTGGACCGGAACCACATCATCGTCGATCCGGGTATCGGATTCGGTAAAACCGTTGAGCACAATATATCCATTCTCGCCAATTTACACGCGTTCGAACCGCTGGATGTTCCCATCCTTGTCGGGAGTTCCAGAAAAGCGTTTATTCGAAAACTCCTCAAGCAAGGAGAAGAAGCGGAACTCGCCACGGATCGGCAGGAAGTCGAAATCGGTACCCAAGCGAGCGTGGCGGCCGCCGTATTGAACGGGACCCACATCGTCCGGGTGCATCATGTCGCCAACACCCATTCAACGGTACGCATCAGCGATGCCATTCGTTCCCAACAATTATTGCGCGAAGAGAGGAACTTTCCATGAATCTGTTGCGGTTCCGGCAAGCGGTCCTGATGTTGGGGATGCTGCCCATCCTCCTTTTTCTTGCATGCGCCAATAACCAGAAAGCGCAAACCGAGCAGCAACAGGCCGAAGCCTCCCGGAATCTGGGGGAGGCATATCTGGCGCAGGGCAATTTTACGATGGCGTTGCGGGAACTTCTGAAAGCCGAAAGTCTGAATCCCGATGATCCCTTTGTGCAGAACTATCTCGGCCTCGCCTACATGGGCAAAAAGAAGGTCGATACCGCCATCACTCATTTCCAGAATGCCCTGGAGATCAATCCAAGCTATGCACCCGCCCGGAACAATTTAGGAACGGCTTATCTCACCCAAAAAGACTGGGATGCCGCCATCCGGACCTTCAAGGCGGTTACGGAAGATCTCCTCTATGCGACACCGCATTTTCCGCTATCGAATTTGGGATGGGCCTACTACAACAAAGGGAACTACCAGCTCGCGGAAAAGTATTACCTCGAAGCGCTCGATATCGAACCGGACTTTACCATCGCCCAGAAAGGCCTCGCCCGCACCTATATGGCCATGGGCCAATTCACCGAAGCTGTCAACACCCTGGAAAAAGCCATCGACAAGGCCCCCCGCATGGCCGAATTGCACCTGGAAGTCGGTAAGGCCTATGCCGCACTCAACCAGAAGGACAAGGCGCTGGATGCTTTTAACAAGGCGATTGCGTTGAATCCGGAAAGCGACGTTGCTCAAGAGGCGCAGCGGGTGCGGTTGGAGATGTTGAGTGAATAGAGCGATCTGGTTAAGGGCGCAAGTCCACAACGTTTCATTTCACGCCCGAATTGCTATTCTACTTCACCACAATATCTAACTAACAATCAAAAATCGTGCTATCAAAACTATTTTCAACCCCTTATTGCAAAGTTTTGGTAAAATCGATTCCTTTTCAATAATCAGCTGTTCCCTGGATGGACCACACGAAAAGCCCTGGAGTTGTTCCAGGGCTTTTCTCGTTTCAGTCTTCATCAGAATTCACAGACTACGTGGATACCATTTCTATAAAACCATTACATCATCCAAATCTCGTCTAAGGCCCGTTATAAATTTGTTCTAAAAAGACCAAAAGGTGTCTCTAATTATCGGAAGCTGAATCGTTATTCTTTGAGTCGACCCTGAACATCCGGGCGCTGTCTCAGTACAGGCCGGCTCAAATTCAAAAACAAGACCTCCATCCGTATCGGCATAGATATATGAAATTCTAAACGGGTTATCGGTCCGCTCATCTGTCGGATCTCGCCAAGTTCCGGCGTAAATGAGTGTATCGGGATATTCTATCCTGAAAACATTCCGCTGTTGATTGGTCTCAACAGAAAATACAGATCCAACAATAGGCGGATTACCGAATCTATCTTGAACATAGGCCTCAAAGATCAATTCATCCCCGTCTTCAATCGTAACCGGCAAGTTGTTTATAGGGATTTCTTGCCCGTCCTTATTTCTAATAGCAACAAGCTCAAAGCTCATATAGGCGTAATCCGAGAAAAGGGTAAAAGTTCTCGCCATAATCTTGTTGTCGATTCCGGTCTTACTTTCGGTCCAGTTCAGAGTAGGTTCCGGGGGGGCGGAATAGAAATTGATACCTTCACCACCGACATACAATCGTTTTGTTTTTAAGCCGTCCGTCGGGATGTCGATTTCTTGCGACAAAGCCAGTGCATGCTGAGCAAATAGCGTTGGATCATCAGGGGGATCAAACTCCGGAAGCCCGGCACTCGCCTCGATCCACAGGGCTCCTTCCTTCATAAAACCAGATTCGTCAAGTTCGTAATAATACAAATTTCCAACGGCGTGAGAACCTTCCGGATTGAAATAAGTTATGGCATAAAGCCGATTGTTGGACAGGTCCAGAAGAAGATCTTTGATATTCTTGCCCGGGTCTCGAATCGTGCGGAAAGTAAATTTATCACCGGTCTCAAAAGGAATGCTTCCATCCGTAATTGTAAAGGAGAGATCTACTGAATCAACCACATAACGATCCCCATCAACCTCAGCCACTTGACCACCTGAATCACTGCCGGATATTTCAAATTCTCCATTTATTGCATCATATTCTATCACCCAATTCTCTGACTTTGTCTTTTTACCAACGGCCACATCGGTGACTCTACCGTTGCCTTTATTCCAGACATTGGCTACCGGTGTAGTCGCCTTTATTCCTTCACCCAGTCCTTCCTCATAGGATTCCCAACTCTTTCCGCTATTAGTGCTGACAAACACCCCCGCTTCCTCGGTTCCTGCGTATAGCTTATCGCTGACCCCCCCATCCGAACTCGGGTGCAATACCAGTGTATTAACATACTGCGCTAACTCATCAGGCACACCATCGGCTGGGTCGTTCGTATTGTAATGCCAAGTACGACCGCTATCCATGCTCTTGTAGACTCCGCTCTGAGTCGCAGCATACAAAACTGCCTCTTCAATAACATTTCCCAGCTCGTCTTCATCGTAATGTGTTCCAGAAACCCTTACAATATCATTTATTGCATAGTTATTGATTTCAGATCCTTTGCCCACCCCCTCTGCTTGCGAAAAGATCACGCCGTCTGCTGAGAAAAAAACACCGTTTTCAGCAGAGCCCGCCCAGACATATGGATATTCCTTAGAAGGACGGATCGCATCGTCATAATCGCACAAAATCGTTAATACGGCTCCATTAAGCTTTGTGCGTAATTCACCGGCGGGGTAGGACTTCAAGCCAAACCACTCCTCCGCTGTTCCACTGTCCCAATTCAGTCCCCCGCTATTGCTTCTGTAAATGTTGCCATCACCTGAAACTCCGGTAGCCGCGTAAACGATATTCGTCTCGTCCCTGTCGATAGCGACATCGTTGACGTAGGGGGAAATCCAATTTTGTCCTGAAAACTCTGGTTTCTCGGATCTGCTGATATTGTCCCAGGTTTTCCCTGAATCAAGGGACTTATAAACCCCGCCACCATTAGTTCCGGCAAATACGATAAACCTATCCCTCACATCGAAATCGAAAGGTACTAAGTCGATACTTGTGATATGGGTGGTCCTACCACCATCTGCCATAGCGGTAACGGACACGCCGCCTTGCAGCGGTTGAGGGCTATTAGCTGAAAATAATGTGCTGAATGCAAACCCGCCTACCGTGTTGGAGCTTTGTCCTTCTGTTCCTTCTATAATACCGCCGGTACCGAATGTTGCAAAATGGATGATCGTATTATCCGGAACCGCGTTGCCATAGTAATCTGAAACTGTTGCTTTGATTTGATTCTCCAGACCCAAAATGGCCAAGCCGGAAATGTTGTTATATTGGGATTCAACTGAAAACCCTTTCCCAACAGGCCGGCCACCTTTGATGACGATCTGGCTTACAACCGTACTGATATTGCTGTCATTGAAGTAGGTCGCTTTTATACTCACAGGGCCAGATTGAAAACCACTCCTCAGAACCGTGCCGACCCTGCCGTCTTGAGTGAGGTCAAAAATCGGCGTCACCGATTCTTCTCCCCCAGGCCCTGTCACTATAACGAAATCAATACGATACCCGTCGACCACGGGATTGCCGGCGCTGTCCTTTACTTCGAAAAAGAGCTGGACCGTCTCCTGCCCCCCCGTTCCTCGCACACTGATTTCAGTCGGGTCAGGCGACACTACATTGATCACAACAGGGGGAGGATTGACAGTAATGGTTCCGGTCCCGGTCACCTCGACTCCTTCAGTTTCCCAGGTAGCCGTGACGGTCACCTCGCCCCCTTCATTGGGTGCCAGAAAAAACGCCTTTACCGCCCCGGCCTCATCGCCGCAACCAACATTGTCATTTAGATCATTTTCACATTGAAAATCTTCTTGCACGCGAACCGTTCCCGTTTGGGACATCCCGGGGGAACCAGTCAGCGTAAACGTCACTTTTTCCCCAACTGCAGGATCTCCGTTATCGTTTTCCAACGTTGCCACTATCTCTGCGCAATTCAAAGCGGTCCCGTCACAGGAATCCTGACCTGTTCCCAACACCACATCGGGCACAATCAAAATACCAATGCTGCCGGGTGTGTATTCAATTTCGATCTCCTGGACAATCCCACCGATTCTCTCGGTTTGCACCCCTTGATCATCGACTTCCACGAATTTATCGGTGCCTACCTGGATCGTCGCCGTTCCCGGATCGTCGCCACTGGTCAGTCTCGCGATCGCTTCGCCGTCCACCGTGAGGGATTGCTCGATGTCGTTGGCAAAGCTGCCGCCACCTGAAACAACGCCGAAATAGACCGGAGTGTTATCAGGTGCAGGGTCGCCGCCAATCAGTGTCAGCGTTGCACTGACGATCGCCTGACTTTCCCCGTCGGCCGGCAGGGTGGTTGGCTCGGCAGCCAGCAGAATGCTGGCGATCTGGGGTCCGACCAACTGGATTTCAACGGTAGCCTCTAAACCATTGGTCGTAACAATCGGGATCTCATCCTTACCCTCCTGCGGCACCAGGCTGGGCGGCGTATAACTGACCGTGGCCGAACCACTGGCGTCCGTCTGGGCGGTCCTTGAATCGAGGCTGCCGAATATACCGCTGTCTTGGATCGTCAGGGTTTCACCGGGGACGAAATTTTCAAACCCATCCCGCACGGTCATTGTAATGGTACTGGTTGTCCCCTCTCCAATGGTCAGTTTTGATGGGTTTGCTTGGGCTGTAAGGGTCGCTGCCGGACCTGGTGTAAAATCCACCGTAACGGTATTCCACACACCGCCTGCCGTAACCGTGATGGTGGCTGTTCCCACATTGGTGGCACTGATAAGGCTGGCTGTCGCCCGTCCGCCGGTCGTTGCCCGATTGATCTGCGCAGCAGGATCCGTGGCCCCCTCAAACGTTCCGGCAGAGGTTGTAAACGTCACCTCGGTGCCATCCGAAACCGCATTCCCATCGGGATCATTCACCGTGGCCGCAACCAAAACCATCGTTTCCCCATCCGCAACGATGCTGTCCGCGCCGGTCTCGGCTGTTATTGATGCAACTTGAGCCTCAATGAGGGTGATGGAGACTTGGCCACCCTCAAGCTCATTACCGTCTTCATCTCTTGCGATAACGGTAACCGTATCCTGATCGAGGTTGGTTGGTGCGGTAAATTCTACGGACGCGAGCCCTGTTTGGGATGTGGTCACCACCGTTTCAGAGAGTTGCCCCATATTGACCGGATCGAGTTCGAACAGGATGCTGACGCCTGATAGCCGGCGGTCCGCCGCATCGAAAACAACGGCATTAATCGTGCTCGTCTGTGAACCATTGGCAGTTAGATTGTTTGGATTGGCACTCATTTCCACTCGGTACGGAGCGCCTGCCACAAAATCGATCGCGACATTATCGGACACGTCATCGGCCGATGCTGTGACGGTAGCGGTTCCGATGGCCATACTACTGGTCAGCACCACCCGGGCGATGCCATTTGCCGTCTGCGCTTTGACCCCACCCAGGGTTTCCACACACCCCGCCGTACTGGCCGACGGGCAGGACAATGTCCCCGACGTGGTGGAGAACACCACTTCCGTTCCATCAATGGCGGCTTCCTGGTTCACGTCGAGAACGGTGGCGGTGACCGTCGCGGTCGCCTCGCCGTCTGCGATGATTTCCTCTGCATCGGCAGTCACGTTGACCGAAGCGATTTCCACAGCGGCCAGCGCAATCGTCACAACATCGTCCGGGCCGATATTCACCACCCGCTGAAGAACTTCTCCATCCGGGCCGACGGCAAAGACTTCCAATTGGCCATTGGGTGGAATAGGGACTTCTCCCGCATAAAACGTCCCATCCGCAAGCACCTTGATCACATCATCTCCGACATAAACATAGCTGCCCGGCGTCGCCGTGCCCCGAACCGTACCGGTCCGGTTCTCCTCATAGAAAATGCCGTAGACCCCGCCTTCGGAGACAGATACTGATGTGCCATCCCCAGGGGTCGCATCGGTTTCCCTCACGACTTCCCTCACGACTGTCCATCGGTGCTCGTAGGGATCAAAATGAAGGATTCGTACTCCCGACAATCCATCCGGATTCGGTAGAACCAGCTCACTGGGATTGGCCATTCTCAGTAACGGTGGATCGATGGAGACCAACACCGACGGTGTTTGCTTCCCCCCCATGATCACATCGTCCCCCGACAGCGTATCCGGAGACGGCAAGGGCACGGGAAGGGGTTTGGACAAGTCGATGTATTCCAGGCTGATGGGCGTGCTCGACGCGCTCGACCGGCTGTTATCATCAAAGACATCAAAGGCGCCATCGGGTTGGGAGGCGATATTCAATCGGGCCCTCTGTCCGTCGATCGCATTCGAAATGACGGATCCGCCGGACTGCGCATTGATAGAAACCGACGAGGCGACCGCCGTCTGCATCAGCAAAGTCTGTTCAACCGCTTCTCCGGAAGAAAGATCGGCCAGGCGAAATACCGGGACAAACCCCGCCCGGGTTCCCACCACCGTATTCATTTCCTCCGCCACATTCATTGAAAATTGCCCCGCCGCATCGGTAACGGTTGTATCTACCCCCTCCTCACTCTGGATTGCCCGAACATCCACTTGGGGAACACTATTGCCGGTCCTACTGAAAACCGTACCGGTAAAATTGAAGGTCGGCTGAGGAGCTGGCGTATCGCCACCATCTCCGTCGTCTCCGCCCGGTGTGCTTTTGCCACCTTTCGACCCACATCCAGCCAAAAGAAATATCCCCAAACCCATCACTGTAAGCAGATAGACAGTTTTTCCAAATGCAGATTTCATTCCTTTTCCTTTATCTGACGCCTGATGTCCTCTTCGGATATGCACCTCAATCCCGGCTCTTGCGAAACCCGAACTTGCAGAGTTTTTCCCTATAACTGCAGTTGACGCTGTTCCAGCTGGACGATCCTGGGGGTGATAAAAATCAGCAACTCCCGTTTTTGTCTTGTTTGAGTTCTCGATTTGAATAACCATCCGAGCAACGGTATTTTCGACAAACCGGGCAAGCCGTCATTCGATGTGTTTTCATTTTCACGAATAATGCCGCCAATTACGAAAGTGTCGCCATCATTGACCAACAATTCAGTCGAGGCTTCATTCGTGGACAATGCCGGCCCATCATCGGTATCCCGGAAAATGTCGTTGTTTTGAAGCGTCACTTTCATGGAAATCCGATTGTCCGGGGTGATATGGGGCGTCACGTCCAGTTTCAAGTCCACATCTTTGAACTCTGTGGTCGTTTCCCCATTTTCATCCGTCGTCTGATACGGGTATTCGAACCCCTGGCTGATGTTGGCGGCTTTATTGTCGAGCGTCAGAATTCTCGGCGCGGAAATGATTTTCCCTTCTCCGCGGGTTTCCATCGCCATGAGCATCGCATTGAGCACGAAGGGCGTGCCGGCGATCCGAAGAAAATTGAACCCGATGGTGCCGAATCGGGCGCTGGCCGGCAGGTTCACCGCGACATCGGTGCCATAGGTCCCCCCCAGCATGTTATATCCGCGCTGGGGGCCAATCCCCGGCTCCGCCTCGGCGCCCGAAGCCACCGTGGTGTCGCTGATGCCGGTGCTCATCCCCCAGCTCGTCCCAATTTCTCGGGAAAAATTGGTGGTGGCTTCCACGATCCGCGCTTCGATCAGCACCTGTGGCGTCACTCGATCGAGTTTTTCGACGATTTCCCGTGCCTGTTTGATCGTATCGGCCGTATCCGTGAGGATGATCATATTCGTCCGCTTATCCACGCTGAGGGAACCCCTTTCTTTTGTGATGATTTTTTCCAGATGGGGTTGAATCTCCGATGCGGCATCCGAATAACTGACCGGAATATACTCCGTAATCAACGGTTTCAGCGCTTTTTCCTGATCCATGGCGGATTGTTGCGCCGCCAGGCGTTCCTGTCTTTGCTGCTCCTCTCTTTTAAGAGTAGACTGGGTGGCGATCCGGATGATATTGCCCTCCATGGTTTTCCCGAGCTGATTCATTTTCAACACCAGATCGAGCACCTGATCCCAGGGCACGGGATGCTCCAGGGTGAGGGTCACCTTTCCGGTGACATCATTGTCCACGGCGAAGTTTTTGCCGCTGACCTCTCGCAATATTCTGAACACATTTTTGATATCCGTCTCGTAGAAATCCAGGGCGATGGGCTCACCCGTATACTGCGGACCTGTGTCAATGAGTTCCGCCTCCGGAGACAAGCCATCCATAAACCCCGCTTCCGGAGCCTCCGGAACCGGTGGAGATGGGGATTCCATGGCGTAACGTCCGGCGGTCTCTTGGGGTTGCCCCATGTCGGCAGGGGGCTGTGCTGGTCCTTCAACGGCCACCGGACCGGCGGAGAAATCGGAAGGCGCCTGATCCCCCGAGGGAATCTCATCAAAGCTTGCAGGCGGCTTCGATCCGGCAGTGGCCACCTCGTTCTGCGCATCGGTCAGCATGGGGGTGGCGGGCGTAGTGTCAGCGGGAGTGGGCGGAATGGATGAAGCCTCGAAATGGACCATCAGGAGACCATCGGTCTGCTCGACATAATACGGAACCGATTCACGCAGTTGGATATCGACAACCGAAACGGCCGTCCCGTTTTCGCTTTCCTGCCGGGGCATAATGCGATCGACAGCGCTTTCAAATCGATCGGTAATCAGCGGTCGCTGACGATAATCCGGAGTTTTGGTATTGAATAACTGCAATTTGAGTTCTCTGTTGCCGGCAGTAATCACGTCATGCCGGACCGGCTCCGAGGTACCGACGATCAGGCTGGATTTTCCGGCTTCCTCGCTCAGAAAATCGATCCGGTTGACCCACGCCGGCTTCCCCCCCCTGCTAACGGCCGGCGAAGGAGGAAGCGGTTCCGGGCTCTTGGCATAGGTCGGAACTTCCCCTTCGGGACGATCGATGGTATCTGCTCTTTTATCCGGCTGGGGCCTCTGCGAATCCGCAACCATTTGAGCCTGCGGTTGCGTCTGGGGAGCTTGGGGGGCCTGCGAAGTGCCTTTCCCCACATAAACGACCATCCCATTTTTTTCCGGATATGCCGTAAACCGGGAGAGATACTCGGGGCGGGTCTCGATATATACACGGACTTTATTGGGATATGTTTCGTGACGAACGGTTTTGACCCATTGGGTATCCACCGGAAACGCATTCTGCTGCTCGTAGGGATTTTCAATGTTGTAGATATCCAGAACAATCGCAGGAGGGTTTTCGGTCGTCACCACTTTGTAGTCCGCAATCTGGCCGTCTCCCCTCAGCGTCACCAGGGTGCTGTCCGGCAGTTGCGTCGCATAGATCGATTGGAGTCGGTTGGCGGTATCCTGGGCTCTGGGAGCCGCCATCGCCGCCTCTCTCATTGCCGCGCCGCTCTCCGGCGCCGGAGAGCCGCCCGCATAGGTCACATCCGCCCCGACATGAATCAATAATCCATTGTCGATCGGATAAGCCGAAAAGGCGGAAAGGAACCGTTCTTGGGTCTCCAGCACCAAACGAAGCCGGTCCGGATAACCGAAATAGCGCACGGTTTCCACCCAAGGGCTGTTGACCGTTACTTTTTTTTCATTTTTGTAGGGGCTCTGCAAATTGAAGATGTCGAAGATGATCCGCGGTGGACTTTGGATGGTGAAGGCCTTGTAGTTGGTGATGACCCCGTCCGCCCCCACAAACACTTTCATGCTGTCCTCTAATTTCGTTGCATACACCGAGTGCAGTTGGGTTGCGGTTTGCTTAGAGCGGGTTCTGGTCGGTGTGGACGATGGCCCTGCTTCTCCCTTTTCCGAAAGGGACGAATCACTGTGAGAAAACGAAATCGATACGGAATTGTCCTCGCGGATGATCTCATAGGGGCGGTCTTCATTAAGGGCGATTTCGATCTTGGTGGTCCGTTGGTCATCATCGTTACGGACCTCCTGCGCTTTGACGGAACGGATGATATCGCCCTGTCCTTCGGCCTGGTAATCCGCCGGAACACCATCCATATCGAGGCGGGTTTCCGGAAAATACAGGATCACCGTCGGTGGAAACGGCTGCTTGGCCGACGTATAGGTGAGGGTTTGATCGCCCTGAATCAGAACCCGCTGTCCATCCGGCGAGTCGACAACTTCCAGCCCCAGGATCGATTGAATGGGGGGCTGATCGTCAAGGCCGGCATCGACCGGCTGATTTGCGCTTTTGCTGGCCGCACATCCGGCAAAAAGGCAGATAACGAAGGGGAGCAAAAGGCCGGAAATCCACGGAAAATGGCCATTTCGGTTTTTCGCTTTACATTTCATGGAATCCCTCTCCAGGAGGCTTTTCGATTTTGAGTTCTCTTTCCCGTGTGGTGATCTCGCCACGGATATCTTCATATTCCTCTTCGACAATCACCCTGTCTCTCAGTATTCTGGCCACTTGTCCGGAGTGAATGCCGATATATGTCCCTTTGGAGATGATGTAGCCTTTGCCGGAAGCCTCTTCAACCAGTGCGCGATTCCCGCTTTCCGCCCGGATGATGCCCACCAGTTTCAACTGATTGAGGTCCATTCTTTCCAGTGGGGTTCGCGGGATGCGCTTTTTCTTTTTGGGTTTTTCAGCAGTGGTCGCCTCTTCGGCGGACTCGTCTTCAGCGGGCTCTTCCTCCTCTTCTTCCGGTTTAAAAAGAGGTTCGAAGGGATCCACCTTGTCGGAGGGATCATACCCTTCCGCTTTTTTTTCCTTCCTCTTGGCGATGCCGAGTATGGAAGCGAGCACGCCCTCGCTGACCCCGTCATCCTCTTCCGGTTCCGCCAGGGTATCGGTTTCCTCATCGATGGATCGATCGGTTTCTTCCGATCTTTCCGGCGTCTTCTCTTCCGGCTCTTTTTCGTCTATCGTTGCTGCTTCGGTTCCGGCCCCCGCCAATTCCTCCAAACCACCGGTTGTGTCCGTGGCATCTTCTGGTGTGGAATCGGAAGGTTCGGGGACCGCCTCTGCCGGGGCCGGCGTTTCCGGTTTCTCCACCGGCACTGTCTTTTTGGTGTCAACAGGCTCGGGTCGGGAGGATTCAGATGCAGGTGCCGTTGCGTCCGGGGGTCCTGTTGCCGCAGAACCCTCCTCTGTTGCGTCCATTCCGGGGGGGATATCCGGGATCTGCTTAGTGACAGACGTCTCTGGTGATGCTTTTTCCGGTGCACTGGGCAGTGGTCTGTCCTCGGCTGGCGGCGGTGTTTCGGTATCACCGGGCTCCGCCTTAGCCACGGCCAGCGTGTCGGTCGGCGTCGTTTGTTCTGGCGGCAGCTCGACTTTCTTCCGCACCGGAACTGCTTTCTCGACGTCTCCCGCCCCTCCATCGCAACCCGATGCCAGCATCGCGATGGCCATAACCCCAATAATGACGGACCAAAGTCTAGTTGAATTCGCTTTCATAAGCATGTTTATTGCTTTTTGGGGGCTGTTTCCAAAAATTTGTACGTAACCGCCGTACAGCTCACATTGAGTTGATTTTCTAGTTTTTTACCACCTTTTTGCATTCGGATGTCTTTTAGATTGACGATCCGATTCAGTTCCGAAATTTTGTATGAAAAATCCACAAAATCATGATAGCTGCCGTTGACTTGTATCGATACGGGTATTTCGGCGTAAAACCCCTTGGGCTTCTCTTTGTTGGGCTTGAACAGGAGAAAATCCAGCCCCGCGTCCTGTCCGGAATGGGAAATATTCGTTAAAAGGGTAGGAATTTCCTCACTTTCCGGCAGCGCTTTTTTGGCTTCTTCGAATTTCTCTCTGGCGGCAGCCATCTGGGCTTCCACTTCTTCCAACTTCGCCGCCTCCCGTTTCGCAGTCTTCAGTTCCTGCTCCAGTTTGCTCAAATCCTTTCTCAGCTTGGTAATCTCCTTATGCTTGGGCATAAAAAGAAAATAGACCGACGGCCCCACCAGGAGAATCAGTACGCCGACGCAGATCAGGATACGATGGAGTCTGGTTAATTTTTCAACCTTTTGAAATAAGGGCTGTAGATTGAGCTTCATGACGTACCCGCTTTTTCGGCTTTCAATTTGGCCAGCGCAGCCTGCTCTTCCTGACACGTCACTTGAAAGCGTTTCAGATTAATCGCCTCCATGGCCTTGTTGGGTTTGAGGGTCATACGTTGCAGCGTCACCAGCTTGACATCGGAGTAAAGATGGAACGGCTCCTCCCCCAATTCCGTCTTGGCAGTCTCCAACTGGGTCATGAAATCGGCCACGGTTTTATCGTCCAGCGCGATTCCCTGAATGGTCAAATGGGTTTCAATCTTTTCCTCCTTTTCGGCCTTCTTCCCCTTGCCTTTTTTGATGACCCTGACGCGCTGCTTTGCCTCAAAATTGGTCAACCACATGCGGTCTTTGATGATCATACCGGTCATGTGGTCGAGCAACCGAAACGTCTTTCCCCTTCCGGCATTGAGTTCTTCAATCACCGCAAGCTTTTGATTGAGCTGATCCAATTGCTCTTGAATCTTCTTGACCTTCGCAACAATTTTCTGGAACCGAATCAGTTCTTTTCTCGTATAATCGATTTTGGCATTGAGATCGCCTATCGTGCCGTTTAAGTGGGAATTATACCAAACGATGGCCCCGATGATCACCGCCACATAGACGAGAAATACGATAATCAGATTTCGACCTTTATGAATAACCTCAACTTTTTGATAGGGTAGTAAGTTGATCCGTATCATTTATCGCCGGCCCTCCTCAGCGCCAATCCCATGCAGATGGCCGCCTGGGGCGCGATTCGGTCGAGATACAGAGGGTCGAAATCCCCCCCCACCCCGATATTTTCAAACGGATTGATGATCTCCACGTGGGAGGAGGTCTCTTCCGCCAAAAGATCCCGGAACCGTTTAATGTTGGCCCCTCCACCGCTCAGGATGATCTTCCGTATCGCCTCGCCGGGGAAGGTGCTGTAAAAAAAATCCAATGCGCGTCGGATTTCCGTGCACCAGTCGGTCACCACGGCAGTGACGATCTCCATCAGATCCTTCGACGGCATTTTATCCGAGTCTCCGCTGTGGTAGAGTTCCTCTGCTTCCTCAAGGGAACCGCCGATCTGGGCAACGATCTGCTGATTGATCTGACCACATCCCAGAGAGACATCCCGGACCAGTACGGACAGATCGCCTTTGAGGATGTTGAGGGTGGTCTTGGCGGCGCCCACATCGATCAGTGCCACGTTATCGCTTTCCGGCTCATAGTTGACTTCATAGATGTTCTGAAGGGCAAACGCATCCACATCAATCACTCTTGGCGTTAATTCTGAAAGTTGGATCAGGCTCTCGTATTCACTGATCACCTCTTTTTTGGCCGCCACGAGCATGACATTCATCTGGTTGGGATTGTCCTCCGCCTCTCCCAGAATTTGAAAATCGAGATTGACATCACTGATGTCGAAGGGGATATACTGTTCCGCCTCAAAATGGATGGTTTCCTGGAGTTGATCTTCCGGCATCGTCTGGACCACGATCGGCTTGACGATAATGGAATACCCGCCGATGGAGATCGCCACGTTTTTTTCCTTGATTTTGTACATCTTGAACAACTGCCGGATGGATCTGGCGATCTCAGCGGGTTCTTTGAGCGTTCCGTCCTCAATGAGGCCGGGAGGGACATCCAGCATGCCGAACTTCCGCAGCCGATATCCGTGCTTTTCCTGCTCGATCTCCCCGATTTTCAAGGTCCTGGAGCCGATATCCAAACCAACGACGCTCTGTTTTTTTTTCCGGAGTTTCACGATATGCTCTGTGGGATAGGCATTAGGGTTCGGTCCATTTCGGTCCTCCATGCCCCGCACCGCCGGGTAACGATCAGGGGGGCTGCATGGGGAACAGGCACTGATGGACAGTTACAAAAGGACGTTTTTGTTTTACCAGCTTGTGTGTTATAGTGTCAACGGAAATAACGTCTTTTTGGGCTTCGTCCTATCCGGTATAGTGCGGGATGACGCACAAACCCGCCGTGGATTCCATCCGGCTCTCCCCCTTTTTAAGGGGTTATTCCATAGGCCGGCTGAAACGGTCAATAGGTTCAGGAAGGTATTGAAAGGTAGAGATATCCTACCCGTATGGGACCCCAGTTGAAGCCAAACGTTCATTTTGTATCCCTGGCTGACCGGCAAGCAGAATCACATCACCGATGCCATCTGACATGATCGAAGAAAAAGTCAAGCCATTCCGGCTGGTCAAATATTTCAGCTACATCAGCCTGATCGTCATTTTTACCGGCACGCTGGTCCTCTCACTTCTCAACACACACTGGGCCCGATCCATGCAGTTGAAGAAAAGCGAAGAATATGCGTTGCTCCTGGTTGAAAATTTAAACCATCAGGTGTTCTTGCAGTTCGTCATCCCCGTGGCGCTGAAATTCGGCAAAATTCAACTGCGCAACCAAGATCAATTTGAACGGATGGACAAAGTGGTGCGAAGCACGCTTCACAGTTTCAAGGTGGACATGGTCAACATCTATGACATGAACCATATTATCTCCTACAGCTTTGATCAAGAAAAAGTTGGCCGGGAAAATCTCGGGGGCACCAGTTATGAGAAAGCGCTCTCCGGAAAGCCGACCTCGAAACTCATCCAGCGGGGCAATTTCTGGCAGCTGCTTTTGGGGTATCCGCAAAAAAGCAAGATCGTAACCTTTGCCCCCTTGCGTGCCGAAAAGCCCTTGTCCAGAATCTCCGGCCCGGTGCTGGGGGTTGTTGAAATCATTCAAGACCTCTCCCAGGATTATAAAGCCATCGCCCGTTTCCAGGTCCGGGTCATCCTCACCTGTACCGCCGTGATGGGACTGCTCTTTCTGGTGCTGATTTTCGTGGTCAAACAGGGGGAGAACATCATCCATCAGCGCAACATCGAAAGAATCCGGTTGAAGGAACAACTCAACAGGGCGCAGCGCCTTTCGGCCCTGGGCGAGATGATCGCCGGTATTTCCCACGAGATTCGAAACCCGCTGGGCATTATCCGGAGTTCCGCGGAATTGCTGAAGAAAAAAATGGCGACCCTCGACCCCGGCAACCGCTTCCCGAACATTATCGTCGAAGAGGCCAACCGGCTGAACCTGATTCTTACCGATTTTCTCGAATACGCGAAACCGCAACCTCCCAACATGACCGCCTGCCGGATCCAGGAAATCCTGGAAAAAAACATCGCTTTCTTGTCGGGCCAACTGCAGCAGGGCGGACATGAAATCCACCCTTCCTACGACCCGCATCTGCCGGAAGTCGTGGTCGACTTCGACATGATGTATCAGGCCTTTCTCAATATTCTGATCAATGCCATTCAGGCGATGCAGAATGGCGGGACCATTCGGGTCAACGTTCGTGCCAATGGGGATTCCGCCGTGGTTTCCTTTAAAGATGACGGCCCCGGCATTCCCGATTCGGCCCTGGACCAGGTATGGGACCCTTTCTTTACCACCAAAGAGACGGGCAGCGGGCTGGGGTTGGGCATTGTCAAAAACATTGTCGAAATCCATGGCGGGAGTGTCGATATCCGGAACCAGTCCCAGGGCGGCGCTAGTGTGACCCTCCGCCTGCCGTTTATCACTCCGGAATCCCATGAGAAAAAAGGATCCTCTTGAGATGGACACCCTGCTGATCGTCGATGACGAGAAAAATTACACGGTGATTCTGAGCGCCGTCCTGGAAGAAGAAGGGTACGAAACCCTGACCGCCAACAGCGGCCGCGAGGCCCTGGACATTCTCAACAACTGCGATGTCGATCTGGTGCTGACGGACATGAAAATGCCGTCACTGGATGGAATGGAGCTGCTGGAACGGGTCAAAACCAAGGACCCGGACCTCCCGGTAATTATGATGACGGCCTACGGAACGGTCGAAAAGGCGGTGGAGGCGATGCAAAAAGGGGCATACAACTACATCCTGAAGCCCTTCGATAACGAAAGCCTCATTGTATACGTCAACAAAGCGGTGGCCATGTTCCGTATGATCAAGGAAAACCGGCGGCTGCGGGATGCCGTCGAATACCGGTACAGTTTCGGCAATATCATCGGGAAGAGCAAGCCCATGCAGGCGGTGTTCCAGACCATTCAGAAAATCTCGCCCACCAGCGCCACGGTGCTCATCGAAGGGGAAAACGGCACCGGCAAAGAACTGGTCGCAAAATCGATCCATTTCAACAGCCCCCGGCGGGACAACGCCTTCGTGGCCGTCAACTGCGCCGCCCTGTCGGAGAACCTGTTGGAAAGCGAACTCTTCGGTCACGAAAAAGGGGCCTTCACCGGCGCGGTGGCCATGAAAAAAGGGCGGTTTGAGCTGGCGGACGGCGGCACCCTGTTTCTGGACGAAATCGGGGAGATCTCCCCCCAGTTGCAGGTGAAGCTCTTGCGGGTGCTCCAGGAAAAAGTGTTCGAACGGGTGGGGGGCGTCAAGCCGATCACCGTGGACATCCGCATCATCGCCGCCACCAACAAGGAGTTGAAAAAGGAAGTGGAAACGGGCCGGTTCCGGGAGGACCTGTTTTACCGGTTGAACGTGCTCCATATCGTTTTGCCGCCGCTGCGGGAACGGAGCGAGGACATCCGGCTCCTGGCGACCCACTTCATCGATAAATACGCCGGCGAGCGGAAATCCGAGGTCACGGTCACCGGCATCGAACAGGATGCCGAACGGTTGTTTTACGAATATGAGTGGCCGGGTAACGTCCGGGAGCTGGAGAATGTGATCGAACGGGCCGTCATCCTCTGCCCGGGTGACAAAATCCGCATCTCCGACCTGCCCAAAACATTCAAACAAAGCGCCGACAACACCTTGCAAATCGACGGCGTGCCACCCGACGCCACGCTGAGCCGGACCCTGACCCTGGTGGAAAAGAAAATGATCGAACGCGCCCTCCGGCTCAGCGGAAACGTACAGGCCCATGCGGCCCAGCTTCTCGGTATCGGTAAAAGCGGGCTCAACCAGAAAATCAAAAAATACGGGCTTGAGGTCGGTCCCAGAAACACAGAGGGTTAACCGGCCAGCCGCTCTTTCACCAGATCCGCGTAAATGGAATCCGCATAGTCGGAAAGGATCGTTTCGTAGGCGCTGCGGCTCTTTTCGGCATCATCGAGGAGCCCGTAGATTCGGCCCAGGTTGAAATAGGCCTCCCCTTTGAGCACCGGGCTCTCGCCCGCCACGATCCGCTCGAAATTCGCCGCCGCTTCCTTATAGGCGTTCCGCTTTTCATGGGCATATCCCAGGCCGCTCAAAACCAGGTTCCTCAGACCGGGATCGTCTTCGAACGAACCGAGCGCCGCCTCATAGAGCCGGATCGCCTCATCCGGTTTTCCGGCTTCGTAGGCGATATCGGCATACATGACCCGGCCCAGCCGCCCGGCTTCCGTGCGCCCGTATGACGAGAGGAGGGCCTGAAAATCCGATGCCACGGCATCGTAGGCCTCGGCCGGCGTCCCATCTTCGAGCGCGACTTCGTATCGGCTCCATGCCTTTCCCAACAGGCTGAACGCGGTGTTCTCCGATCGGTAGGCAACGTATTGCAGTGCCGAGAAGATGATCAGCAGCAGCAGAAGACCGCTGGCGATGCCGATCAACGGTTTTTTATGCGCCACCCCGAAGTTGATCAATTTGCGGGAGATCGTCAAGAACTCATCAGGTTCCTTGAGCAGTTGTTTTCGCGTCACTTTTTTTGTTTTGGCCATGGTCGCTCCTTGTTGAATAGATGGCGTAGACGGAAGCCATTGCTTCGTCGGACTTCACCCTTCATATCGATCTGTCCGCCACGGCTGCCCGAATTCGTTCCCAGCCCGCTTCCGGGATGCTGGCCCCTGTGACCTGACAGACCTCGTAGCCACAAAGGGAGCCCAATTCCCCGCACCTTTTCAGCGGCCAGCCGTTGACGAGGCCATAGAGAAATCCGGATGCCCACAGATCGCCTGCCCCGGTGGTGTCCACGGCGTGGCCGGTTCCCTGGGCGGCCACCCGGACCGTTTCGCCGCCGCTGGCGATGCAGCTGCCACGCTTTCCCAGTTTCAGCGCGGCGATGTCCACCGCCTCCGCCAACCCGGCCAGGGCCTTGTCTTCCTCGGAATAACCGGTAAACGCCCGCGCCTCGTCCTCGTTGGCCACCAGAATGTCCACGTCATTGTGAACGATGGTCTCCAGCAGCGCTTTTGCCGACGCCACCACGGTATAGCTGGCCAAATCGAGGGAGATCCGGGCACCGGCGGCTTTCGCCGACTGAATGGCCGCCCGCATCAGGTCCGGATTGAATGATAGGTAGCCTTCGATATGGACGATCGCCGCCCCGCTGAAACATTGCGGCGAAATCTCTTCCGGCCGGTTTTCGGCGGCGGCCCCCAAATAGGTCAGCATGGACCGCTGGGCATCGGGGGTGATGATGGACAGGACGCGGCCGGTCGGTAATTCGGATGTAAACAGCACCGCCTCCACACCGCTGCGCTGCAAGGCTGCCTCGAACACCCCCCCCAACTCGTCCTCGCCGCGTTTGCCCACAAAGCGCGCCGATCCCCCCAGTCGGGCGACGCCGATCACGGTGTTACAGGCCGAGCCCCCCGGTACGATAACGGGCTTTCCGGATCCCGATCGCAACACCGTTTCGAGCCGCGGGCCGTCCACCAGAACCATGCCCCCTTTGGGAAGCCCGGCGCTTGCAAGAAACGGCTCCTCCTCGTGGATGAGGATGTCCACCAACGCCGATCCGATCCCGGCCACCAGGCCGCCGTTCCCCGTCCCTGCCGTCATGGCATATTCCTTTGCGGCGCCACGGTCACCAGATGAGCATTTTGTGGATCCATCCCTTGTCCCCGTCCGCGTGCTGAATATGCACCCAATTGCCTTTGCGGTCCAGCACCTTGAACGGGACCCCCCGTTCCACCGTGAACACGATCTTATTGTCCGTGCCGGGGCCCGACCGGACGTTGCATTTGTCTTTGATGACGATCACCGACGAAAAGGATTTGACCAGATCCCCGTAGACCCAGCCTTTGTCGCCTTCAAAATCCCGGAAATAATACCAGTCGCCCGATTTCCGGATCACTTCGATGGGATGGTTCCGCTCCACTTTCCATAGCACATCGTAGTTGGTCCCCGGACCGGACCGGATGTTGGCGGTGGATACGTCGACGGTCATCCGCTCGGCCGCGGCCGCCCCGACGCTGAAAAACATCAGCAAGATTACCAGAATACATCGCTTCACCATGATCCACCTCCTTCGCGCCCAGCATTTGCGGCCCATCTTATGGGATGCGGCGACAAATTTCAAGGGGTCGGACGACTATGAAAAATAGAATTGGATTTCAGGCAATTTCACGCAAGTTAATTTATTCCCATAGACCGCGCCGGTGTCGATCCCGATTTTATTGGGCGCCACCAGCGGATCGGTAAACGGGGTATGACCAAAGATCACCCGTTTACCGAAATCGGTCTCCGATTGGACAAACGGACTGCGAATCCACAACAGGTCGTCGGGGCCTTGCATCGCCAGCGGGATCTTTTCCCTCAACCCCGCATGGACAAAGATATAGTGTTCCGTCTCATGGTACAGCTCCAGCGACCCGAAAAAGTCCATGTGCGCCTGGGGGATCGGGAAGGAGGCGTCATCGTAATGTTGCATATAGCTTTCCAGCGTCTGGCTGCCCCCGTTGACCAGGTAGGTGAACTTGTCGAAATCCGTTAGATAGTTCTCCAGCATCTCCTCGTGATTCCCCTTGAGCAGCACGACATTGGGATACCGGGTTTGGAGGTCCATCAGATACGTGACCACTTCGAAGGCGTTCGGACCCCGGTCGATATAATCCCCCAAAAAAACCAGCGTGTCCCGGTCCAGATCGATGTCGATCCGGTCGATGAGATCCATCAGCTTGTCGTAACAGCCATGGATATCCCCTATGGCGTAGATCCGTTCCATATTATCCCAGCATGAACACCCGCCGCCGTTGATCCAGGCGATGGATGCCCTCCTCTCTTGCCGCCGTCAGCGCCGCCTGGAAGTCGGCTTTCGATGGATACTCGGCCAGTTCCGGGAACGTCCGGGCCCGGCCGCAGGGGCGATACTGCGGCATGATGTTGACATAGGTCTCCGGGGAAATCTCCCGGGCCAGAAACCGCATGATGTCCCGGGTGCCGGCGATCCCGCCCGGCAACACCAGATGGCGCACAAGGAGCCCGCGGCGGGCCAGTCCGTCCGCCCCGATGTCCAGATCCCCCACTTGTCGATGCATCTCCCGAATCGCCGCCTTGGCCACTTCGGGATAATCCGGCGCATCGCAGGTCCGCTCCGCCAGGGAGGCGTCCAGGAACTTGAAATCGGGCATGTAGATATCGACGATCCCCTCCAGGCGCCGCAAGGTTTCGACACTGTCGTACCCGCCGGAATTATAAACCAGCGGCACCCGCAATCCGTCCTCGATGGCCGTCCGGAGGGCGGAGAGGATCTGGGCCGTGACATGGGACGGCGTAACCAGATTGATGTTGTGGCAGCCCATCTCCTGGAGCCGGACCATCATCTGTCCCAACTCGGCGTCGGAAACCGCCCGACCGGCCCCGCCGTGGCTGATCTCCCAGTTTTGACAGAACGCACACATCAGATTGCAGTGGGTAAAAAAGATGGTTCCGGACCCCCGTGACCCGACCAAAGGGGCCTCTTCTCCAAAATGGGGATCGTAGGACGCCACCCACGCCGACCGGCCGGTTGCACAAACACCGGTTTCCCCTGCCAGGCGGTCGACACCACAGCGGCGCGGGCACAGGGTACAGGCCGCCATGGCCGCGACCGCTTCTTCCGCCCGGCGCGCCAGGTCGCCGCTGCTGAAGGCATCCAGATACCCTGGTTTGAATGCACTCATTCTCCCCCCCTGTTCGCTGCCCGTCAAATGCCATACCCCAGCAGCCGTCCCGTCTGATAAACGCAGAAGGCGGCGACCCAGGCCAGGGTGGTGCTGTAGACGATATTGAACACCATCCATCCTGAAGATCCGGTTTCCCGGCGGATGGCGGTCACCGTGGCCAGACACGGCACGTACAACAGGACAAAGATCATCATGGACAGCGCCGACAGCGGCGTCATGCCCGAACGTTTCAGGGCCCGCTTGAGGGTCTCGCCCCCCTCGTCCGCCGCATGGAGAATGCCCAGGGTGCTCACCACGATCTCCTTGGCCACGAATCCGGTCACGAGGGCCACGCTGCCCCGCCAATCGATTCCCAGGGGCGCAAATACAGGGGCCAGCACCTTGCCGAGCCGCCCCATATAGGATTTTTCCGCCCGCTCCGCCTGCCGGGCCTGCTGGAGCTTCCCGAGGCGCTCTTTTTGTTCCCGCAGAATCGGGGCCCGTTCCGCCGGGTCGGCGACCGCCAGTTTTTCTGCGTAGGCCGCCTTGACGGCGTCGATGCGCTTCCCGTAATCCAGGGTGTATTCGATATGGCGGGGAAACGCCGACAGCCCCCACACCACCACCGATCCCACCAGGATCACGCCGGTCATCTTTTTCAGAAACATTTTGCTGCGGTCCCACATGTGGATCAGCAGACTTTTAAGCATGGGCACCCGGTAGGGCGGCAGCTCCATGACAAAAGGGGCGTCGGCGCCCCTCAGCAGCACCGATCGGAAGAAACGGCCGGTCCCGATGGACAGGACGATCCCGGCCATGTAGATGGCAAAGATGACCGTCCCGGCCCGTGCACCGAAAAACGACCCCGCCAGGATGATATAGACCGGCAGTTTGGCCGAACAGGACATAAAGGGCGTGATGAGGATGGTGAGAATCCGGTCCTTTTCGCTTTCCAGGGTCCGGGTGGCCACCACTGCCGGCACGTTGCAGCCGAATCCCATGAGCATGGGAATAAACGATTTTCCGTGGAGGCCGATCAGGTGCATGATCTTGTCCATGAGAAAGGCGGCCCGGGCCATGTATCCCGTATCTTCGAAAATCGCGATAAAAAAAAACAATATCAGTATATTGGGAAGAAAAACGATCACCGATCCCACCCCGGCGATCACGCCGTCCAGCAGAAAATCCCGCAGGAGCGTCGCCGGCAGGAAGGCCGTCAGGGCACGGGACAGGAGCCCCACCCCGGATTCGATCCATTCCATGGGGTACGCGCCGAGGGTAAAGGTCACCTGGAACATCACCCAGATAAAGAAAATAAAGACCGGGAACCCCACGAACCGATCCGTCAGTACCAGGTCGATGTTCCGGGAAATGTCGATCCGGCGCCGTGTGGTGGTGGTCACCACTTCCTTGACGATGCCCGCGATAAACCCATACCGCTCATCGGTCATGACGATCTCCGGATCATCGTCGTACAGATCCGACAACATCCGGCGTTCCTGCGCCACCAGGGCCATCACGTCGGCCGCTCCATCCCCCGCCACCCCGGCCATTCGCTCCCGGACCACGGCGTCGTCTTCCAGAAGCTTGATGGCGGTCCAGCGGGGATTGTAGGGCAGCGGATCGCCGATCCCCTGCATCAGCCGTTCCCGGACCCGATCAATGGCGGCCTCGATGTCCTTGGTGTACCTCACCCGGCGGCGCCGGGGGAATTCCATCGGGGATTCCGCCAGTTCAATGGCCCGGTTCAGGAGGTCCTCGATTCCCTCGTTGCGGTTGCCGACCGTGAAGACCACGGGCAAATCGAGCAGTTCCGACAGCTTGTCCGCATCGATTTTGATGCCGCGCTCCCGGGCCAGATCGGCCATGTTGAGCACGAACAACACCCGGCAATCCAGTTCCCGCAACTGGGTGGCCAGGTAGAGACTCCGCTCCAGGTTGGAGGCGTCGATGATGTCGATGACCACGTCCGGGGCCGAATCGATGATAAAGTCCCGGGCAACGATCTCTTCGATGGAAAATGGGGTCAGGCTGTAGGTGCCGGGCAGGTCGATGATCCGGAGTTCATACCCGTGCTTGTATATCGTCCCCTCTTTTTTTTCGACCGTCACCCCCGGCCAGTTGCCCACCTTCTGGCGGGTACCGGTGATGTTGTTGAAGATGGTGGTCTTGCCGGAGTTGGGGTTGCCGGCCAGGGCGATGGAAAAACGTTTGGGGGCCATCAAACCGACCGCGACCGGACCCTGTCCACCGTGATCTGCTCCGCTTCCGCCACCCGAAGGGAGACATGGTAGCCCTTGACGATCAATTCCATGGGGTCCCGGAGGGGGGCGTATTTCTCCACATAGACCTCCGTTCCCTTGACGATGCCCATCTCGAGAATACGCCGGCGCAGCCGTCCGTTCCCCCCTACCCGAACGATCCGGGCCGTCTGGGATTCCCGTATCTCGCTGAGCCGGAGCGGTGCTCCCGGTTGATTGTTACCGGAAGCCGGCCCCTCATCGATGGTTGATTTCGGCGAATGGTCCGCCCGAGTCAATGGGGGCACCTCTCCGCATGCCCCTCGACGGACTGGACCATGATTTTCTCGGCCAGACCGCGGCCCAGGGCATACCGCTGATAATCCACCGCCACCACGACCTGGCCCGAATTGAGGTTGGTGACCACCTCGACCTCATCTCCCATGCGGAGACCCATGGAGAGCAGCCGCATCCGGAACTTGGCGCCGCCGGTGAATTCCCGGATCACCAGCCGTTCTCCCTGCCGGGCAGCGGCCAGCGATATCACCGGGACCCGCTCCTTCATGCAGTCGGCACAGACACCGTAGATCTCCATCCGGTGTTGCAGCATGTGGAACCCCTGCGCGGCGGCGATCTGCTTCTGAAGCGCTTCCAGTTGATCGTTGTTGAACTCGATAATGTTGCGGCATTTGGTGCAGATCATGTGATCGTGATGCTGCCCCAGGTGCCGGTGCTCGTATCGCACATCCCCGTTGTCGAACCGGTTGGCCTGGGCGAAACCGAAGTGGCACATCAGATCCAGCGTCTCTCTGACGAACGTATCGTCCAGGTCGTGGCCGCGGGCCTTCAGGAGGGCCAACAGTTCCGTTTCGGTTACGTGATGCTCGGTCTGCAGGAACGTTTCCAGGATGTTGAACCGATCCTCGAACCGGTCAATATTCTCCTGCTTGAAGAGCTGCTGGAACTGCTCCTTTTCCTGATGATGCACCGGCTTCATCTGCCGTTTCCTCCGATGGGGTCGCGATCCGATCCGGCGACCGTCCGAATCAGCGGGACGGGCCGGGGATATCATAGGTGGTACAGGAACCGCTCTGGCAGGTCCGGCTCTGGGATTTGACCCCGCCGGTGGGTCCCCCCGCCCCCAGGGCATAATTGGTCGTGCTCAGGACCCGCTGGAAATCTTCGGATTGGCAATGGGGGCAGTTCAGGGTCACCTCCCCGTCCTTCTCCATGACCAGCAGCTCGAACAATTCTTCACATTTCGAACACTTGAACTCATATATGGGCATGTCTCATTCTCCTGTTGGCGTTTTCCCCCACCGGTTGGTGGCGGGGGATTCAGGGGTCGTTTTTATCGTCTTCCGGGTGGCGTTGAACCCAAAACAGGGGGGTCCATCGCGGATCGAGATGGTGCGCGGCCACCGCCCCGTATTCCGACTCGATGCCGTCGAACAGCGCCTCCAGCACCGGTCCCAGGGACGCCGTGATCTCGTCCGGCTGTCGGCCGCTGTTGGCCGCCAACCAGTCGAGGAACGCGCCTTTCATGACCTTTCCGACGCGTCGGGCCTCACCGCCGGGGGTCCAGAGTGCGGCGTAAAACCGTTTGAATTGCGCCAGGTCAATGGGGACCATTTCCTCGGAAAGACCCAGCCACTGGCGTGCCCAGACGGTTAAAAGGTACTTCTTATAAGTGATAAAGCGGTTTTTGACAACCGGCAATGCCATCCGACCCAACAGATCGTCCAAGGCGATCAGGTTGTCAAGGACAGCCCTTTCGGCTTGGATCTCCGCCAGCGAGGCAAATTCCCGATACATCACCCCGGTGCGGTAATTGTCGAAAAACAGAGGTTTCTCCAGTAAAAGCCCGCCGATAATCCCCATTCCGTCCTCATCCCAGAAACTGAGCGGCAGCCCCTGCCGGGTGAACCAGGCCCCTTTCCGCCATCGTTGGGCCCGCCATTTCAGGGAGAGGGCTTTTCCGTAGCCCAGCCGAAACAGTCGGGCGAGCGGATAGCGCTTGATCAGCGCCGCCATGGCGTTGTCGGCCCGCCGCTTCTCCGGGGGCACCAAGGCCTCCAACCCGATGCTGATATAGCCGCAGGCCTTGGCGACCACCTCCTTGAGTTCGTCCCGGCTCCGAACGGTCAGCCCGTCGGCGGCGATGATCTGGTTGCTCAATCCGGCGAATTCGGTCTGGAGCTGTTCCAGCACCGTCTCGATCCGGACCGTGCCGAGGGCCCGGGAAAAAAGGGTGTCCTCCCCCATGGCCACCGTCGGAAAAACCGGTGCCGGCGAGGCCTCTTCGGGATCTTCCCGGTCGACAATGATCTTGCACCCGCCGGTCTTCAGATCCCCGACCTTCAGCGGTCGATAGACGGCGGTCGCCTCCTCCACGGGAAGAAACCCTTTCTCCGCCAGTCGTACCGTCCGCAGCCGGTAGGCCTCCTCCTCGAACGCCGCGGGGATGAACATGGCATGTTCCAGCATCACCCGATGGAAGGTGGCGTAGTCATATTCGGCGATCTTTTCCAGAAACCGCGTCAGAAAGGCGTCCCGAAGCGAGCGTTCTTCCTCGTCCTCGAACGCCGGGTCGTCCCGGAAATCGATGTAAAACGTATCATCCAGCGTGAACAGCCCCTGGCCGAAATCGGACGGATCCTGGTCGTGCTGACGAACGAATACCACCATGTTCCTGAACATGTAATACTCGATGAGGTCCGTCTCCTCAGTCAGAAACCATTCCACCAGACGGGACGGACTGGCCATCATCAGGCGGCTCAGCCAGTGGGTCAGGGGGCGTACCGACAGCCGGTCCCGGTCCCACGCCTCAATGTCCAGAATATGTTCCCACTGACGGAACGACGCCAGCGAAAGCAACTCAAGGGCATCGTCCTGACCGATTTCATGAACGAGGAGAAAGAGGTCCTGTTCCGGGAATGAGCGGACCAAAGCGGCCGGGTCGGGTGCATCCAGGATGGCGTCCAGGGCGTCTTGGGGCGTCTTGACGAGGATGTCCCGCCGCGGTGGGGGCACTGATGTTCCGACGCCGCCCGCCGGTTGTATCTGGCGTTGGCCGTTCATGGCCCCATGTATATGCACCCCGCCTCTCCTTGTCAACGCCGGGTTTCGGGCGGGCTGCGATGCCACGAGGCGATTTTCAGGAGCATGACCAGGGCGGGGACCGCCAGCACCGTGCAGAAAACGAAAAAGCCGAACCAGCCGAAGGATTTGGCCAGCAGGCCCGTCGGGGCGGTGACGACATCCCGGGAAAACCCCATGAAACTCGTGAGCAGGGCGTACTGGGTGGCGGTGAACCGCTTGTCCGTGAGGCTGGCCATGAACCCCATATAAGCGGCGGTGCCCATGCCGGCCGACAGGTTTTCAAATGCGATGACCCCCGCCAGGGCCAGGACCTGGGGACCGATCAGGCTCAACAAGGCGAAGCCGGCCGTACTGAGCGCTTGCAGCAGGCCGAATACCAGCAGCGACCGGTTGATCCCAAGCCGAAGCATGATCACCCCCCCAAGCCCGGCCCCGGCGATGGTCGCCCAGAAACCGAAAATCTTGACGACCGTTCCGATCTCGGTCATGGTGAACCCGATATCGAGGTAGAACGGCGTGGTCATGGCCGCCGCCATCTGGTCCCCGATCTTGTAGGCGACCACGAATGCCAGGACCCAGAGGGCCCCGGGTCTTTTGAAATATTCCACGAAGGGATCCACCACCGCCGCCCGGAGGGTCTGGGGCTGGTCCGCGCCGACCTGGGGTTCGGTGGTCCACAGGGTGGTGACGATCCCCACCGACATGCAGCCCGCCATGAACAGGTAAACCCCCTGGAAAGACATATGATCGGCCAGGATCAATCCGCCGCCGGAGGCCAGGAGCATGCCGATGCGGTAGCCATAAACGTAGAGGGATGACCCCAGGCCCAGCTCCTCCTCCGCCAGGTCTTCCCGACGATAGGCGTCCACCACGATGTCCTGACTGGCAGAGAAAAAATTGACCATCACAGCCGCCAGGGCCACCCACCAGAGGTTCTGGCGGGGTTCGGTCATCCCGAGGCCGGCGATGGCCAGTGTCAGGCAGACCTGCATGACGAGCAGCCAGCCCCGCCGGCGTCCAAGGAACGGGGGCGTATAGCGGTCGAGAAAGGGGGACCAGAGGAATTTGGTCGAGTAGGGCAGCCGGGACAGGCCCATGAGGCCGATGACGGTCAAATCGACCCCGGCCTCCTTCATCCAGGCCTGGAGGACGCTGAGGGTCAACAGCAAGGGGAGGCCGCAAGAAAACCCCATGACCATGGCCGCCACCATCCGGCGGCTGAAAAGGACGGTCAGGTAGGGTTTCCCGCTGTCGGTGCGATCCGCCGTCACCCGGCTCCTTTAGTGGGGCACTCCACAGACTGTCGGCCGGTTCACCCGCCGTCGGCCTCGAGCCGGGCGGGGGAGACAATGGGCCCGTGGGCCGTTTTGAGGGCCATCAACTCTTTTCGCTGTTGTTTCAGGATCGCAAACAACCGCTCCGGAAGATGCGCCTCTTTGCTGTAGGCCCCGATCTGCAGGTCGATGCGGGCAACGATATTGTCAACATAAAGGGAGAACTGTTTTTCGTAGAGGTCTTCGGGATAGGCCTTCTGGATCACCTTGTCGAACAACCCTCTCAGATCGTCATACTTGGGCAGGTAGCCGATGGGCGCTTTCAGGGCCCCCACTTCGCCGTGGGCCCGTCGCCCCAGCCAGGCCATCCAGACCTTGACGTCCCGTTTTTCCCCCAACAGTTTTTTGGATTCGCCGCCCCGGGCTTCGTGGGTAAGGAAGTAGTTGAGCCCGGCCATCAGGGGCCGTTTTTTCCCCTTGATCCGGTCGCTGTTGAAAAACCGGAACTGGGCATCCATGTAGTCCCCCAGGGCGCCGGGGATAAAGGGCGCGTTGGCCCAGGGCTGCCGCTTGACGCCGGTGGCGCCCACTTCGGTGGCGGTGGCCGCCGACACGATGCAGGCCCCGATGACCACCCCCTCGTCCGGGGTCCGGCCCACCCAGACCGGGGGCATGGTGTCGCTGTCCCGGCCGCTGTAGGTGATGACCCGGGTCTCCACCCCATCCGGGTTTTCCGCCTCCTCGCTGTAATTGGCCAGGGATTCCGACGAGATGGTGCACCGGGCGTTGGGATGGGAGACCGGGACCGGCTGGTCCTTCTCGTCGGTCATCCCCTTTTCCCAGCGTCCCTGGAAATTGTATCCGCTTTGGGGCATGGGCTCGCCGTTGCCGGTCCACTGCGGCACGCCGTTTTCGTCGATGAGCACGTTGGACCAGATCACCTCTGCCCCCGGATTCCGCAGGACCTCCATCAGTTTGGGGTCCCCTTCCCAGTTGACATCCTCCACGATGCCGAAGATCCCGCACTCCGGGTTGACGGACCGGACCGTTCCGTCCCTGGCGATCCACATCTGGGCCAGGTCGTCTCCCACAAAATGGGTCCCGGCCATGGCCGTGGTGGTTTTGCCGCAGCCGCTGGGCGCCGCCCCCGCAAACCAGGTGACCCGCCCGGCGGGTTCCTCGAAACCGGTGATGAACATGTGCTCCGCCAGTTCGGCGGCCCGTTTTTCATAGACGGACCGGTCCACCGAGAACCGATGGTTCCCTTTTTTGAGCAGGAGGGTGTTGCCGGCGTAAGTGCAGTTGAAACTGTATGTGGTCCAGTGGCTTCGATCCATGAAAACCCGGGCGTCTGGCAAGTCCTCGGTCCGGTTCCGGCCCTCGCTGTGGATGTTGGTGTAAAAATGGCCCAGCCGATTCACTTCCCGGTCAAAATTGGCATAGGCGTTCCGGTAGAGGATCTCGGCGCTGTGGGCCACATAAGCGGAGCTGGTGATCTCCATGGCCGGATTGGAAACCGGGGACCCCACGGGGCCGCGCATGTAGCAGCCCACGATCATGGTCATCCCCTTCATGATCCCCCCCATCTTGTCCCGCACTTCTTCCAGGGCCATCTCCCGCTCCATCCGCTTGGCCAGGGAAGAGACCGTCTCCTCCGGGTTGGCGATGTAATAGGTCCGGTCGATGATCCGGCCCTGCTCCTCCTTCAGGTCGTAATGGATGGTGTGGTCGTCCATGGGAAGGGGCTTCTCCTCCCCTTTTTCCAGGGCGAGGTCCCGGATGAACTGGCGGTCCGCCTCGGTCCCGGTGTTGATGTAGACGGTGTCCGGCGCGCACAGGACGATGGCGTTGGCGATCTTGAGAAGGATTTCGGGAACGGCGATCCGCTGGATCCGCTCCAGGTGCCCCGGCGCCATTTTGTCTTGGAATACCCGGTTCGCCGCTTCGGGCGAATCGATCTTGCCGATCTCCTGGACGATATCGATACCGATGTTTTTCTGCAACATGGCCGGCTCTCCTTAGATGGTAGGGACACTTTCCGCAGGAAGCAGCATCGCGTCTTCGGTTAAACAGGCAACGTGAATTGGGGTTCGCCGATCGAAAATTCCCCCTTTGAGATCCAATCTTTCAGGATGGCGGCGACCTCCCGGGCCTTTACGAGGCTGGACAGGGGGACCGTCGGGGTGGTCTCGCCGTTCACCCGGATGGACCCGCTTTTCAGCTCCGCATAGCTGACCTGCCCGTGGCTTCTGGACACGCCGTTGGGGTAATCGTGCCCGTAATCGACAATCTGGGTAAAAATCTCCTCATCGGACACGGCCGTGTATCGGGCCATCTCCTCGTTGAGAATCGGAATGGGAATGCCCAGCCCCACGGCCAGGGAACACCCGTACCCCTGCATGCTCGCGCCCCGCAACCAGTCCGGCGTCATCCCCTTGAGGTCCCCCATCACGCACAGCGTGCCGGCCGGTGTGACCGGGGTTCCCCCGGGGGTTCGCTCGGCGGTGGGCTTGTGCTGGGTGCCGTGCCAGGTAACGTACCCGATCCCGCCTCCCAAAAAAATGCGGGTCCCGATGCCGATGGTCTTGTAATACGGATCGTTGAACAAGGGGCTCAACTGGCCCGCCGAACAATAGTTGGCATTGCCGGCCTTGGGCTTGAGCGCCCCCATGTAGGTGTAGATCGTTTTTTTGGTGAGATTGACGGCGCAGTTGTAATTCTGGTACCCGTTGCGGGGGTTGCACAGCACCGCGTAGGGGAGTCCGTCGAGATCGACTTTTTTCTCCACCGACCGGTTGGGATAGCAGTCGGTGCCATAGGCCTCGGCTTTGAGATGGACCTTTTTCCCGGCCACCATGTCCTCGATCACATGGCCGCCCCCGTAATTGAACTCGCCGGGGGGCACTTTATTGAGCGGATCATCCGCACAGGGTTCCGTGGCCCCGATGTAGCAGTCCACCGCCGCCAGTCCGGCGTAGGCCGGGACGTTGTTGAACCAGACCCTGGCGGCCTTGATGGTGGGGCTGAACTGGCCGAAATTGATGAAGGCGCCCGAGGAGCACATGGGGGCGAAGGTGCCGGTGGTCACCACATCCACCTGCCCGGCGGCCGCCTCCGGCCCCTCGTCGCGGACGATATCGATCATTTCCTCGGCCGTCACCACCACGACCTTGCCGGAACGGATCTTTTCGTTGATCTCTCCGTACGTTTTGTTGACCTTGTGTGTTTTCATGCCCCATACCCCTCGTCGACCGGATCGGCCGTCAATTGAGATACGCCAGCTCGGATGCCGCCGCCTCGATCTTGTCGAGCACGTTGTTCCGTATCCATCCCTTATCCCACCATTCAACCGGATTGACAAACGTATCGCGCACCATCATGCCGAAATGAAGATGGTCTCCGCCGGCCAGCCCGGTGGTCCCGGTCCGGCCGATGGGATCGCCCTTGCGGACCATCTGCCCCTCTGTCACATCGATGCGGCTCAAATGGGAATAGGTGCTGAAGAGCCCGAACCCATGGTCGATCACCACCGTATCGCCGTAAATGCCGATATCCCCGACAAAGGCGACGCGGCCATGGTTGGCGGCGGGCACCTCCGCCCGTTTGAAAGAAGCCAGGTCGATGCCCATGTGGTCCTGCCGGTCGATGACCTCATCCCCGTACCGGTACTCCCGGTGGTCCGCAAAACTCGCCTGCCGCGCGGAACCGGGCAGCCGTAGAAACGCTCCCTCCCAGTGGATCGTCGCGTCGGAGGTCCGGGTATGGCGGGTCAGTTCCGCATAACTGGCTCTGCGGAGATGGCGGTTGACCCAGATGAACCGCGCCAGGGGGGAAGGGTCGACCGATGCCGGGATCATGGGGTTGAATTCGGGCATCTTCCAGTCCAGGAATCGGTCCGAAATCCGGATCACATCCTCTTTGAATCGTTTTTCCCGGATGTAATGGGGCAACCCGGCGCGGCGCTCGTTTCCAGCCGCGTCCCGGGCCAGCACATGTACTTGGATCTCCGGGCCCTTGCGGTAGCCCAACGCGATGAAGGCAAGGCAGACGAAGGGGGTGTCTGTCTCGAACACGTCACCGGCCGGTTGACCGGGATAGAAATCGCCATCGATGGAGACCCCGTGTTCGGGGCAGCGTTCAGAAAGGGTATAGACCACCAGCCCCGCGCCGCCGGAGACCAGGTTGTGCGACTCGCTCAGTACCCGGATGTCGGGGGGATGGGTATCGATGAGCACCGATGTGCTCAGCGTGGCCCGGTTGCCGCCGAACCATCGCCGCCAGGAGGCGTCCGTCGCGCTGATCTCCAGGGTGGCCCGCCCGTTCGTGAGACCCATTTCCCGGGGAGAAACCGTCGCCGTCAGGGTCTTTTCCCTGACCGCGCCGGAACGACCGACCAAAGGGGTGGGGAAGATTTCTTCGGCAAGCGGGATCATCCGGCCCGCTTTCTCCAACCGGATACTGGCCCGGGAAAGGCCGCTGCCGCTGTCGGATACCGTAACCGACAGGGGCTGGTCGGCGTTGATGTAGGAAATCTCCCTCTCCAGGGCGATCCGGGGCGGAACCCCGTCCAGCTTGACGAACAGCATCCAGGCGATGCCGCCGAGCCCCGCCAGCAACACCACCACGCCCACCAGCATGAAACACCCGACAACCGCACTCCCTCTTTTCTTCACTCGCGCCTTACCACTCCTATCCGTTCAAAATTTTGCGGATCATAGCAACTATATCCCCCCCGATCAAGGGATGTTTTTCGTTTCTTGACTTTTACATCCGCGGCGGGTACATTTTTGTCATGGATCGCCGCATCGACATACCGGGCCTGAGTGTGGGCGGAGACGCCCCCCTCCTGCTCATCGCGGGTCCCTGCGTCATCGAAGATGAAACGACCGCGGTTTCCATCGCCGCCCACCTCCGGGACCTGACCCGGCGGCTGGGCATCCCCTTCATCTTCAAGGCCTCCTACGACAAGGCCAACCGCTCCTCCCTCACCTCTTTCCGGGGGCCGGGGCTCGCCGGCGGGCTGCCGGTGCTGTCGCGCATCAGGGAAGAGTTCCACGTCCCGGTGCTCTCCGATGTCCATACCATCGAGGAGATCGGTCCGGCGGCCGATGTGCTGGACATCCTCCAGATCCCGGCCTTTCTCTGCCGCCAAACCGATTTTCTCCTGGCGGCGGCAAAGACCGGGAAACCGGTCAACGTCAAAAAAGGTCAGTTTCTGGCGCCATGGGATATGGAAAACGTCCTCGGCAAACTGACGGCCGGCGGCAACCGGAACATCCTGATCACGGAACGGGGCGCCTCCTTTGGGTACAACAACCTGGTCGCGGACATGCGGTCCATCCCGATCATGAAGGCCATGGGCTATCCCGTGATCTTCGATGCCACCCACTCCGTACAGCTGCCCGGCGGCGCCGGCACCCATTCCGGAGGCCAGCGGGAATTCGCCCCGGTCCTGGCCAGGGCCGCAGTGGCCGCCGGCGCCGACGGGGTGTTTCTGGAAGTCCACCCCGAACCCGACCGGGCGCTTTGCGACGGGGCCAACTCCCTTCATCTGGAGAAGCTGGCCGACCTGCTGCCGCGGTTACTGGCCATCCGGCGGGCGATCGGCTGACCATGGCCATCTCCCTCACCGACCGATTGCGCGCCATCCGGCTGCTCCTTCTGGACGTGGACGGCGTCTTGACCGATGGGGCCATCACCTACACCGATACCGGAGCCGAAACCAAGACCTTCCATGTCAAAGACGGACTGGGCATCCGGATGCTCCAGCGGGCCGACATCGCCGTCGGCATCGTCACCGGCCGCCGGTCGGACGCCTTGCGTCACCGTTGCCGGGACTTGGACATCGATCTTCTCTTCGACGGAGTGGCCGACAAGGCCGCGGTCCTCTCAACGGTTTTCCAACAAACCGGCTTCCACGCCCGGGCCATGGCCTTCATGGGGGACGACCTCCCCGACCTGCCGCTGATGCGGGAGGTGGGCACGGCGATCACCGTGGCCGATGCCGCCCCCGAAGTGATCGCCGCCGCGCACCTGGTAACGAAAAGCGTCGGGGGACAGGGCGCTGTCCGGGAAGTGGGAGAGCGGATCCTGAAAGCGCAGCATCACTGGGAAACCACCCTTCGAAGGTACCGGCCATGACAGCGTCGAGGCGACGCCGAACCCGACGACTGAAATGGGGTCTGTCAGGGGTCATCTTGCTGTCACTCGGCATTGTGATTGCGCTCTTCAGCCGGTACCGGCACCACGATGCGGTGGCCCCTCCCCCCGACGGGACCTCCGAAGAGGCGACCATCTCCGTGGGCCGGGTGGAGCACACCGCGACCCGGCACGGGCGGGTGGAATGGCGCTTGAGCGCCGATACGGTCCGGTACATCAACGAGGAGAAAAAAGCGGTGTTCAAGGCCGTGGACATCACATTCTTCACCCAAAACGACGAGGAAATCCGCCTGGTCGCTCGGGAAGGGGAACTCCATACGGATTCCCAGGATATCCATATCTCCGGGGATGTTCAGGTGACCAGCGGCCAGTACCGTCTGGAAGCCCCTCAACTTCAATACGCCCATGACCAGCAGGTTTTTGTCGCCGACACCGGCGTCCGGGTGGAAAGCCGGGGCTCCCACCTGTCCGCTGAGAAGATGACGTTCTTTTTGGACAGCGACAAGGCGGATCTGCGGGGCAACGTGGAAGGGGTCATCGATGATGCGATCACTTTTTGAAACGAGGGGCGCCCGAAGATGGGCGGTGATGGAGCTGCTGGTGGGCTTGATCCTGTTGGTGCTATCCACCGGGACCGCCGGTGCGGCCGAAGAGGCGGCGCCTTCAGAGCGGATTCAAGTGCGCGCCGACCGACTGGTGGCCGATCAGGGGGCACAATATGCGGAATTCAGCGGCAATGTCCAGGCGACCCAGGGCAAAACCGTCATCACCTGCGACCAGCTGCGCATCCATTACGTGGCCAACCCCGCCGAAGGGTCGGAGGATGAAAGCGATCCCATCGACAAGATCGTCGCGGAGGGCAATGTCACCATCCGGTTCGACGATAAAGTCGCCCAGGCCGGCACGGCCGTCTACACCACCCAAGACCGGGTCCTGGTGCTCTCGGGGGAGACGGCCCGGGTGACCAGCGGAAAGGATACCATCAGCGGGTCCAAGATCGTGGTCGACCGGGTCAGTGAACGGATTCGGGTCGAAAGCGGCGACAAGCCCGTGGAAGCCGTCTTTTACCCGGCGGGTAAAGGACTCGATTGATTTGGCGATTCTGTCCGTCCAGGAACTGGTCAAAACCTACCACGGGCGAAAAGTCGTCGACTCGGTGAGCCTGAGCGTCGAAAGCGGTTCGGTGGTGGGGCTCCTGGGTCCCAACGGCGCCGGGAAGACCACGACCTTTTATATGACCGTTGGGTTGATACGGCCTGACAGCGGACAGGTTTTTCTTGACGATGCGGGTATTACCGATTACCCTATGTACCTGAGAGCCCGCCGCGGTGTTGGTTATCTTCCTCAAGAGACGTCCATCTTTCGGAAGCTGACAGTGGAGCAGAATGTGCTGGCGGTCCTCGAAATTTTTCCCATGTCCCGGACCGAACGCCATAACCGGACAACCGCGCTGCTGAACGAACTGGGGATCCATCACTTGGCGAAACAGCGGGCCAGCGTCCTGTCGGGAGGAGAGCGCAGGCGCCTGGAAATCACCCGTGCCCTGGCCACCAATCCCTCCTTTGTGCTGCTGGACGAGCCCTTTGCAGGTGTCGATCCCCTGGCAGTGATCGATATCAAGGCCATCATCGAACATTTAAAAAACCGGGGCATCGGGGTCATGATATCCGATCACAATGTCCGGGAAACCTTGACCGCCTGTGATCGGGCCTACATTCTCAGTGACGGGCGGGTGATCGAGTCCGGCATCCCCCGGGAGATCGCCGACAGCGATATTGCCAGAAAAACGTATTTGGGAGAAGATTTCCGTTTATAACCATGGCTTTTGAACTCAGACAGCAGGTCAAGCTGACCCAGCAGCTGGTGATGACGCCCCAGCTTCAGCAGGCCATCAAGCTGTTGCAGCTGTCCCGTCTGGAATTGCTGGACACCATCCGCCAGGAGTTGGAAGAAAACCCCGCCCTGGAGGAGGTCCCGGAGACCACGGCAGAGGAACGGCAGCTGGCGGAAGAAACGGAAGCCGCCCCATCCGAAGCCCCTGAAAAAGAGGTGACGATTGAAGAACGCCTGACCGAGGACATCGACTGGAGCAATTACATCGATGAATACAACACCCCGGGAAAGGTCAACTATGAGAGCGAAACAAAGGAATCGCCCCAATACGAAGCGTTCATCGCCCCCAAAGAGTCCCTGAGCGACCATCTGCTGTGGCAACTGCTCATGACCGGCCCCACCCCGGAAGTTGAACAGATCGCCAGTATCGTCATCGGCAACCTCAACCGGGACGGGTATCTGGATCTGTCCATCGATGAACTGGCCGACGTCAGCGGATACCCAAACGAACGGGTAGAGCCGGTGCTGGCCCTTCTCCAGACATTCGATCCCCCCGGCGTTTGTGCATCGAATCTGCTGGAGTCCCTCCTGATCCAGACGAACCGACTGGAAATCGATGATCCACTGGTCAAAGAGATCCTCCAGCACCATTTCCATCATCTGGAGAACAAAAACTACAAAGCCATCGCCCGCGCCCTGAAACAGGACATCCAGGAAATCGTGGATGCCATCGAGGTGATTCGCGGCCTGGATCCCTGCCCCGGCCGGCGGTTTTCGGAAGAGCCCCCGCAGTACATCACGCCCGACATCTATATCTATAAAATCGAAGACGATTTTGTCATCCTGATCAATGACGACGGCATGCCCAGGCTGCGACTCAGCGCCTATTACCAGGACGCGGTCGGCAGTGAAGCCCGACTGACCACCAGCGCGAAGCAATACATACAGGAAAAGATCCGTTCGGCCTCCTGGCTCATCAAAAGCATCCAACAGCGACAAAAAACACTGTATCGGGTAACGGAAAGCATCCTCAAATTCCAACGGGATTTCTTTGAAAAAGGGATCGATCACCTCAAACCGCTGGTCCTCCGGGACGTGGCCCAGGACATCGAAATGCACGAATCGACCATCAGCCGGGTGACCACCAACAAATACGCCTACACCCCCCAGGGGATCTTTGAGTTGAAATATTTCTTCAACAGTTCCATCAGCCGATCCGACGGAGAGGCCATGGCGTCGGCGAGCGTCATGCAACGGATCAAGCAGATCATCGAAACCGAAGACCCCAAGGCCCCATTGAGCGACGACAAGGTATCGGAACTCCTCAAATCATCCAATATCAACATCGCCCGGCGAACGGTGGCCAAATACCGCGAGATGATGAGGATACTGCCGTCCAGTAAACGCAGACAATATTAAGGAGGTGATCCATGCAAACATCGGTATCCTTCAAAAACCTGGACCCGTCGGACAATCTCAAGGCCTATGTGAGCGACAAACTCGACCGATTCGACAAGTACCTCGACAACCCCGCCGATGCCAGCGTGGTCCTGTCCGTTGAGAAATTCCGTCACATCGCCGAAATCAACATCGTCGGCGATCGTCTCAAGATCAAGGGAAAAGAAGAAACCAATGATATGTACTCGGCCATCGACATGGTCCTGGATAAAATCGAGAAGCAGATCAAAAAAAGCAAACAGAAGAAACGGGACAGAAGGGGGACGGACTCCAAAGCCATGGTGATGGAGAGCATGGCGGAAGCAGCGGCCATCGCCCCCGCTCCCTCGCCGGAGGACGGGCCCCGGGAAGTCAAAGTCAAAACCCTTGAGTACAAGCCGATGGACGTGGAAGAAGCCGTCCTTCAAATGAACCTGAGCGATGACGATTTCCTGGTGTTCACCAACGCCAAGACGGATCAAATCAACGTGTTGTACCACAGAAATGACGGCCATTACGGGCTGATCCAGCCGCTGGGTTGACCCAAAACGAACGCCACACGGACGCCCGGAGAGGATGGCGCTGCGCTTGCATAAGTGACGACTGATGAAAATTCTTGATGTATTGGACGAAGAAGCCATTCTGGTTGACCTGAAAGCCAAAGACAAAAAGGGGGTAATCGAGGAACTGGTGGCCCCCATTGCCCGGATTTCCGGTGTTGAAACCGATATTTTGGTCCGGGTCCTGCTCGCCCGGGAACGGCTGGGCAGCACCGGGATCGGGGGCGGTATCGGGATCCCCCATGGGAAACTGAAAGACCTTGACCGCCTGCTGTTGGGATTCGGATTGAGCCGAAACGGGATCGATTTTGAATCCATGGACGGCCTCCCGACCCATATTTTCTTTCTGCTGGTGACCCCGGAAAACTCGACCGGCATCCACTTGAGGTTACTGGCCCAGATCTCCAGAATTCTCAAAAATGAAACGTTCAAGGAACGGTTGCTCACCGCCACCCGACCATCGGATGTCATCGACGCGATAAAAGAACACGAGGGAACGTTGTGACCCTGCGGCTTGCGGCGGAAGCCCCCAACTGTGATGGATCATGAAGCAATTAAAGATTTTCATCATCACCGGAATGTCGGGTTCCGGGAAAAGCACGGCGGTGGCGGCATTTGAGGATGCCGGATTTTACTGCGTCGACAACATGCCCGTGGCCCTGCTTCCCAAATTCCTGGAATTGCCCCTTCATCGCGATGCCACGTTAAACGGACTGGCCTTTGTCATGGACCTGAGGGAGCGGGGATTTCTCGATCGACACGCGGAAATCCTCGACAATCTCCGGGAAAAAGGCTACGATTTCGAGATCCTGTTTCTGGAGGCCGATGAGGCGATGCTGCTGCAACGCTACCACCAAACGCGCCGGCATCACCCCCTCTCCGGCGACAAGGGGCTTCTGGAGGGCATCCGGGAAGAAAAAAAACAGCTGGAAGGGTTGAAACAATCGGCCGACGCCGTGATCGATACCTCGAACTACAATGTCCATGAACTCAAGGCCTACATTCTTGATATCGTTCAGAAACACAAAAAGTTGGCCGAAATGCGGATCCATATCCTCTCTTTCGGATTCAAGTATGGGGTGCCGCTGGATGCCAACCTGGTGATCGATGTGCGGTTTATCGATAATCCGTATTTCGTTCCCCATCTCAAGCCCTTGGACGGGAAAGATCGGGCGATCCGGGATTATGTCCTTACCCAGCCGGACACCCGGATCTTTTTGGAAAAATATCTTTCACTGCTCGACTTTCTCATTCCCCGGTATGAAAAAGAGGGAAAGGCCTATTTGACCATCGCCGCCGGATGCACCGGCGGGCGTCACCGGTCGGTGGTCATCGCTCAGGTGTTTCATGAGCACTTCAAACAATCGGGAAAACGCGTGGATATCGCCCACCGGGACATCGCGCAAATCAGCGACTGAACCGCAGGGACCGCTCTTCTTATTATGGTACGACGACATCAGATATTGGTATGATCGGCATCGTTATCGTGACCCACAGTCGGCTAGGGGAAGCGCTCATCGAAGCCGCCGAATTTATATTGAAATCCCGTCCCGAATCGACGGTGGCGGTTTCCATCGATCTGCACGAAGACGCCGATTCCCTGCGGAATCGCATCGCAGACGCCATCAAAACGGTTCGGAACCCCCACGGCGTTTTGATACTGACGGATATGTTCGGCGGCACTCCCTCCAATCTCGCCTATTCCTTTCTCGAAGAGGGGCGGGTGGAAGTGATATCGGGCGCCAATCTTCCCATCTTGATCAAGGCGATTAATGCCCGGGAAGAAATGGAACTGGTCAAACTGGCGGAGTGCATCGAAGCCTACGGCAAAAAAAGCATCTCCCTTGCCAGCGGAATCCTGAAAGGGAATAAGCGGAGCTGAGCGGCGTTGTGGGATCTCTATCCGTTCACCGAGGCCGATATTGACGCTGTTCTTCCCATCGAAACCGCCTCTTTCCAGCGTCCCTGGCACCGGGACGCATTCCTGGATGAGCTGGCGAACCGGGAGGCCGCCGGTTTTCTCCTGAGGCGACCGGCACCGCACGACGCCGGCACGGTGGCGGCGTATATCTGCTTTCGGTTGCTCTACGACGAAATGCACATCATGAGACTCGCCGTCGCCCCCCGCTACCGGGGCACGGGAATCGCCGACCGCATGCTGACCGACGGGCTGGAAAGGGCCATCGCCAAAGGCGCGACCGTGGCCCTCCTGGAAGTCCGGCCGACCAACCGGTCGGCCCTATCGCTCTACCGCCGATTCGGGTTTCGCCAGATCGGCAGAAGACGCCTTTATTATCCCGAGACCGGGGAAGACGCCCTGGTCCTAATGAAACCGTTAGAGGAGGAATCATGACCACCAAAATCGGAATCAACGGGTTCGGAAGAATCGGTCGATTGGTATTCAGGGCCGCGCTGCAGCACGACGATGTCGAAGTAACGGCCATCAATGATCTGATGGAACCGGCGACCATGGCCTATCTTCTCACCCATGATTCGGTCCATGGGACCCTGGATGTCGACGCCTCCGCCAAAGACAACGCCATCGAGGTGAATGGAAAGACTATCCGGGTCAGTTCCGTCAAGGATCCGGCGCAGATCGACTGGAAAGGAGCCGGTGCCGATATCGTGGCGGAATGCACCGGTCTTTTCCGTGATGCTGAAAGCGCCGGCAAACATCTCGCGGCCGGGGCCCGGAAGGTGATCATCTCCGCCCCGGCCAAAAGCCCCGACATCACCATCGTCATGGGCGTCAACCACAACCAGTACGACCCCCGCAACCACCATGTGATCTCCAACGCCTCCTGTACCACCAACTGCCTGGCACCGGTGGCCAAGGTGCTTCTGGAGAACTTCGGAATCAAAGCCGGGTTGATGACCACCGTCCATTCCTACACCGGCGACCAGCGATTGTTGGACTTTCCCCACAAGGACCTGAGACGGGCCCGGGCAGCCGCCCTCTCCATGATCCCCACCACCACCGGGGCCGCCAAGGCCGTCGCGCTGGTCCTCCCTGAACTTGAAGGAAAGCTCAACGGACTGGCCGTCCGCGTGCCCACCCCCAATGTGTCGCTGGTGGACGTGGTGGTAAGGGTGGAAAAAGCCGGCGTCACCGTCTCCGATGTCAATGGAGCCATGAAGGCCGAGGCCGAAGGCCCCCTCAAAGGGATTCTGGGATACAGCGAAGAACCGCTGGTCTCCATCGATTTCAACGGGTGCCCCCTCTCCTCCACCGTCGACGCCCCCACCACCTATGTTGTGGACGACATGGTGAAGGTGCTGTCGTGGTACGACAACGAAATGGGATACTCCAGCCGAATGGTGGATCTGGCCGCCCTGATCGGGTCCCAGCTGTAGACGATAAAGGAGGGGAAATGGCCGACAGAAAACCACTGATCGCCGGAAACTGGAAAATGTACAAGACGGTGTCCGAAGCCATCGACACCTCCCGGAATCTGGCCGAACGGGTTTCGGGCGCATCCCATGTGGAAATCATGATCGCGCCGCCCTTCACCGCCCTGGCGCCGATGGCCGAAGCCTTGGGGAAGACCCCCATCGGGTTGGGGGCCCAAAACCTCTTCTGGGAGGACGAAGGCGCCTATACCGGAGAAATCAGCGGCCCCATGCTGTTGTCGGCCGGATGCCGATACGTGATCATCGGGCATTCGGAGCGACGCCAATACTTCGGCGAGACCGACGAGACCGTCAACAAACGGCTGAGAGCGGCCATCCGACACGGATTGATCCCGGTGCTCTGCGTCGGAGAGACCGAATCGGAACGGGAAGCGGAAAAAACCTTTTCGGTACTTGACAAACAGGTCGGCGATGGGCTAAAAGAATTTGTTGCAGATGAGCTGAAGGCGCTGGTTTTGGCCTACGAACCGGTCTGGGCCATCGGCACCGGCAAGACGGCCACCGCCGATCAGGCACAGGAAGCCCATCAATTTTTGCGCTCCCTGATCGAAAAAAAGGTGAACAAAGCCCTTGCCGATTCCCTTAGAATCCTGTATGGGGGAAGCGTAAAGCCCGGCAACGCCGCTCAGCTCATGAGCATGCCCGACCTGGACGGCGCGTTGGTGGGCGGCGCCAGCCTGGACGCGGCGTCTTTTTCGAAGATCGTTTTGTACGATCAGAACCCGTAACCCAAACGAAATGCTTTCCGGAGCTGAAGATATCGCCATATGACACTGATACTCGTTGTTGTTCACATCATCGTCTGCATCGCCCTGATCATGATCGTCCTGTTGCAGACCGGCAAGGGGGCGGACATCGGCGCCGCCTTCGGCGGCGGTTCCAGCCAGACCCTTTTCGGCAGCACGGGGGCCTCGACGTTCCTGAGCAAAGCCACCACCTTTGCGGCGGTCCTCTTCATGATGACCTCCCTGGCCCTTGGCTATATCTCAGGACACCAAACCGGCAGTTCCATCATGATGGAGCAACCGCCGGCTCAACCGACAGAAGAAACGGCAGCCCCTGCCGACACCCCGCCGGCGGCGCCAGCAGCGGATGAAACATCCCAGAATGAAAGCGAGTGACCCCAACCCATGCGGAATGATATGCCGAAGTGGTGGAACCTGGTAGACACGCTATCTTGAGGGGGTAGTGGGCCACGCCCGTGCCGGTTCAAGTCCGGCCTTCGGCACCAAATATAGATTAGGTAGGCAATAACCGACACTTACACTTGAAGTGGATTTCTAGGGACACATAGGGGACAGATTCAAGCCCCATCCCCCAAAAAGAAAAGCCCTCATCGGATGACGCGATCCGACAAGGGCGTTGACACACAGACCGGAAGCTCATAATCGGTCGTGCTTTCCAGCTCCTCATCGGAGAGCGCTTTTTAAGCCCGCTGGATGTCCAGATCCAGCGGGCTTTTTATGTCAAGGAAGGATCCACCAGCCGTCAAGGCTCTGGGCTTTCGGTTGCCTTCCCGGCCTTCCGCTTGGTGGTCACAAAGGCCCGTTTCCGGCGAATTTACCGATTCTGAGCGCCATCTCCGTCGTAATGGGATGGGTGCAAGCCAATATGCGATGGGGTTGCCGTCGAGAGACGCCAAGTCTCCTCGCCGACTTGCACACGGATAAACCAAGGCGTTTTAAAACATCTTCACGCAAGATTTCGCCAGGATGAACCGGCGGCCTTCGAAGGGGACGTTCTACGGTATATCCTTTCATGGCCATCTCAATGGTATTGCTCACGGTCTACCCTCAAGCGCTTCCCCCTCTATCCATTCGAACGTAAGGCACCATGGGCCATTGACATGCATGCTGTAGCGCTTCGGTTTGCCGTGAAGCCCGTGAAAATCAAAACCCGGCAAGTTCAACTCTGCCAGCGATTCCGCATTATCCAATGCATCCAGACGGGCGCAGGGCGTGAGATTGCCGATCCTGTCGGACTTTTCGAGAGCGACCTCGTTCAAATCATTTGGGGGCATAAAGCCTCCGTGGTTGGGCTTCCTTGTCAAGGAGTGCCGCTTGACGCCTCGGCCGTGGCTGATGCTGCAACCAACGATGGAGAAACCTTCTATCCTCACACAAGCCGGGGCAAGGGGACGTGGATCTTTTGAGTTTATGCGGGATCGAGTTCAGCAAAAAGGAACGTCGTCCGTTTCGGCCTCGAACGCATCGGGGCGCAGGGGCCAGCTGCCGAAACGCCTCCGCCGTGATCCGATACGAAAACGCCATTTACCACATCTGTGCATCCCTTCTGTCGATCCCCAGCTTCCCAGCCGTTCATCGGCGCATAGCGCCATTACAGCCCAGAGATGACGTGACTATCCGGGGCACCTGAATTCGATATAACGTCAGATCCAGCCGTATTGCCGTCCGGATCCCGGTTTTGGCAGAGGAAACCCTATCTCTTCTTTCGCAACGATCCGGTCGCGTCCACTGTCCGCAGGTTGGCCAATTCTTGTTCGGTGGGCTCGGGCACCTTCCGGATCTCGGGGGAGATCTTCAGATCCCAGCCGGTGTTCTCCCGCACTTCCTCGACGCTGGTGAACGGAAAGTAGGCGTCCAGGATGAACTCCTTCGTTTCCGGGTCGGGCCGGAGGATCCCGAGGGTCGAGATGATGGTCGAGGGCCCCCCGCCGATGAATCCCGCTTTTTCTCGGGCGCTGCCCCCGTCCAGGTATCCCGGGCTCGAGATGTAGTCGACCCTTTCCATAAAGCGGCGGCTTTCGTGGGAGGCCATGATCAGGTACCGCTTGCACCCCACGGCGATGTCGTTAGCGCCCCCGCTTCCGTTGAGGCGCACCCGGGGCGGAACATAGCAGCCTTGTTTCCATGGCGGCACGTCCCAGATGCCCGTGGTGTTCACGTTGCCGTACTTGTCCACTTGGGCAGCGCCGATGACCCCATTGTCCGCCCGGCCCGAGGCCACCAGGAACCCGAGGGCGTCGATGGCGTTGGTGAAGCTGGTGGCGTTGGCCGAGATCCGGTTGCACTCGATGCCCCAGGGGAGTCCCCCCACGGGGGTGGCCCCGTAGATCCCCCCTTCGGTGAACGGCCTGAGTTCCGGGGCGTGGTTGAGTTTGGCAAAGTACCCCGCCAGCATGGACAGGCCCACCCCGAGGATAATCAACTCCCCGTCCCTGATTTCGCGGCCGGTGGCCACGGCCATGAATTCCTGCTTGGTGTATTCCATGTCGCTACCCCCTTGCGTCTTTTTCGAGTTCTTCGACTTCCGCGTCCGTCTTGATCCACTTCCGATACGGATCCAGAAGGAACGCCGTGGCCGTGTCGGTGATCTTGTCGATTTTCTCCCGCCCGATGAGCGCCTGGTAGTCCTCCCGGGTGTTCCACCCGTGGACCCAGGTTTTGCAGAACGCCTCGGTATCCGCCTCGGTCTTCATCATCTTGTTCATGTAATACATCTGCTCTTCGTCACTGTCGTAAAGCCCGCAGGAGGCCTGGGGGTAGGAGGCGTACGGCCAGTAGACCACGGCATCGACCACCTCCCCGATGATCCGCACCAGGTTCGGATACTGGCGCATGCAGTCGGTTTCCACGATCCGGTCCGCGACAAGGACCACTTTTTCCGATGCCCGGGACATTTCGAACCGGTTCCATTCCGTCCCCAGCATGATGGCGTTGCCGTAAATATCGGCCATGGTCACGTGGATGGCCGACACTTCGGGGCGGATGGTCCGAAAGGCGCCATACTGCTTCCCGGTGAAGGGGTCCGTGATGAGGGGGATCTTATTGCTGCAAGGGTACTGGTCCGGCTCGTCGCAGGAGCACCATTGCTGGTCGTTGAAGATGTTCACGGTCGCCGGAACGAAGGGCCAGTTCATGGCGCCGCCGAAGAGACGCCAGGCCATCGCGCCGTTGGAATAGTCCTCGATCTGGGTCTTGCCCGAGGTGATGGCGCGGTTGAGGCCGGCGGCGAACCCGTAGACTTCCAGGCCCGAGAAGCCCACCTCCACCCGCCGGATGGCGTCGACAGCCCCCAGAAGGTTGACCTGCTGGGATCCGCAGTGACAGATGACGTTGAGGTCCTTTCGGCCTTGCCGGACCATCTCCACGCCGAAAATGATGGAATCCGAGCCCACCGGCAGGGCGGCGCCGTTGCAGTAGGTCATGCCGTCCCA
>CAYPCE010000002.1:0-52136 GCA_964409085.1 uncultured Desulfobacteraceae bacterium | reverse complement strand
CCGACCGCATGAAACGGAAATCGAAGGCGCAGGACCAGATGGCGCCGCCGGCGAAAGCGTGGCCGCTGATGGCCGCCACCGTCAGCAGGGGAGACATGAGGGTCCGCCGGAGCAGGGTGTTGAGCCGGTAGAAAAAGTCCTTGGCGGCGGCCCCGTCTCCCCGCTGGATCACCGGCACGAGCCATTCCAGGTCGATGCCGTTGGAGAAGATCTTTTCATGGGCCGAGGTCGTCACCAGGGCGGCGGCGTCGGTTTGGGTTTCAATGGCGTCCAGCGTATCGAGGAAAGCCCCGATGAAATCGGGATTGAACCGGTTTTCCCCGTCGTTGAGGGTGACCACCGCCACCCCGTCGTCTATGCGATAATCGATTCGCGTCATGTCGGCGTCTTTCATTCAGCGTGCAGGTGTCGGGTGGAAACGTCCGAAGGCGGACGATGAGCCGGGGTCGAAATAAAAAAGCAGCACCCGAAGGGGGGTGCTGCTCTCGGTGTGGTGCAGGGCATCGCCAGCCGAAATGGCGGAGATCCGGATCAGCAGCACGTGCCGGTGGTGCCGCAACTGGTGCAACTGGCGCCGGCGCCGAAGTCCATTTCCGACGACACCCGGAACCCGAAATAGGTGAAATCCACCTTGACGGGTTGAATCTTCTCGAAAAACTCCTTGTCCACGATGTACTTGAAACCGTCGATGTCAAACTCTTTGTCGTTGTCTTTCGGCTCGTCCAGAGCCATGGCCAGCGAAGGACCGCCTCATCCGCCTTCGTTGAGAAAGATCCGGATGGGCGCGACCTCTTTGCCTTTGAAATATTCAGAGATCTGCTTCGTGGCTTCGGGGGTTACCTCGATCATAAATTCCTCCTTGAGAAAAAAATAGGGCCGATCACGTCGGCCGGAACTGCTCTTACAATACCCATTCAGACGGATTTGTCAACACGCGGCCGCCGCCGGGCGACCGCGTGGTAACCCGCCGGCGCATCAGAGGGCGGCGACGGCATCGTTGAAGACCTTATCGTTATCTTCTGAAAACTGGACGAAGAAGACCTTCCCGATGACGGGGTGGGATTCGAGAAATTCAGCGGTGGTCTTCACGGCGATCCGGGCCGCGTCCTGTACGGGATAGCCATAGACCCCGCAACTGATGGCCGGAAAGGCGATGGTCCGGACGCCGTTTTCAACCGCCAGTTGTAGGCTGTTCCGGTAGCAGGCGGCGAGGAGTTGGGCGTCCTGGGGCTTCCCGCTGTAGACCGGCCCCACCGTGTGGATGACGTGCCGGGCCGGCAGCTTGTACCCTTTGGTGATCACGGCCTCGCCGGTGGGGCATCCGCCGATGGTCTTGCACTCTTCCAGCAGCTCCGGGCCGGCGGCCCGGTGGATGGCGCCGTCCACCCCGCCGCCCCCTCTGAGGGAGGAATTGGCGGCATTGACGATGGCGTCGACGTCCATTCGGGTGATGTCCCCCTGGACCACCTCGATGCGGTTGCGGATCTCTTTTTTCATCTGGCCTCCCTTTGCATCCCGGTTTCGGGGTTACAGGTCGTAGAGCGTTTCATCCCGGAAAGGGGCCGCTTTGCGGACCCGGGCCGCCCGCCCTTTCTTCCCCGGCAGGATGAAGGGATCTTCGGACTCCAGCAGGTCGCCCATCTCCTCTTCGATGGCGTCCGGGTCCTCGCCCCTTTCCATCCGCGCCAGGGCCTCTTCCATGCCGCCCCCGAGCTGGATGCCGGTCATGTCCGACAGTTTCCGCATCAGGTTGGCCGCCTGCCGGGGGTCGTTTTCGTCGATGTTGCCCGCTTCCCGTTCCAGAACGTGCATGGCCTGCTCCATTTTGGATTCGTCGAAGGGCAGGTCGTCGTCCCCCGTCTCCTTGGCCCGGCCGGTGACGGCGAACATGGACACCTGGCGGCTCAGGGACGGGTTGTCGCATTTGGGGCAGGGCGGGATCTTTTCGGTGTTGACGGTTTTTGAGAAGAAGTTGAAAATGGTATGGCAGTCCGAACAGTAAAATTCATAAATGGGCATGGCCGTTGATCTCCTCAATAAGTCGAAATTTTTGAGTAAAAGAATAGGACCCTCCCCGCTTTTTGTCAACGCCAATCACGGTACCCGAACCGCCCTCCAGGGATGCATTTTTTTCCGATGAAGCGAGGGTTTGTGTTGTCAGGTCGTCTAAAATTGGCTACTCTGGGCAGATGATCGGTCTATGGGCCCGCCGTGGCGGGCACCCTATCCACAACCCAAGGAGGACGCCATGCAGTTAGAACGTTTTTGGCTTGTTTGCTGTCTGAGTCTGATGATTTTGATCCCCCCGGCGGATGGGAAGGTCTCCCCGGAACCCCGGTTGAGGCAGATCCTTCCGGCGGATGCGGTGGGGTATATCCGCATTCCGGACCTGTGGGGGTTCATGTCGAAACCGAAGGGCGATGTTCTGAACGATGTGCTGAAAGACGAAGACCATGTGCGAATGATCGACGCGCTCAAACAATCCATGGGCAGCCGGTTTCTGGATTTGGCCGACCCGCAGTGGGCTCCGTTGATCGAGTTGGGGGTTCTCAAACTGGCGTCCCCCATCGAAATGGCTTTGGAGATTCCCGAGAACGGGTCGCCCCAGATGGGGACACTCCTGATGTCGGCGCGGCTGTCCATCGATTCCCTGGAGGGGTTCAGGACGTTTTTGACCGGCCTTGTAGAAAAGAGTTCCGAATTGACCCTCATGGGCCCGGTGAGCCCGGAAGGGTATGCCACGCTGGGGACGAATGGATTGCCGGTTTTCCTGCACTATGATCCGGAGGGGACCTCCCTGACGGCGATGGCCGGAATGACCGTCAACGAGGCGGCGTTCAAGGAACGCATCGCCGGGTTGGCGCCGGTGGAGGCCCATCCCATGTATCCGTTCGAAAACCGCATCGACGAAAGCCGACAGGGGGTTTTCGCGTGGATCAATGTGGCGAAAATCATGCCTTTTATGACGGGGTCCATGACGCATCCCGATCTCGATGTCATGAAAAAATGGGGGCTGACGACGATTCGCGGGATCGCCCTGGGATGGGGGGTGAGCAAAGGCAAGGGCCGCCTGGAACTGAGCATCGATGCGCCCAAAGCGGGCTACCGGACCCTTTTCCCGGACATCGAAAACGATTTCGATCTGTGGGCTTCGGGCGTGCCGGAAACTGTTTTCACGGTATCCCTGCCCCTGCGGCGGATCGCCGATGCGCTCAACACCATCGGGGAGAAGGAAGGGATCCCGGAGCTGCCCGCGGCGCTCCGGCGACTGGACGCCGTCTGCCGGGAACATGTAAAAATGTCCTTGGCCGATGTCCTGGACGCGGTCGGACCCGAAATGGTTGTGTTTACCGACAAGATCGATACGTTTGTCGCCGTGGAGATCGGGAACCGGGAAAAACTGGACCGCCTTTTAGAAACCATATCCGATCGCCCGAACGCTTCCCTGGCGATCCATGAGCGGGACGGGAAGCGGTTCCGGCATCTCAGCCTGCCCTCCATGTGGTCCCAGGTGGATGACGCGGAAAGAACCGATCCCGCTGAACGCCTGATGTTCGGCATTCTTAATGCCGTCAAAACCCATCTTTTCTGGACGGAAGACGACGGGTATCTGGTGTTTGCATCGGCGCCCCAGGTGCTTTTCGACCGGGCGGATTCCCAGGAACGGGTCTCGATCGGACCGTGGATTGACGGAACCCATGATGCGCGCCATGCCGTGATCAACCTGTCAACCCGGCTATCGGGGACGCCCTCGAAGATCTATTCCGCCTACCTTCAGTGGATCACCCTCCTGGGCGACATCGCCGAACGCCCCGTCGATCTTTTCAGCCTGCCGTCCGCCCGGGAGGCCGATCTGCCGACGGAAGGGGCTTACGGCTTCCAGTTCACCTGGGCCGATCCGGTCGTGTCCCTTTCTTTCACGTTTGAAAACAATCCCCTGGAATTTCTCATGGCCCAGGACGCGTCCGCGACCGTCGCCGCGGCCGGTGTGTTGGCGGCCATCGCCATCCCCAACTTCATCGAATACCGGACCCGGTCTTATGACGCCGCAGCCAATGCGGACATCAAAAATGCGTACACGGCGGCCCAGGCCTATTTTACCGATTATCCGGCGGCCACCGTTACCATGGAGAATTTGAAGGAGGTCGGGTACTATCCCACCGAAGGGGTGGTGCTGACCATCGAGGACGGGGGATGGGATACCCTGAAGATCACCTCCTACCATGAAAAAGGGAAAACCGTGTATACCGTCGACGCCATGGGAAGCATCGCGTCGTTTCCAAAGTAGCGGGGTGTCGAGGGCGTATGCCGGGTAACGTCCGTGCCGCACCGGGCGGTGCAAGGGGGCGGGGATGCTGACGTCCCATGGACACGAAATCGGCGACGTCGGATTCCTCCATGTCCATTGCGGGGTCCGGGCGGACCGCGGCAACCGGGTTTACGAGATGGCCGCCATCCGGCTGGACCCCGGGGGCGGCGAGCGGACCCGTCATGCCGTCGTCCGGTACGCCCATTTTACGGAGCGGGACCGGCACCGGTCGGGGCTGTCCGCCTCGGCCGTCGGCAAGGGATCGTCCCCGGAAGCGGCTTGGCGGGATCTGGAGGATTTTCTGGCCGGCGTCTCGTGTGTTTTCTTGTTCGATCTGTCCGGGGCGCTGCCGGTGGTCCGGGAACGGTTTTCCGGGGCCCGGTTCATCGACCTCGGCTTCACGGCGGAGTATTTCCTGCCCGATTTGCCGTCCCACACGCCCCGGCGGATCTGGGAACATCTGACCGGAAAGGAGCGGGACCGGATCGGCTTTTCCGCCCGGGAAATGGCGGCCCTGGGCAGGGACCTGGCGCGCCACATCGGCGGGACGATCCTCAATGATGGCCTCAACCCCAAGGCACCGGCCCTCCGGTTTTTCCTGGGCCACAGCGAAACCCTTTTCGGCGATGTGTTCACCCACCTGGCCCGCGAGTTTCGATCCTATTTCGGCGGCCTTTTCACCCCCTGTTCCCTGCCGGATGCCGAAGGCTGGTACCGGTTTCTGGAAAAGGCGGCGCCGGTCCCCCGAAAAACGCCGGATGGCGGCGCTTTCCGGAAGGTCGAACGCGAGGAACTGGCATCCCTTTTCAAAGGGCTGGCCAGGGGAGACCGAGAGTACGTGTTTCGCCAGGTTCAGCTCGACTATGCCGGTCATGTGGCCGACGCCCTCAACGACGGCGCGGTCCTTTCCATCGAGGCCGGCACCGGCACCGGGAAGACCCAGGGATATCTGATTCCGGCCCTGGCCTTTCTCCGCCGGAACCCCCAGGCCCGGGTCGTCATCTCCACCTACACCAAGCAGCTCCAGGAGCAGATCCTCCACCGGGAACTGGCCTTTACCCGAAACGCCTTTCCCGGCCTTTACGACGCCATTCCGGTGGCCCTCCTGAAGGGGAAGTCGAGCTACGTCTGCGTCCGGAAGCTGGACCATCTCTACGAACTGGGCATGACCGGGGCCCGGCTTCTGGCGTGGCTCTATCTCCTCAACATCGCCTTTCTCTTCCGCACGGCCGAAGCCGATGCCGCCGGCGACCGGGTCAAGCGGCATCTCGATCCGCATCTGGCGATCATGCGCAACGAGGTTTCGGCCCGCAGCGGATGTCCGCCCCGCCACAACCGGTGCCCGGCCCAGGTGGTGACAGCCGAGGCGGCCACGGCCCGGCTGGTGGTCACCAACCACCACAAGCTGGCCCTCATGGACAACGATCCGGTCCTGTCAGGGCTGTTTCGGAATTACATCATCGACGAGGCCAACCATTTCGAGGCCGCGGTCCGGAACGCCTACACCGTGGAGGTGGGGTCCCGGGAGATCCTGGAGGCCGTCCGCCGGTTGGAGCGGGCCCTCCGGCCCATCGCCCGCCGGGCCGCCGGAAAGACCGCCGGCGACATCGCCAAGGCCCTGAAGGCCATGGCCGATCTCCGGGAGGTCCTGAGCGCGGTCCGGGCGGACCTGGAAAAGCGCTATCCCCAGGCGGGTCCCGGGACCATGGCCGAGCTGCGGGCCGACGATCCGGGGTTCGGGGCCGATGCCGTCAAGGGCCGGCTGGACGCGGTGCTGTCCCCTCTGGAAAGCATCGGGAAACGGATGAAGTGGATCCGGGACCCGGACTTCTGCCGCCTCCTCAAGATCCAGGAACGGACCGTCCAGCGGATCAGGACCGTCCTGGCCCAGGCGGCGGAATCGATGGAGGCGGTCCGGGAGATCCGGAACTGCCTGGACGCGGACAACCGGGTATCGGCCTGCCGCCTCTTCAGCCGGAACTGGTCCCTCCTGAGCCAGTCGGTGGAAGTGGGCGGCCTCATATCCCGCCACATCTACGACGACAAGGACGCCGTCGTTTTCACCGCGGCCACCCTCTGTCACGGCGGCAGCTTCCGGGCCTTCCGGTCCATCGTCGGCATCGACGGGGCCGCCGGGCCCATCGACGCCTCTACCGGTGAGGAGCGGTTCCGATTCCGGATTATCCCGTCACCGTTTTCAGCCGATCAGATGACCCTCCTGGTACCCAAGGAGGCGGTCAGCGGGAAATACGGCAATAAAACGCAGTGGACCGCGGCCGTCTCGGACCTGATTCCGGCGTTGATCGCTGAAAACGGCGGCCGGACCCTGGTGCTGTTCGCCAGCTATGCCGACCTGGAAGCCGTGGTACCCCAGGTCGCCGGGGCCATCGACGGGGCCCGGTACCCGTTGCTGGTCCAGCAGCGCGGTATGCCGACTTTGCCGCTGTGCGACGCCTTCCGAACCGTCAAGGAGAGCGTCCTCTTCGGCGTGGATACCTTCTGGTACGGGGTCGATTTCCGGGGCGACACCCTGACCCAGGTGATCATCACCAGGATCCCCTATCCCTCCCCCGCCGACCCCATCCAGGCCGCCCGGAAAGGCATGCTCCCGGCCTCCGAGTTCTGGAACCGGTACCGGTACGAGACCGAGATCAAGCTCCGCCAGGGCATCGGCCGCCTCATCCGCTGCCACACCGACCGGGGACGGGTTGTCGTCCTCGATTCCCGGTACCGCCAGTTCGCCGCCTCTTGAAAAAAAACGGAAAATCGTTATCTTCAGGAAATGTTCAGCCAGCATAACACCGAAACGATGAAAGGAACACCATGACCACGACGGATACAGTGGAGGCCCTGAAAAAAGTCGGCGTAACAGTATCGGCCGGAAGCCGCCCGGGGAAATCCGACCTGACCGGCGGGCCGGCCGCCATGGATTTCATTTTCGGTCTGGGGGTCGAGGGACTGACGCCATTTGAATACAGCCTGGCGGGGAAATCGCCCGGCGACGCCGTTCAGGTGCCGGTAGCCCCCGGGGAGATGGCCAAGACTTTCTGCCACCTGAACGGGCGCCTGCCGCCCATGTCAAAAGCGACGGGGACCTTTTATGTGACGGCCCGTGTGGATACGGTGGCCCCGGCCGACAGCCGCGAAGTGGTCCAGGCCATGGCCCTCATGAGCCAGTGCGGCGGCGAAGAGGGATGCGGTTGCGGCTGCGGCGCCCATTAAAGGAGCTTCCCGGTCAGCCAGAAAAGCGCCATCCCCACCACCACCGTTCCCCCGAGGGAGCGGGTCTTGAGCGCGAAGAGGAAGGTGGGCAGGGCCACCCAGAGTTCCGGCTGGAGTAAGCTCAGGTGGCGGTCGGGTCCGGCCGTGAGCAGATCCGGGGCCAGCAGCGCGCTGAGGATCGCCGCCGGGATGAGGTCGAGCCATTCCGCCACCACGGGCGGCAGGGACCGTCCGGAGAGGAAGACCAGGGGCAGCCATCGGGGCAGATAGGTGACCAGCCCCATGCCCGCCAGCAGGAGAAGGTATGCTGAATCCGTCATGACGGCCCTTTCCGGGCGTGCCGACGCTGGATAACCACGCCCAGGGCGGCGGCCAGGATGGACGCAAGGACGATGTGGATGTTGCCGGGGAGAACCATCGCCATCCCCACCGAGAGGCCGGCGGCCAGGAGCGCGGCGATGACATACCGGGCGCCGTTGAGCTGGAAGACCAGCAGGCAGATGAACATGGCGATGAGGGCGTAGTCGGTGCCAAAGGCCCCCGGCGGGATGTACTGGCCGCCGTATCCCCCGGCCACCGTGCTGGCGATCCACGCCAGGTTGGCGGTGTGATTGACCGTGAGGGACCGGTTGGTGTTCCAGTGCGACTCCCGGTATTTGGAAAAGTTGACGGCGAAGCTTTCGTCGGTGACGCCATAAGCCAGAAGGGCCAGCCGGCCCTTTTTTTCGTTCTTCACGAACAGGGTCAGGGCCGAACTCATCAGCAGGTGGCGGAGATTGACGATAAAAGTCGTGACCACGATAGAGAGGGCCGCGGCGCCCGAGGCGATCATGGAGACCGCGATGAACTGGGCGCTGCCGGCGAATACCAGCACCGACATGAGCCCGATTTGAAGGGGCGACAGCCCCGCCTGTTGGGCGATAACGCCGAAGGCCATGCCGATGGGCGCGTAGCCCAGGCAGATGGGCCAGGCGGCGACGAGCCCCTGTTGGAGGTCCTGTTTCGGGTCCCTTGTCATCTTCAGCCGAGATCTCCCCTTCTTTCTTCGTTCCCTACCGGCGCACGACCCTACACCATGGCGCCGTGTAAATCAACCGGCTTGACGCCCCCCGGTTGGGAGCTCCGCCTTCAGGCGGTTCATCCCCGAGTTCTCCAGGCGCCGCCTGGCGGCGGAATTCCGGACGTTTCCGGGTGTTCGGTATGTCCATTATCGGCAGATGCCCGAACCGTTCCGTCAAAAAATCGATTGACAACCCATTTTGAATGGATTACATATAATAGTTTATGTAATCGTATGTACCGAATCCCCATCGGAGCGGCTTCCGAATGAGGGATTTTTTTTATTCCTGACAATCCGGTCCCGGCAACGGGGGCCGGCACTCTATCCACAGGGAGTGAGACGAAGATGATCGCGAACAGAAGCGTCAGAAACATCGGCATCAGCGCCCACATCGACTCGGGCAAAACCACGTTGACGGAACGGGTGCTGTTCTACACCAAGCGGATCCACGCCATCCACGACGTCAAGGGAAAAGACGGCGTGGGGGCCACCATGGATTCCATGGAGCTGGAAAAGGAGCGGGGCATCACCATCGCCTCGGCCGCCACCTTCTGCGAATGGAAGGGCCACGAGATCAACATCATCGACACCCCGGGCCACGTCGATTTCACCATCGAAGTGGAACGGGCCCTCCGGGTGCTCGACGGGGCCGTTCTGGTGCTGTGCGCCGTGGGGGGAGTCCAGTCCCAGTCCATCACCGTGGATCAGCAGATGAAGCGGTACCGGGTGCCCCGGATCGCATTCGTCAACAAATGCGACCGGAGCGGTGCCAACCCCTTCCGGGTCGTCAATCAGCTCAAGGAAAAACTGGGCCACAACGCCATTGCCATGCAAATCCCCGTCGGGCTGGAGGCGGACTTCACGGGCGTGGTCGATCTGATTTCCATGAAGGCCCTTTATTTCGACGGCGACAATGGCGAAATCGTTCGCGAGGAAGCGATCCCCGAAGCCCTGATGGAGGAAGCCAGGGAACGGCGGGAAGAGCTGGTGGACGAGGCATCCCTTTTTTCCGACGAACTGACCGAGGCGATCCTGGAGGAAGCGGAGATCCCCGAAGCGATGATCGTGGATGCCGTGAAAAAAGGGACCCTCTCCCGGGAGATCACACCCGTCTTTATCGGGTCCGCCTATAAGAACAAGGGGGTCCAACCCCTCCTGGACGGCGTGGCCCAGTTTCTGCCCAGCCCCGACGAAGTGAAGAACTTCGCCATGGAGATGACCGACGAAGAAAAAGAGGTTCCCCTGACCGCAGACCCCAAAGCCCCGCTGATTTCACTGGCCTTCAAACTCGAGGACGGCCCCTATGGCCAGCTCACCTACATCCGGGTCTACCAGGGAACCCTTTCCAAGGGCGACACTATCTACAATGTGCGCACCGGGAAAAAGGTGAAGGTGGGCCGTCTGGTCCGGATGCACGCCAACCAGATGGAGGAGATCGAAACCATCCCCGCCGGCATGATCGGGGCCCTGTTCGGCATCGACTGCGCCTCGGGCGATACCTTTGTCCACCAGGGCATGGAGCTGACCATGACCTCCATGTACGTGCCGGAACCGGTGATCTCCCTGGCCATCGTGCCCAAGGACAACAAGGCCCAGATCAACATGTCCAAGGCCCTTAACCGGTTCACCAAAGAGGACCCGACGCTGCGGACCTTCGTCAACGACGAGACCAACGAAACCATCATCTCCGGCATGGGCGAACTCCACCTGGAGGTCTATCTGGAGCGGATGCGCCGGGAATACAAGGCCGACGTGGAGACGGGGATGCCCCAGGTGGCCTACCGGGAGACCATCACCCAACCCGCGGAGTTCAATTATATCCATAAAAAACAGACCGGCGGTGCGGGCCAGTTCGGGCGGGTGGCCGGGTATATGGAGCCGACGACCGAAGCCGATTTCGTTTTCGAGAACAAGGTGACCGGCGGGGCCATTCCCACCCAGTTCATCCCCTCCTGCGAAAAGGGGTTCCGGAACTGCCTGGCCAAGGGACCCAAGCTGGGATATCCGGTCACCAACGTCAAGGTGGTGATCAACGACGGGTCTTCCCATGCGGTGGACTCTTCGGAAATGGCCTTCCAGGCTGCGGCCCGGGGTGCCTTTCTCGAAGGATACAACAAGGCCAGACCGGTGATCCTGGAGCCCATCATGAAGGTGGCGGTGGAGACCCCCACCGAATTCCAGGGCGCGGTCATGGGCACGTTGAACCAGCGCCGGGGCATCATCCTGGGGTCCCAGGACGAAGGGCCCATGTGCGTCATCGAAGCGGAGGTGCCGCTGTCCGACATGTTCGGGTATTCCACGGTGCTGCGGTCCTCCACGCAGGGCAAGGCCCAGTTCACCATGGAGTTCGCCGCTTACAAGCAGGTGCCCAAATCCATCGCCGAGGAGCTGATGAAAAAGGCGGCCGAGGAAAAGAAGAACGTCGCGTAATGGCGGACGTCATCCACCTGAAAGAAAGGGTTTTCAGCATGTTGAAGAAGGATCTGATTTTCCGGAACCCCCTCCGCGTGATGGGAAACGACGGCCGTGAACTCAACGAGGACATCCTGCCGGTGGGGGGTTTTGGGGCCGTTCTGGCCCGGGCCGGCCTTGGCAAGACATCCCTCCTCGTCCAGCTGGCTCTGGACGGCCTGCTCCGGGGCCGGAACGTGCTCCATGTGAGTCTGGCGGATCCGGTTCGAAAAGTCTGCCTCTGGTACGAGGAGGTCTTCCGGAACATTGCGGCCGTGTATGACATCCAGCCGATGGATCAGATGTGGGAAACCATTCTCCCCCACCGCCTGATCATGACTTTCAAAAAAGGCGGGTTCAGCGTCCCGAAACTGGAAGAGCGCCTCTCCGATCTGGCCGAGCAGGATATTTTCCTTCCGCAGATCATGCTCATCGACGGGCTCGCCTTCGAAGACGAGGATATCCGGGCGACGCTCTCCGATTTAAAAGGGTTGGCCGATGCCTACGGTCTCCACATCTGGTTCGCCGTTCAGACCCACCGGGAAGACCCCGTCGGGGCGGATGGCGTGCCGGTGACGCTGGGCCGCGTAATGGATGATTTTGATGTGGCATTTCAGTTGAAGCCGGATGGGAAGGCGATTCTTGTCCAGCCGCTGAAAGGGGGACAGGGGGCGGACCGAACGGCCCTGGTGCTGGACCCGTCCACCATGCTGGTCCGGGACCCGGCCGCCAGTCAGAGCGCTTGACAGCCCTCTACATATTCGACCTCAACCGTGCGATGGGTGGGGCGGAGATGCCGGCAGCGGCGGTCTCCGCCGGAAAACGGGATGGTGCTGCTGGCAAGGATTAGGAAGGGACCACTGAAAAGTGGATCGCCTCTGGTGAATCGGGGGCCACTTTTCGGCCCAATCCGAAGATCCCGCTTCCCTGGAGCAGGATTTCGTTCTGCTTCAGGTTCATGCCTTTTTCCCCTTTGATAAAGACATACGTGCCGTTGGTGCTGTGGTCGATAAGGACAAACTCGTTTTGTCGGAAAACGATCCGGGCATGGGATCGGGACACCCGGCTGTCCTCGACCACCAGGTTGTTGTGGCTCTGGCGGCCCATGGTGATGCTGGGCCGGGCCTGGCTGATCTCCAGGGCATTGTCGCGGAAGGAAAGTTCCAGCCGGGGGCCTTTTTTCTGGGAGATCGTCGAAGCGGCCGACGGGGACCCGGGGAGGACCAGAATGGTGTTGCACGTGTCGCAGCGGGGTGCAGCGCCCCCTTTGGCTGCTTCCCCATCGACAACATTTCGAGAGCCGCATTCCTCACAAAAGATGATCATGATCAATGCTCTCCAGGCTGGATACGATAGACAAGGCGGTGATCCATTGACTCATGGGTAAATGTGGCGGGGGATGAAATTATTTCAGTGATTTCAGCTCTTGCCTCAAGGCCTGGAACTCCCGTTCCAGGGTCTGCTGGATCCGGACCAGGACATTGAGGAGATCCCGATTGGTGGCCGGCGCATCGGGGTCTTCGTCCATCCCGTAATCCGATCCGGCGTCAACGACAGAGGGCTCGGAGCCCGGTTGTTCCTCGGCGCCCGTTTCGACCTGTTCGGTCCGGACCGGCTCGGCGGCAGGTGGTTTGGGCGGGGTTTTTTTCTTTTTGGGGGCATCTTTGATTTGTTCTTTGAGCTGCTTGTATTTGTCCAGTTCGACCATCAGCATTTTTTTCTTTTCCGCTTCGCTCTGGTCTTCTGACAGCAGGCATTTTTCCAGGCTCTCGTAGACGGAGTTGATGAGCCCGATGGAATCGGGGTGCGCATCCGCCTGCTTTTTATGAATGTATTTGCCCAAAGCCCCCATCAACTGGAAAAAGGCCACCGCGATTTTATCCGCTTTATGGGTTTTTTCGAGGTGGGTGATTTCTTCCACAAGACGGCTCATCACCTCCTCGCTGATTTCCCACTCCAGTTGCAGGATGATCGATTTCAAATTGTTGAGCGTAGAATTTTCGACATCCATTGCACTTATACCCGTTCCGGTTTTGGGTTGTGGTTTTTTCTTAACGACGGGGCGGTCGCCGGTCGGAGCGGCGGCATCATCTCCGAAGGGGCCGGCGTCTTCATCGTCTTCACTGAAAAACGCATCCAGTCGATCGTCCACCTCTCTGACCTTTTCCGAATCCAGAGGCCCGTCGCCGGCGTCTTCATCCCCGAAATGGTCGTCATTCAGGCGGATGTCCATATCGCCGCCGGTGTCCTTTTCGTTTGTAGCGGCCAATTGTCTTCCTTATCTGAACGGTTATTCCCAGATGGCATTGATCTTTCGGATGGCCTCGGCCACTTTCAACCGGAGAATGCCCAAGGTCACGTCTTTGCCGAAGATGGTGATCAACAGGAATTCCGCATTGACTTTGCTGAAGTGGATGTTTTCGCTTTCCCCTTTGTGGAAGAGCAGGGAGAACTCTTCTTCCCCCACGATTTTCGCCATGGTGTCGACGGCCGCGAAGTTGGCCGATGCAAGGGCGGCCAGGGAGTAAAGGTCATGGTCGCAATTGCCGTTGTCCAGCTGGGAGATGATGTTGCCAGCCATGTCGATCACCATGACGCTGTGTACGCCGCTGTCGATCAGTTCTTCTTGCAGAACGCCCTCAATGGCCTCCAGCTGCTCGGGACCCAGGGAAAAGTCCGAAAAAGAGGCATTATCGTCGTAATCGGAGCCCACTGTTTATCCTCCTATTTTAAAACATTTTGCAGGGAAGCCATGGTCGCGGATATGATCTTCTTCAGGGTCGGCACCACATTGTGCCCGGTGACGGCGCTGGCCTCGAAAGAGGGGACTTTCAGCTGGCTGTTGAGGTCCTTTTGCATGACATCGACGGGCAGAAGGGGCAAGTCCTTGAGATCGCGTTTGTTGTACTGCAGCACCAGGGGCACTTTGAAGATACTTTTTTTATAGGTGGCCAGATTCTCCTGCAGGTTTTTGAGGGAAAGGACGTTTTTCTTCCGTTGCTCCACCTGGGAATCCGCCACGAAAACGATGCCGTCTACCCCTTTCAGCACCAGTTTCCGGGTGGCATCGTACTTGACCTGACCGGGCACGGTATACAACTGCACCTTCACATCGTACCCCATGATCTTGCCGATGTCAAAAGGCAGGAAATCAAAAAAGAGTGTCCGATCCCCGTGCGTTTTGATGCTGACCATTTCGGACTTGATCCGTTCCCGAAATTTGCCGTAGATATATTCCAGATTGGTCGTTTTCCCGCCCCTTCCAGGACCGTAATAAACGATCTTCGCCTGGACCTCCTTCGTTTTCATATTGACGAACGCCAAGACTGGTCCCTCCTACCCGGTAAGTTGTTCGTTGTGTCGGTCGATGGTGAGCATGGTGAGAAGATCGATGCCGGCTTTCGTTATTTCTGGATGATATGATTGATTTCTTCAATGGCCTCCGCCACTTTCAAGCGCAATAGACCGAGGGTGACCTTTTTTCCGAAAATGGTAATCAAGAGGAAATCATTGCTGACTTTACTGAAATGGATATTCTCGTTCTCCCCTTTGTGGAAAAGGAGTGAGAACTCCTCCTCTCCGACGATCTTTGCCATGGTGTCGACCGCGGCGAAATTGGCCGAAGCGAGGGCAGCAAGGGAGTAGACGTCATGATCGCACTTTCCATTATCGCGATGGGCGATGATATTCCCTGCCAGGTCGATCAGCAATACGCTGTGGACGCCGCTTTCCACGAGTTCTTCCTGCAGGATCGTCTCGATGTGATCGAGCTGCTCCTGGCCCAGGGCGACCTCCGAAAAGCTGTGATCATCGTAATGGGAACCCAATGTTTACTCCCCCATCAGTTGAGTCAAATCTCAAGCGATCAAATTGGTTTAAGTTGATGCCGATAACCGCATACGGTAGGGTCCGTCAAGGCTTGCATGATATTGGTTTGGCGACCATGACCCGGCATGGAGAAATCCGCTCCGGTGCAGTTCACATCAATTGCACTTTTTAGCTGAAAAATCGATCGGCTGTCAAAATATTTTTAGAAAAATCAGCCAAATTGAGATTAAATCAAGCAGGATAATAGCAGCCGTACCTACCCCTGTCAATAACTACGCATAGCGATGGGCCACCACCACCGGGGCGACCGGGGCCTCCGGCAACCATAACCGATTAAATTCACTCAAAAGGCCGGGGGCTCGCCGGCCCTTGACGTTGGATATTTTTTATGATAGGTATCTTTTTTTACATGATTCCATTATCCGAACGTGACACCCAGGAGGCGCCATGACCCAATGCCGTTTGCCGGAAGCGCCGGATTTGCCGGAGTGGGCCGATTTGCATCAGCAGGCCGGGCGGATGGCCACCCCCGCAAAGCACCTGAAGCATCTGCTGGCGGACCGGGATCGGTTTTCGCGGTTTTCCCGGTGGGGAGGGGGGCTGTTTTTCGACTACAGCCGTCAGCGGATCGACACGGCCGTTATGGACCGCTTGCTGGATCTCGCCAGAAAGCGGGAGGTGCTGCGGTGTTTTCGGGAGATGATGGCCGGCGCCATTGTCAACCGGACGGAACACCGCGCGGCCCTTCACACGGCCTGCCGGGATGTTTCCGGACAACCCGTTACCGTGGAGGGAGAAGACGTGATGCCGGAGATCCGGCGGGTCCTGGACGAAACGCGGGCTTTTGCGGAGGCAGTCCGGGAAGGCCGGATCACGGGATCGACGGGAGCGCCGTTCACCGATCTGGTGGTCATCGGGATCGGCGGCTCCTATCTGGGCCCGCTCTTTGTATCCGAGGCGTTAGGGGCCTATGCGAACGGTGGCCTCCGCCTCCATTATCTGGCCAATGTGGACATCCACAACTTCGGCAAGATCGCCGCCCGCATCCGCCCCGAGGGGACCCTGTGGATCGTCATTTCAAAGAGCTACACGACCCCGGAAACCCTCGCCAATACCCGTCTGGCCTATGATTTCATGGCAGAGAAGGGGCTCGATCCCGCCCATCACGTGGTGACGGTTACCGCCAAGGGCAGCCCCGGCGATGACCGGTCCAATCCGGTACTCAGGGCCTTCCACATGTTCGATTTCATCGGCGGGCGGTACAGCGTGAGTTCCGCCGTCGGTGCAGTCCCTTTAAGCCTTTATCTCGGCGAGCGGGTGTTCGAACGGTTTTTGAAAGGCGCCTGGGAGATGGATGCCCATGCCCGGGATACCCAAGAGGCCGACAACCTGCCGCTCCTGGCCGCGCTGATCAGTATATGGAACAACAACTTCCTGGGATACGGCGCCCAGGCCATCATCCCCTATGCCGATCCGCTGAGCGAACTGCCGGCCCATATCCAGCAGCTTTACATGGAGAGCAACGGGAAATCGGTCACAGCGGAGGGCCGGTTTCTGGACATCCCGACCGGGGTGATCCTGTTCGGGGAACCGGGCACCAACGCCCAGCACTCCTTTTTCCAGTTGGCCCACCAGGGCCGGCCGTTTCCCATCGATTTCATCGGTGCCGTCCGACCCCAGTACACCGCGTACACCGCGACCTCCAAAGGCGTGACGAACCACCAGGAACTCTGGGCCAATTTGATCTCCCAGCCCATGGCACTGGCGGTCGGCAAAACGGACGACCGACCGGAGAAAACCTTCCCGGGCAACCGCCCCTCGTCGACCCTCCTGCTGCCTGATCTCTCTCCGGAGAGTGTGGGCCGGTTGCTCTCTTTCTATGAAGCCCGGACGGTTTTCGAGGCCTTTATCTGGGCCATCAATCCCTTCGACCAGTTCGGCGTCGAACTGGGCAAGGTGCTGGCGGGGGATATCCGGAAGGAGATGGCGGCCCGAAATATCGATCCATCCCATTCCTTCGATCATCTGGACGACATCCGTCAATTTTATCTGAATGCCCTGTTCAAGGGCGAAACCGGCGAATAGAACGAAAGGAGGCGGTTATGGCCAAACGGGTAGGGGTCCTCTTGTCCGGCTGCGGCGTTTTTGACGGCGCCGAGATCCATGAAGCAACGCTCACCCTGCTGTTCCTGGATCGCAACGGGGCCCAGATCGTCTGTATGGCGCCCAATATGGATCAGCGCCATGTCATCAATCATCTCAACCAGGACGAAACCGGAGAGCGGCGCAACGTCCTGACGGAATCGGCCCGGATCGCCCGGGGGGAGATCCGGGATGTGGCCGATGTATCGGCGGACGACCTGGATGCGCTCATCCTGCCCGGCGGTTTCGGGGCCGCCAAGAGCCTGAGCGACTTTGCCGAAAAAGGCGCCGATGCGGCGGTGGAGCCCGGAACGGCGCGTATTTTAGGCGAAATGGCCGACGCCGGAAAACCCATCGGCGCGCTGTGTATCGCACCGGCACCCCTGGTGAAGGCCCTGGCCCATCGCAAGCCGACGGTCACCATCGGCAGCGACCCCGGAACGGCTTCCGCCATTGAAACCATGGGGGGGCGGCACCAGGACTGCGCCGTGGACGAGATCTGCATCGACGAACCCAATCGGATCGTCTCGACCCCGGCCTATATGCTGGGTCCCGGCATCAAGGACGTGGCCGCGGGCATTGAAAAGCTTGTGGATCAGGTTCTTTCCATGGCGTAATATCGCTGTGGTTTTTCTGCCAATCTTAAACGAAAGGAGAGATGATGAGATCAAGAGCAGGTTATGTTGCGGCCATTCTGACCGCCCTGGCGGCGTTGTTTCTGTTTGCCGGTGCGTCCGTTGCTGCGGATGCCGCCGACCAGGTCAACATCAACACCGCCGACAAGGCCCGGCTCAAAACCCTGAACGGCGTCGGCGACGCCCTGGCGGACCGGATTCTCGACTACCGGAAAAAGAACGGTTCCTTCAAAAAACCCGAAGACATCCAGAACGTCAAAGGGATCGGGCCGGCGACCTTCAAGAAGAACAAGAGCCGTATCATCATCGGTACACCAGAGCCGGTAAAGGCGGCGCCCAAGACCACGCCGAAAGCGGCGCCAAAGTCCCAGGACAAACCCAAAAGCTGATCCCCATTCGACAAGACTTCACGGTCCAATGGCCGGGCGCCCCCATGGTGGGGCGCCCCACCTCTCATCGCAGAAACCGGAAGGAACGTCATGATCCAACGATGCTTGCCCCTCAGACGGACATGCCTCCTGGGCTGCCTGGTCATTCTGACCCTGACGGCCCGGCCTTTGGCGGCCCGCGCTTTGGGATGGAACGATCTGAAGGTCCGGATGCTGCCGGACAGTTCCTTCGCCCTGGTGGAATACCGGGACGGCGGCGGAAAGGTCCGGCATTGTCCGTTCAAGGACACCAACGGGGACGTGGATCACGAGCAGCTTATTTACGTCCTTGGCACATTGAATGAAGAGGAATGGGTCGATCCGGGAAATCGAGCGGTCGCGAAGCGGAAACTGGAATCGTATTACGATCCTTTCATCCAAAACGTTCGGCGGAATGGACTCGACGAACCCGTCGATATCAACAGGGCCGGGCTGACCCGGCTGGTGGCCCTGCCCCGGATCGGCCCGGTACTGGCGGTGAGAATCGTCCGGAAGCGGGAGGCGAAGGACGGCTTCGAATCCACCGATGAACTGAAGGAGGTCAAGGGGATTGGGCAGGGCACTTTTAATGGGTTGAAATTTTATGTCCAGATCCGACGAACTACCTCCCAGTAAAGACAATGTCCATGATACCATCCACCATGTCAACGGATGCCCACGCAGCATCTGCCGCCGATGGCCGTCTGGCGTCCCTGATGGAGAAAGGGGTGTTGATCCATCGGCCCGGTACCATCCACATCGGGGATGAGGTGGACCTTGATCGAATCGCCCCCGGCGCCGTGATCCATCCGGGCTGCCGTATTCATGGCCGAGACACCCTGATCCTTTCAGGCGCCGAAATCGGCCGGGAGGCTCCGGCAACGGTGGAAAACTGCCATGTCGGACCGGATGCGTCGCTCAAAGGCGGTTATTTCAAGAACGCGGTCTTTTTAACAGGCGCCGCCATGGGGTCCGGCGCCCACGTCCGGGAAGGAACACTCCTTGAAGAAATGGCTAGCGGGGCCCATACCGTGGGGCTGAAACAGACCGTTTTGTTCCCTTTCGTGACGCTGGGCAGCCTCATCAACTTCTGCGATTGCCTGATGGCCGGCGGCACGAGCCGCAAAGACCACAGCGAGGTGGGCAGCTCCTACATCCATTTCAATTTCACGCCCGACGGCGACAAGGCCACCGCATCCCTCATCGGGGACGTGCCCAAGGGCGTGATGCTCAACAATCGCCCCGTCTTTCTGGGAGGGCAGGGCGGCCTTGTGGGGCCGCGGCGCCTAACCTATGGTACCGTGGTGGCGGCCGGAACCATCTGCCGAAAGGACGAACTCCGGGAAGACCGCCTCATTTTCGGCGGCGGCATGAAACCGGGGAACGTGCCGTCCACGGTGGGCAGCGGCGCCGGCGGCAACCGGGTCATCCTGAGCAACCTCATCTATATCGCCAACCTGATGGCGCTTCAGCAGTGGTACCGGCATGTAAGAGCCCGTTTCGCCGGCGAGGATCTGCCGGCGCCGCTTCTGGATGGGGCCCGAACGGTCCTGGAGACCGCCGTCGGTGAACGGGTTAAGCGGTTGAAAGCCTTTGCAGCGGGGCAGGACGAGAGGATCGCCGAGAGATGGCCGGAATTGGCGACCTACCTTGCATCGGCCGGCGAGGTTGAAGGAGAGGCCGGGCTTCGGGATCCGTTCCTGGAGGCCGTCGAAGGGGCCGTCTCCCGATGGGGCAAGGATTATGTGACGGCGGTTCAGCGCCTGGAATCCGAGGCATCGGAACGCGGAACGGCGTGGCTCCAGGGGATCGTGGACAGGATCATATCGGGTACGGCGGAGATCATGCCGTCGTTGCGGACACTGACGGAGAAAGCGACATAGCATGGGCAGACTTTTCGGAACGGACGGCATCCGGGGGAGGGCCAACCGGCATCCCATGACCCCGGAGACGGCCCTGGCGGTGGGCCGGGCGGTGGCGACCTTTTTTTCCGACGGCGGCAGTCCCGCCAGGGTGGTGATCGGCCGGGACACCCGCGTTTCCGGTGATATGCTGGAGCACGCCATGACCGCGGGCATTCTTTCGGCCGGGGGGACGGCCCTTCTGGCCGGCGTTCTCCCGACCCCCGGCGTGGCTTTTCTTGCCGTCGATTCCGGTGCCGACGCCGGCATCGTCCTGTCCGCTTCCCACAACCCGTTCCATGACAACGGGATCAAGATTTTCGACAGGAAAGGGTTCAAGCTGCCGGATGCTGTGGAAGACCAAATGGAAGCCCGGATTCTGGACAAGGGGGCTTTGAAAGAGGGTCCGGACGAGATCGGGACGGCGCAGCGGCTGGAGCGGGCCGACGACCGGTACATCGGGTTTCTGAAGGAGCGGCTTCCGGGCGTCCGGGATCTGAAGGGGATGAAGATCGTCCTCGATTGCGCCAACGGGGCTACCTACCGGGTGGCGCCGCGCCTCTTTTCGGAGCTGGGGGCGGAGATCTTCCCGCTTTCGGTCCATCCCGACGGAAAGAACATCAACGACCACTGCGGTTCCGAGCACACCGAGAGCCTGGTGGAGGCGGTCCGTAAAGAGCGGGCACAGGCCGGTCTGGCCTTTGACGGCGACGGGGACCGCCTGATTGCCGCCGACGAGGCCGGCAACGTATTGAGCGGCGATCAGATCCTGGCCATCTGCGCCCGGCGGATGAAGGAGACGGGCACCCTTCGGAACGATACGGTGGTGTCGACGGTCATGAGCAATATTGGCCTGAGACTGGCCCTCAAGGAACTGGGCATCATCCACATCATGGCCGACGTGGGGGACCGGTATGTGGCCGAGAAGATGACCGAGACCGGCGCCGTCATCGGCGGCGAGGATTCCGGCCACATGATTTTCAGCGGCCATCACACCACCGGAGACGGCATCCTGACGGCCCTGATGCTCATCGACGCCATGATCGCCGCGGACCGGCCCCTGTCGGAGATGCGGGGGATCATGGCCGTCTTCCCCCAAATCCTCATGAACCTGGAGGTGACGGAAAAGCCCGATCTCCGGACGGTGCCCGGAGTGGCCGAGGAGATCCGCGCGGTGGAGGAGAAACTGGGGGAAAAGGGGCGGGTGCTGGTCCGGTATTCCGGCACGCAACCGCTGTGCCGGGTTATGGTGGAAGGGCCCACCGCCGAGGAAACGGATGGATATTGCCGGCACCTGGTGGCGGTGATTCGAAAAGCGATCGGGTAGCGACCGGCGGTAGAAACGCCCCTGCGTCGCCGGGAATTGCCAGGCGCAGGGGCGTTTTGCGTGGAGCGGCTATTCGCGGGCGCCGAAGATGTGGAGCATGAAGATGAACATGTTGATGAAGTCGAGGTAGAGGGACAACGCGCCCATGATGGCACCCTTACGGACCACTCCGGCCTCCAGGTCGGCGGGCTGGGAATGGGCCATGGACTTGATCTTCTGGGTGTCGTAGGCGGTCAGCCCCATGAAGATGCCCACGCCGAGGTAGCTGATGATCCAGTAGATCATCGGGCTCCGCAGAAAGATATTGACCACCGAGGCGATGATGATGCCGATGAGCCCCATGAACAGGAAGCTGCCCAATGAGGTCAAATCTTTCTTGGTCACGTAGCCGTAGACGCTGCACGCCGCGAAGGTCCCCGCACAGATGAAGAAGGTGGAAGCGATGGAAGCTTTCGTGAATGCGAGGAAGATAAACGACAGGGTGACCCCGTTCAGGCCGGCGTACAAGAGGAACAGGCCCGTGGCGGTGCTGGCCTCCATGCGATTGATCCGGGCGCTGATGGAAAAGACCAGCGCCAGCTCCGCGATGATCAGTCCGAAAAAGATGAGCTGATTGCCGAAAATCAGCTGTAAAAGGGTCTGGCTGTTGGCGACGAACATCGCCACCACACCGGTGAGGCCCAGGCCAATGGCCATCCAGCTGTACACGCTCTGGATAAAGGAATTGACCGCTACCTGGGGTTGTGTTCTGCTGCGAGCAAATGACTCCATACCGACTGTCCTCCCTTATGCGTTTTTGGTGGATCGATTCTCATGGTTTCTGTACAATTCCATTCAGACAACATCATATATAATACATGCGGCCCGTTTTTCAAGGCAAAAGCGACGGTTCGGCACGATTTGGCACAACGGCGGCAGGGGAGATGAAAGCGGAAAACCTCTACGAACAACTCAAGGATGTGGCGGAGCGGCTCGGCATGTCCGTGTCGGAGCACAATCTCCGGAAGGCGGGAGTGACCACCCAGAGCGGATACTGCCGAATCAAGGGGGCGCCCCACTACATCATGGACAAGCACCTCTCCATCCACCGGAAAAACCGCCTTTTGGCCGCCTGTCTGAAGGGGATGGCCCCGGAGGAAGTCCACATGCTCCCGGCAGTCCGGGAGTATCTGAGGCGGATGGAAAGGGATTGAAAGCCAGGGGCAAGTGTGTTAGCTGTATCGGGTGATGACGGAAAGCACATACGCCGACCGACCGGTCTACACGGTCACCCGTCTGACGGCCGACATCAAAGCCCTCCTGGAGGAACGGTTCCCGTTTGTCTGGGTGGCAGGAGAGATCTCCAATTTCCGGATCCCCGCCTCCGGCCATTACTATTTCACCTTGAAGGACCCGACGGCCCAAATCGGTGCCGTGATGTTCCGGGGGCAGAACCGGAACCTGAAGTTTCTCCCTGAGGACGGAATGACGGTGACGGGGCTGGGACGTATCGGCGTCTATGAACCCCGGGGGATCTACCAGGTCATTTTCGAGTACCTGGAGCCCAGCGGGCTGGGCGCCCTCCAGGCGGCATTCGAGCAGCTCAAAAGCCGCCTGGCCGCGGAAGGGCTCTTCGACGAATCCCACAAAAAACCGGTCCCCTTTCTGCCCCGCACCATCGGCCTCATCACTTCCCGGACCGGCGCCGCGGTCCACGATATCCTCAACATCCTGAACCGCCGGTTTCCGGACCTCCGGGTGGAAATTCTCCCGGTCAAAGTCCAGGGGGAAGGGGCCGGAGAAGGGATCGCCGGGGCCATCGAGGCCCTCAACCGGCGGAAGAGGGCGGATGTGGCCATCCTCGCCCGGGGCGGCGGATCTCTGGAGGATCTGGCCGCCTTCAACTCCGAACGGGTGGCCCGGGCGATATTCGCCTCGGAGATCCCCATCATCTCGGCGGTGGGTCACGAAACGGACGTGACCATCGCCGATTTTGTCGCGGACCGCCGAGCCCCGACGCCGTCGGCCGCAGCGGAGCTGGCGGTCCCGGTCAAGGCGGAACTGGTCCGCATCTGCGGAAACCTCACGGGGGCCCTGGCAAGCCGATTGCGGCGCCATCTGACGGACCGGAGGCGCCGTCTCGACGAGATCCTGAACCGGCTCGTCCACCCCAAACGGCGACTGGCGGACTTCCTGCTTCGCGTCGACGACCTGACGGCCCGGCTCCGCCGGGGGATGGACGGCACCCGCCGCCGGCGGCGGGAACGTTTTCTCTGGCGGCGGGAGCGCCTCCTGGCGGTCCAGCCGACGGGCCGGATCCGCCACCTGAAAGAGCGGTTGACGGACCGGCGGCGGGAACTGGCCTTCCAATTCAAAGGATACCTCGCCCATCGAAGGGCGCGTCTCCAGGATCTGACCACCCGGCTGTCGGGACTGGACCCGAGGGCGGTTCTGGGCCGGGGCTACAGCATCACCCGCGCCCTGCCGGCGGGGGCCGTGGTCCGGGACGCGGAAACGGTCGACATCGGGGGATCTGTCCACATCACCCTCGCCAGGGGCGCGCTGGTTTGCCGGGTGGAAGAAAAGGAAAGATCGTGAGCGCAAAAGGATTGACCTTCGAAAAGGCTTTGGAAAAGCTGGAGGGGATCGTCCAGGAGCTGGAGTCCGGGGACCTGCCCCTGGAAAAGGCCCTGAAAAAATTTGAAGAGGGGGTCCAGCTCTCCAAACTCTGTTCGGGAAAACTGGACGAGACGGAAAAGAAGATCGCGGTGCTCCTGGAGGACGGCGAGGGCGGCTTTACCGAAGAACCCTTCGACGCAACGGATGCGTGATCCCCGAATGAAGCCCGCGTTCGACCTGAAGACCTATCTCTCGGAAAAAGCCGGGGCCATCAATGACCGGCTCGACCGCCTGCTGGCGGACCGACCCGTCCGGATCGTCCAGGCCATGCGCCATTCGCTGATGGACGGCGGGAAACGGGTCCGGCCGGTGCTCTGCATGGCCGGCGCGGAAGCCGTGGCCGGCGGGTTCGACGACGCCGTCGTCCGGGCCGCCTGCGCCATCGAGATGATCCACACCTATTCCCTCATCCACGACGACCTGCCGGCCATGGATGACGACGCCCTGCGCCGGGGCAAACCCACCTGCCATGTGGCCTTCGACGAGGCTTCGGCCATCCTGGCCGGAGACGCCCTGCTCACCCTGGCCTTCGACATCCTGGCGACCCTGCCACCGGAACCGGGGATGCGGGTGGTCGGCATCGTGGCCCGGGCCGCCGGATACGAGGGCATGATCGAAGGGCAGATGCTGGACATGGCCGCCGAAGGCGCCGCCCCGGCGTTGGACGCGCTGGCCCGAATGCACGCCCTCAAGACCGGCGCCCTGATCCGGGCCGCCGTCAGGACCGGGGCCGTCCTGGCCGGAGCCGGAGAGGATGAGATCACCGGCCTCGACCGGTACGCGGAAAAGATCGGGCTGGCCTTCCAGGTGACCGACGATTTGTTGAATGTGAACGGGGACCCGGCGATCCTCGGCAAAGCGGTGGGCACGGACCGGATCCGGGGAAAGACCACATATCCCGCGCTCCTGGGGGCGGCCCGATCCCGTGAACTGGCCGAGACCCTGGTGATCGAGGCCCTGGACACCCTCCAAGATTTCGACCACCGGGCCGATCCCCTCCGGGCCATCGCCCGATACATCATTGACCGGAACCGATAACCAGGAGTTATACCCCCCTTGAGCATACTGGACACCATCGATTCGCCGGCGGACCTCAAGAGACTGCCGCTTACCAAACTCCCGGCCCTGGCCGCCGAAATCCGGGAGATCATCGTGGATGTGGTATCCAAAACCGGCGGCCATCTGGCGTCGAGCCTCGGGGCCGTGGAACTGGCCATCGCCATCCACTATGTTTTCAACGCTCCGGAGGACAAGGTGATCTGGGATGTGGGCCACCAATCCTATGCCCATAAACTGCTGACGGGCCGGCGGGACCGGTTCGGCACCCTCCGCCAGCACGACGGCATCAGCGGGTTCACCCGACGGACCGAAAGCCCCTACGATGCGTTTTCCACCGGCCATTCCTCCACCTCCATCTCGGCCGGGCTGGGCATGGCCTGCGCCAAGGATTTGAAAAAAGACCGCTCCAAGGTCATCGCCGTGATCGGGGACGGGTCCATGACCGCCGGGCTGGCCTACGAGGCGCTCAATCAGGCCGGGGACATGCAGAAAGACCTCATCGTCATTCTCAACAGCAACGACATGTCCATCTCACGGAATGTCGGGGCCCTGTCGTCCTTTTTAAGCCGAACCTTTTCGGCCAGGCGGCTCCAGGGGCTTCGGCGGGAATTCGGGGATTTTCTCAAATCCCTTCCCAGAATCGGGGACGACGCCTATCAACTGGCCAAGCGGTCCGAGGAGTCCTTCAAAACCTTCGTCACGCCCGGCATGCTCTTTGAGGCATTCAATTTCGACTATTTCGGCCCCATCGACGGCCACCGCCTCGGGCATCTGGTGGAGATCCTCCAGAACATCCAGACCCTCAGGGAATCGGTGCTCCTTCACGTCACCACCCAAAAAGGAAAAGGATATGCCTATGCGGAAAAGAACCCCGTCTACTTCCACGGCGTGGGGTGCTTCGAGAAAGAGACCGGCAACTGCGTGGTCAAGGACAATGTGGTTCCCACCTACACCAAGGTCTTCGGGGACGCCATGGTGAAACTGGCCACCGAAGACGAAACGATCGTGGCCGTGACGGCGGCCATGCCCGAAGGGACCGGCCTGGCCGGGTTTGCCGACGCCTATCCCGACCGATTCTTCGATGTGGGCATCGCCGAGCAGCACGGGGTCACCTTTGCGGCGGGCATGGCGGCCGAAGGGTACCGGCCCGTGGTGGCCATCTATTCCACGTTTCTGCAGCGGGCCTACGACCAGATCCTTCACGATGTCTGCCTGGAAGGGCTGCCCGTGACCTTCGCCGTGGACCGGGGCGGCATCGTGGGCGAGGACGGACCCACCCACCACGGGCTGTTCGACCTGTCTTATTTGCGGTCCATCCCCAATATGACGGTGATGGCGCCCCGGGACGAAAACGAATTGCGCCGGATGCTGCTGACCGCCCTGCATCACCCCGGTCCCGCCGCCTTCCGGTATCCCCGGGGCTCGGCCATGGGCGTTCCCCTGGCGGATCCCATCGAGCCGATCCCGTTGGGAACGGGAGAGACGTTGCGCCACGGGGTGGACGTGATGCTCCTGGCCGTAGGCGCTCCTGTGGGGGAAGCCATGGCGGCGGCCGACCTTCTGTCCGAAAAGAACATCTCGGCCGCCGTGGTCGACGCCCGGTTCGTCAAACCCCTGGACAAGGACCGGATCCTGCCGCTGGCGGAGAGGATCGGCCGGGTGGTGACGGTGGAGGAAAACGTTCGCCAGGGCGGTTTCGGCAGCGCGGTACTGGAGATGCTGAACGATTCCGGAATGATGGGAAAAGTGGGGTTGACCCGGGTCGGGATCGACGACCTGTTCGTGGAGCACGGACCTCAGAAACTCCTGCGGGCCAAATACGGCATCGACGCCGCGGCCGTGGCGTCCGCCGCCCAAACACTGGTAAAGGGACCGGCCTAGTGGCCGGTAAACAGCGGCTCGATCGGGCCCTGGTCCAGAAAGGGGTGGCCGAAAGCCGGGAACGGGCCCGGTCCCTGATCATGGCCGGGAAGGTACTGGTCAACGACCAGCCGGTGGACAAGGCCGGGGCCATGGTGTCCGCAGACGACGCCATCCTGCTCAGGGGCGAGGACATCCCCTATGTGAGCCGGGGAGGACTGAAGCTGGAAGCGGCCCTGGCGGCGTTTCCCATCGATGTTTCAGGGCGGGTCTGCCTCGACGTGGGGGCCTCCACCGGCGGGTTCACCGACTGCCTGCTCCAGAAGGGAGCGGCCCGGGTCTATGCCGTGGACGTGGGCTACGGCCAACTGGCCTGGGCGCTGCGGCAGGACCGCCGGGTGACGGTCATCGAACGGACCAATATCCGGCACATGACCGCCGACGCCGTCCCCGAGCCGGTGGATCTGGTGGTCATCGATGTGTCTTTCATCTCCCTTAAAATCGCGGCACCGCCGGCCCTTTCTTTCACGCGGCCCGGGGCCGACATGATCGCGCTCATCAAACCCCAGTTCGAGGTAGGAAAGGGTCGGGTGGGGAAGGGCGGCGTGGTCAAAGACCCGGACCAGCATGCGGCGGTGATCGACGATCTGAAGCATTTCTTCACGGCCGCCGGACTCCGGCCCCGCGGCGCCATCCCATCCCCCATCCTCGGACCCAAGGGCAACCGGGAGTTTCTCATCCATTTGAAAATCTGACGGCTTTTGCATCCGGCGCCTCGGAAAATGAATGGGATTTTGCGCTTGATTTTTTTTCAGTGAATCGATAAGTATATCTATTTTAACGCTAAGCGTTTCAGCGTGCAAAAATTCAAGAGAGAGGAGTTAAAGACGGAAATGGTGGACAAATTAAGGAACATAGCCCTGGTGGGTCATGGCGACTCCGGAAAGACCTCTCTGGCCGAGGCGATGCTGTTCAAGGCGGGCGTAACCAAACGGTTGGGCCGCATCGAGGATGGCAACACCGCCATGGACTATGAGCCGGAGGAACTCAAGCGCGGCATCACCATCAGCAGCGCCTTTCATCAGGTGGAGTGGAAGAAGCACGCCATCAACCTGATCGACACCCCCGGAGACCAGAACTTCTTTTCCGACACCCGAACCAGCATGCAGGCGGCCGACGGGGTGGCGATCCTCCTAGATGCTATCGACGGGGTCAAGGTGCAAACCGAGCAGGGATGGGAGTTCGCCAGCGAGTTCAATCAGCCCTGCCTGATCTTTATTAATAAACTGGACCGGGAGCGGGCCGATTTCGACCGCACCTTCCAGGACGCCGCCGAGGTCCTCGACCCCAAACCGATTCTGACCCAGTTTCCCATCGGGGCGGAAGCGGATTTCAAGGGCGTCGTGGACCTGCTGTCCATGAAGGCCTTTACCTACGATGAAGACGGCAAGGTCTCCATCGGCGATATCCCCGGCGATCTGAAGGAAAAAGCGGATAGCGAGCGGGAAACCCTGATGGAAAACGTCGCCGAAGCCGACGACGCGCTGCTGGAGCGGTATCTGGAAGGGGAGGAAATTTCGGAAGACGAATTCAAAGCCGCCCTCCGTAAAGGCATTCTCAACCGGGCCTTTGCTCCCGTGGTCTGCGGGGCCGCCACTAAAACCATCGGCGTCGAGCCGATGATGGATTTCATTGTCGGCTGCATGCCGTCGCCGGCTGATCGGGGTCCCAGGGTCGGGGTCGATCCGTCCAGCGGGGAGGAGATCGAGCGGGCGCCTGATCCGGACGCCGCCTTTTCCGCTTTTGTGTTCAAAACCGTGGCCGACCCTTACGCCGGCCAGCTCTCCATCTTCCGGGTGGTCTCCGGCAAAATCAGCGGGGACGGCAACCTGTACAATGTCAACAAGGAGACCAAAGAGCGCTATTCCGCCCTGCTGCGCATCGCGGGCAAGGAGCAGAAACCGGTCAAGGAGGCGGGACCCGGCGACATCGTGGCCGTGTCCAAGCTCAAGGAAACCCGAACCGGCGACACCCTCTGCGATGCATCCGCCAAGATCCGGTACGACTGCGCCGAATCCCTTCCTCCGGTCATCTCCTATGCCGTGTCGGCCAAGGAGAAGGGGGAGGAGGACAAGGTCTTCCAATCCCTGGCCAAGATCATGGAGGAAGATCCGGCCCTGAAACTGACCCGGAACACCGAGACCAAGGAGATTCTGCTCTCGGGCATGGGACAGGTCCACATAGAGGCCGTCTGCGAAAAAGCCAAGCGGAAGTTCGGCGTCGAAGTGGAGCTGAAAATTCCCAAAGTGCCCTACAAGGAGACCATCAAGAAGAAGATCCGGGTTCAGGGCAAACACAAGAAACAGACCGGCGGCCACGGCCAGTTCGGCGACTGCTGGATCGTCCTGGAACCACAGGAGCGCGGTGCGGGGTTCGAGTTTGTCGATGCCATCGTGGGCGGCGCGATCCCCAAAGGGTACATCCCGGCGGTGGAAAAGGGGGTGGTCGAGGCGGCCGAGCGGGGCATCCTGGCCGGCTATCCGGTGGTCGATTTCAAAGTGACCGTGGACGACGGGTCCTACCACTCGGTAGATTCCTCGGAAATGGCCTTCAAGGTGGCCGGCTCCCTGGCCTTCAAAAAAGCGGCCGAACAGGCCGACCCCGTCTTGCTGGAGCCCATCATGAAGATCACCGTCACTACCCCCGACGATTTCACCGGCGACATCATGGGCGACCTCAATGGCCGCCGCGGACGGGTGCTCGGCATGGACAGCAAGGGCAAAAACCAGATCATCACCGCCAACGTGCCCATGTCCGAATTTCTCACCTACGCCCCGGATCTCCGCTCCATGACCGGCGGCCGCGGCATGTTCACCCTGGAGTTTTCCCACTACGACGAACTCCCGGCCCAGATGGCCGACAAGGTGATCGAATCGGCGAAAAAAGAAAAAGAATAGCCGCTGCGCCGAAATGGCGACTGGAAAAGTAAAAAACCCGGTCGGCCCTGTGCCGCCGGGTTTTTTTATTTTTGTTTGATCTTCAGATTTAAAAGTGAGTTTTGTTGAGTTTTGTATTGACAACCGAATTTGGTATTGTATATGATACCGATATGAGACCGCCAAGGATCGTCATTGATACCAATGTACTGATTGCATCCTTACGTTCCCAATGCGGGGCATCTTATCAATTGGTGATGCTTCTTGGCTGTGGGAAGATCGACGCCGTGCTTTCCGTTCCACTCGTCACGGAATATGAGGCGGCGGCCAAAAGGCTTGTCGAAGATATCCATTTGACAATACAGGACATCGACGACATTCTCGATTATATCTGCTCAGTGGCCACTCCGTTGAAAATATTCTACCTGTGGCGTCCCTGCCTGAAAGACCCCAAAGATGATATGGTCCTGGAATTGGCGGTATCGGGCGGATGCGACGCTATCGTGACATACAACAAGAAGGATTTTCAAGGCGCAGAGAAATTTGGAATACCATTGATGTCGGCGAAGGAATTCCTTCAAGCCATAGGAGAACTGCCATGAGTACCATCAGCCTGCGGCTGCCCGATTCTCTCCATCAGCAGGTTCGTGAACTGGCTGAAAAAGAGAGCGTCTCCATTAACCAGTTGATCACGCTGGCACTGACTGAAAAAGTGTCGGCCCTATTGACCGAGGAATATATCGCCAAAAGAGCCGAACGCGGTAGCCGTGATAAGTTCGAAGCAGCCATGGCGAAAGTGGCTGAAACCGATCCTGAAGAATACGACAGGCTATAGTTCTATAGTTCAAGGAAAACCCATCATGCGCCGATTTCATTCCTACGGGCCCGTGGATTGCGAGGAACATTTCTGCGTCCCCAGAACCGACCTCGTCGATGGGTGCGTCCGGCGGCTCGTCGGCAATGTCGAAAAAGGCGGCCACTATTTCACGATATGGGCGCCGAGGCAAAACGGCAAGACCTGGTTGATGCGGCGATCCATGGAAACTATTCGACGCCGGTATGAAGACCGATTTGCGCTGTTTCAATTGTCCCTGGGCGGACTCCGCGAAATGCGCGTCAACGACAACTTGTCGGAACCGCCTTTTGATTTCCGGGAATTGATGCGGGAAGTACTCCCGAAATCGCCGGGCATCGCGTCATGGATCGATTTTCGCCGTCTATTTTCAAAAAAAGAACAAATCGGCATGTGGGACCGGCCCCTGATCCTGCTGATCGACGAGGTGGACACCCTCGCCCCGGAGGTGTTGGATTTGATGGTCGCCCAGTTCCGGGAGCTTTATCTGGACCGGGAGCGCAATTGGCTCCACGGGCTGGCCTTGGTGGGCGTGCGGGCGGTTTTGGGCGTTGACAGCCGTCGGGGATCGCCGTTTAACGTCCAGCGGTCTCTTCGGGTGCCCAATTTTGACCGGGAGGAAGTGAGGGATCTGTTTGATCAGTATCAAAACGAAAGCGGGCAGCTCGTAGAACCTGACATGGTTGAAAAGGTCCATGACGCCACCCGGGGTCAGCCTGGTTTGGTTTGCTGGTTCGGGGAATTGCTGACCGAGACCTACAATCCCGGCACCGGAAAGCCCATCGACGCCGAGGCTTTGCAATGGGCCCACCATAAAGCTCTGTTCGTGGAGCCCAACAATACCATATTAAATCTGATCCGGAAAGCCAGGGGACCCTATCGCGGTCGGGTCGTTGAATTGTTCTCCCGGTCGGACATGTCGTTTTCCTTTGATCGCGACTGGTGTGCCTATTTATATCAGAACGGCGTCATCGCGCCGGAGACGGTGTTGAATCCAGAAGGCGATCCCCTGGAAGTTTGCCGATTTTCGGCTCCTTTCATCCAGGAACGCCTTTTTAACGCCCTGACCGATGATCTTGTAGGAGAGCGTCTGCCCATACTCGCCCTCTCTCCCTTGGACGACCTGTCGGACGTTTTTTCAGGGCCCGAACTTGACCTTCCCGCCCTGTTGACCCGGTACAAGGATTATTTGAAGCGGCTAAAGGCCAAAGGCCTGAATCCCTGGAAAGACCAGCCCCGCCGGGCCGATCTTCATTTGACCGAGGCCGTGGGCCATTTTCATCTCTATGCCTGGCTCAAAGAGGCGGTGGAGGATCAGTGCGTGGTCAGCCCCGAATTCCCCACTGGCAATGGAAAAGTCGATTTGCACCTGCGGTGCGGGGACAAGCAGGGGGTCATTGAGGTGAAAAGCTTTAAGAGCCGTGCAATGGCTCAATCCGCCAGAATGCAGGCGGCAGGTTATGCCCGGAAAATGGGGCTGTCCGCCGTCGTTTTGGCTCTTTTTATTCCGGTGGTGGACGACAATGTGCTTGAAAAACTGTCCGGCGTGGAAACCATTGAGGGGGTTGAGGTCTCGACCATCGCCATTGGGTGGTAATCATCAAGACAAAAGGGCAACAAAATGAATGAGCATATTACAGTCAATCCAAGAACATGCAATGGGAAACCTGTCATTAAAGGGACGCGAATTCCCGTTACCGTCGTTATCGATCAGTTGGCTGAATCGGGTTCTATTGAAAGCGTGCTCCATAAGTATCCTGAGCTTAATTTCGAGCAAGTCGCGGCGGCGCTTCATTATTTCACTCCTGCTGCTCATCCTCGCCATTCCCTCTTTCACCCACGCATCCGCAACACTGGACATCGACGGAAACGGCACCACGGTGGAAATCAAGGACGCGATCCGGGCGCTGCAAAGCGTGGCCGGCGTCGGGTAGGTTTTGGCAAAGAAACGGCGACCGGTGGATCTGAAAAGTGTGAGGGGATCTGAAGGAGTTCTATGTGAACATCCCGCCTAAAAACATCCTATGCGCCGTTGATTTTTCCACCCACTCCGCCGGGGCAGCCCGGATCGGGGCTGATCTGAGCCGGCGTTTCGGCAGTCGCCTGCACGTTTTTCACACCGTCTGCACGCCCAGCAGCCAAGTCTACGGCACACCTGTTGCCGAGCGGGGCCGGTACCAGGAACGGCAGGCCCGGCATGCGACCGAGGCCATCGATGCCCTGATGTCGGGCCTGGACGTTTCTTACACACCGTTCATCGCATTCGGCGATCCGGTGGAGGCCCTGTTGGCGGCGGCCGGCAAGACCGACGCCGACCTGGTGATTGCCGCGGGGTACGGCATGGGGGGGGTACAGCGGCTCCTGCACGGGGCCGTGGTGGAACGGATGATCCGGACCCAGGCGTGTGCGATGCTGATGATTCCGCCCTATGGGGTGCGGCTTTCCGCGGACGGCGCCTTGCGGGTCTCCCGGATTGCCGCTGCATGCAGCGCCGGGGGCCACTTTTCGGACCGGGTCCTCGACCACGCCATTTCCTATGCGGATCTGTTCGGGGCCGAATTGGATCTCTTTCATGCCATGGAATCCCCGGATGATGGCGACCTTTCGGACACCGGCCGCCGGGGGCACTATGCCGAAACCGAAGCGGCCCTGATGAAAAAGCGACGCCAACAGATCCTCTCCCGGATTCCTCCTGAAATCCGCGACCGACGCGCCATTTCGATCCTGTTGCAGTCCGGGGTCCCCGGAGAGGGGCTGATCCACTGTGCCCGGAAACGGGGGGCGGATCTGGTTCTCGTCGGGGTCCGTCCCCGCCATTTCTGGGGACGGGTTCTCAAAGGATCGACCACCGAAACCGTGATCCGGAACGCCCCCTGTCCGGTGATGGCCATCCCCGAGCGGACCGACGGGGACCGAAACCATGGCTAGGGTCGGCATCGTTCGGGATCCCCGGTATCTCGATCACCGGACCCCGGAAGGCCATCCGGAGGTCCACCGGCGGCTGGAGGCGGTCTACGGGATGCTCGACGCGCCCGACACCGCCGGCGGGCTCATCACTTTCGCCCCCCGGTTGGCGGAACGGGAGGAAATCCTGACGGCCCACGCCCCCGAATATCTGGACCGGGTCGCCGCCACCGCGAATGGGGAACAGGCGGCCCTGACGGCCGACACCATTGTGTCGGCCGGTTCCTACACCGCCGCCCTGTTGTCGGCCGGCGGGCTGTTCGCAGCCATCGACCGGGTGGCGTCCGGCGAGCTGGACGCCGCCTTCTGCCTGGCCCGTCCTCCGGGCCACCATGCCGAACGGAGCCGGGCCATGGGGTTTTGCCTCTTCAACAATGTGGCCCTGGGAGCACTGTATGCCAAAATCGGCCTGGGTTTCCGGCGGATCCTGATCGTGGACTGGGATGTCCATCACGGCAACGGTACCCAGCATATCTTTGAAATGGACCCGTCGGTCCTCTTTTTTTCCGTCCACCAGTACCCCCACTTTCCCGGTACGGGGCTGTTTACGGACGTGGGCCGGGGGCCGGGGGAGGGCCGCACCGTCAACCTGCCCATTGGAAAGGGCTACAAAGACGCGGAATACGCGGCGCTGTTCCAGCGGGTGCTCCGGCCCATCGCCCTGGAGTTCGGGCCGGATCTGATCCTGGTGTCGGCCGGGTTCGATACCCACCGGGACGATCTTCTCGGAAAAATGAAAATGACGCCGCCGGGCTTTGCCGCCCTTACCCGATCCCTGATGACCATGGCCTCGGAATGTTGCGCGGGAAAACTGGTGATGACCCTGGAGGGAGGATACCATCTGAAGGCGCTGGCGGCCTCGGTCAAGGCGGTCATAGCGGAACTCGGGGGAAAAACCGTCTCCGATCCGGATACCGTCGCGGACCGGGCCCGGCGCCGAAAGGTCGATTACGCCCTTCACCGGTGCCGCTACGTCCACCAAAGTTTCTGGAAATGCCTCAGATAAGCGGCGGGGTCCGCCGCGTGGGAGTCAGGAGGCCCTTATGAACAAGATCCGGGTGATGGAATCTTCTGTCGCCAAATGGCAGCGCATCATCGATGGAAAAGGGACGGATGGCGGGGTCCTCGATTGTCCGCCCTGTCGCATCTACTATTTGCTGGTCTGCTATGGCTGCCCCATCGCCGAGCATACCGGCAAGAAATTCTGCAAGGATTCCCCCTACGGTCCCTGGCTCCGCCATCAGATCGAGGCCCACGATAAACTCGTCAAACGGGTCTACTGCCCTGAGTGTCGACACCTGGCCAAGGATATGCACGATTTCATGATCGAAATCGTCGAAGATCTGAAAGCAAAGGCGAAAGCGGAAAAGGAGGCTGGCCGGGGGGAGGCGCCGTCCCGGTCGTGAATGGCGATCTGTGGGGGCTGGTGACGGCGCCGGCCATGGCCGGCGAACTGGTGCTGCTGACGATGGGGGCCTACGGGCTGTTCCGGCGATGGGGGTTTACCCTGGCGGAAGCCGCCGGATCCGGGATCGTTGCAGCGTTCATGGTCCTTTCTTTCCTTTTTCAGGGCGCGATATGGCTGGGGGTTCCGGTCCTGTTCGGGCTGATGGAAGGGCTCGGGGTTCTCCTGGCGGCGGTCCTTGTCTGGTGGCATCGGAAATCCATGATCGGAACCGGCCGATCGGTCGCCGGTTTCATCCGCTCACACCGGGCTTCCGTGCCGTGGGCCATTATCCTGCTCTTTCTGGGGATCACCTCCCTGATCCTTCCCGCCGGGTTGGATGACCCTTCCGACCTCCTGTTGCGGCCCGTCAATCACACCCTCCTCCCCCATCTGTTCCTTCGGTTCGGCAACAACATCGGCCCGGATTTTCTCGGCTTCATGGCCTATCTTTCGGTGGGGTTTTTCACCTACGCCCTGGCCCGGCGGCATGCGTGGCCGCCCACGGCCTTCACCGCTGTCCTGGTGGTAATGAGCATGCCCCGTCTCGTCTGGCAGACGACGACCTGCGGGCCGGAAATCATTCCGGCGGCGGCGGCGCTCTGTTGCCTGCTCTCCATCTACCGGCTGGTGGAAGTACCGGATGCCCGGGACTTCGGCCTTTTGCTCATGACGATTCCGTTTACCGTATCGGCCACCCCGTTGGGCGGGACGGCTCCCTGTATCCTTCTGCCCCTGGCCGCCATCCTCCTGTTTCGCCGCCACGGGGCCCTCATCTGGCGGGCCATGGTCGTCAGGAACCGGCTGGCGTTTCTTCTGGCGGCCGTGCCGATGATCGTGTTTTCGCAGGTCTGGCTGTTCACCGGCAATGTGGCTCGCGGTCTTCCCTGGATATCGCCGCCGACCGGCGTGGTCCCGAACCCGGACGGGCTGCAAGGGGCGGCGGCCAACGGCTTCCGGTATCTTCTGGAAAGCGCCCATTTCACCCGGCCCGTGGATTGGCTCTGCAACGCGGCGTTCGATTTCCGCATATCCGGATGTCTCCAATGGCTCAACGACGCCTTGCTGCAACCGGTGTTCGGTGGCGCCGGGGCGGCGGCCCCCTTCCGGATCGTCTGGGCCCCCAACGGCCCGCTCTCGGGGTTCGGTCCCTTCGCATTCCTGTTGGCCCTCCCGGCGGTGATCTATGCCCTGGCCCGGGCCAACCGGCACCTGAAAACCATCGCCCTGGGACTCTTGGGACATGCCTATGTCGTGACCCTCGCAGTAACCTGGATGGAGGGCAACGAACAGTATTTTACCTTGTTCTTCGCCTGCAGCGGGTTCTTCATCGCCTTCCTGTTGCCCCCCTGGCGCTTGACCCGTCGGTGGAAGCAGGGGCTTCAACTCCTTTGCCTGTTGTTGATCGGCTATACGGTGGTGGCCGAATTTGTGTCCGTTTTCGGATGGTTGGTATGAAGGCGGCGCACCTCCATCCCCTGCTTCCGTGTAATCTGCACCACCCAACATCCTGGAAACCTGCCTTGGCAAATTCTTTGCATAAGGGATGACGGACGATGATCCCGTTCCAGAGACCCATGCCGGCCGTGAGGACAAAAGGGGTCATACCCAATATGGATTTTCCGTCCAATGGTCCGGTTTGACCGCAAATCGCCGGTTGAAAATTCTGTCGGAATTTGAACATCGGCGACAAATTTTGTCAGGAAGGTTCCCGGTGAACACCCGTTTTTTGACGATTCTCTTTTCTTTTTTTCTGTCGGCGCCCATTCCCGCGGTGGCCGTGGAAAGCCATCCGCCCCTTGTCCCCCAGGGGGAACGCATCGAAAACGTGACCGAAGCGATATCGGATTTCCTCGGGTTGCGCATCGTCACCGATTTGGCCTTCAGCCCGGACGGAAAGGTTTTGGCTGTGGCCGACGGATCGGAGCGGGTGCGGTTGTGGACCGTCGCCGATGGGCGGGAAATTTTCCGGTTCCCCGCGCCTGAAGAGCGCCTTTATTCGGTCGACATCAGCCCCGATGGCACGTTGATCGCCGCCGGCGCTTCCAATGGGCGCATCCGGGTCTGGCGGATGAGCGATGGAAAAGAAATCCGCCATTTTCAGCAGGATGAGAAATGCGGTTCCCTCGACTTCGGTCCGGATTCGGAAACGCTGGCCAGTGGAGGAGCGGATACCGTTTACGTCTGGCGTGTCGCCCAGCACTCCGGACCCGTGATCCTGCCGCATCCCAAAACCGTTTCTTCAGTGCGATTCGCGCCGAAGGGTAAAGCGGTGATCACCAGCGCCCATGACCGCATCCTGAGAGTCTGGAACGCCGAAACCGGCGCGCTGGCGCGGGCTTCGGGGCCGCTGTGCATTTATGAAAGCAGGAGAGGGTATTCGAAGGGCGTGGGCAAAAACACGGAACGCCGCCAGTTTGACTATTGCGATTGCGCCATGCGGTTTTCATCGACCGGGACGCGAGTCGCGGGAAAATGGCGTGAATGCTCGGTGTTTCTATGGGACGTGGCATCCGGGCTGGTGGTCGCTCGGTTTGAGGATCTTTCCGTGAGAATTGGCGAACTGGCGCTGCATCCGGATGGGAAGACCATTGCCGCGGCCACCGACGGTGATGAGATCATCATGTGGGATATGGTGGCCGGTTGGCCGACGGCCGTCATTCCGACGGACGGACGGGCCCGGACCCTCCGTTTCAGTCCGGACGGCAAGGTCCTCGCGTTCAGGTCGGGCGATTCCGGAATTCATCTTTGGGATGTGGAAAACCGGCGGGAACTCAAGGCGATGGCATCTCACCGGATTCTGTTTCTGTCCCTCGACATCAGCCCGGACGGCGGATATCTCGCATCCACCTCGCGCGATGAAATCCTTCGAATTTGGGATTTACATCCCTATCGGGAGTTGAGACGCCTGGAAGGCGCGGGCGGCCGGACGGTACGGTTCAGTCCGGACGGCAAGACGGTTGCTTCGGCATTTCGAGACGGGAGGCTCGGTTTCCATGATGTGGCCACGGGAAGCGCATTACGGGAATTGCGAACGGAAAGCGACGGCGTGTTCCAGTTCAGTCCGGACGGGAAGATCGTCGCCGTGCCCGGCGGAAGGATCGGCGACACGGGGGATTTTCCGATTGCCTTCATGGATATCGGCTCTGGAAAAACCATAAGGGAATTGAGGGGGCATCCAGGGCCAATCGAGTCCATCGATTTCAGTCCGGACGGGCGATTTCTCCTGTCCTCCGCCAGGGATAATACCATCCGCCTGTGGGACGTCGCGACCGGCGCCGAACTGCGACGGATAGGAGATGATCATGGTCGCCCGAGGCTGACGTTCGATGCCGGTTTCTACTCACCCGCATATGCGGCGTTCAGCCCGGTCGGCGGGCGGTTCGCTTCCGTTCTGCCCTACAGCGGCATCCAGATCTGGCGGACGGATAGGAGAGAGGAAGTGGACCGGATCCAGGGAATCGGCAACTGGATGATGCCGTGGCTGAACGATGTGGGCATGAAAATCGACGTTGTAATGCACTTGATGAGCAATAACGGCTGGTTGAATCGATCGCAAAAAAAGGCTTTGGAATGGCTGTACGATCACAGCATCGCCCCCTATTCTGTCACGTTCAGTCCGGACGGGAGCATTATCGCGGCCTCGCGTTTTCCAGAAGGCATTCAGCTGTGGGACGCGGCCGCCGGACGCCCCATCCGATTGTTGAAGACGGGTCGAAACAGTTTGATTCTTGAGTCGCGGTTCACTCCCGACGGTCGCGCCATCGCCGCATGTAATCTGTTTTTCGACAATGTCCTGCGCCTCTGGGATGTGGCGTCGGGCGAATTGGCGGCCGTTTTTACGGCCGGCGGGAACGGGGTTTGGGCCGCCGTCGATCTGCGGGACGGCAAGACCTATCGGTACGATGACGGCACATTTCTTCAACGGGGGACGGCGGGCCGAAGAACGCCGATTCCGGTTCGACCACCGCGGGATCGCGCCGCACAAGGGGAGGAGGAAGGATGAATTTTGCCCATCAGGATCTTCGAAAGCAGTGTTTCGCGGGCAAGGATTTGTCAAATGCCGATTTCACGGGCGCGGACCTCCGCGGGGTCAGTTTCAGGGGAGCGACGCTGACCGGCGCCCGGTTCTGCGGCGCCCGGATCGGCGCCCGACGGCGCTGTCAATGGGGAATGAATCTGGCCGCCACGACCGGGGCGGCGGTGTCGGGCTTTCTGTTTTCCGGTTCCGCCATTGCCCTGTTCGTCATGGTGCAGGCATGCCTGGACCGCTGCCTGGGATGGGCAGGGGCGGGTGAGGCGGTTTTATGCACCATCGGCTTTGCGTCGGCGATCGCCCTGTTCCTTTTCTTCTGCATCCGATTTGACCGGGTGATCGCCGGCCTGGCTGCTCTGGCGTGTACCCTGGCCTGTTTTCTCACCATGTATCTCTCCCCGGCCCTGGCGGCCGTCGCCGTGGGGGCCATTCTGGCGGCTGCCGTCGGCGCGGGGGCGCTGACCATTTCAGCCGCGATATTCGTGACGACGGCGGAGCCGGTCCCTTATGAACAATACGATCTTTTCGGGAGGGTCCTGGCATGGTTGTGTCAGACCGGTCTGGCCGTCGGAATCGCCATCGCCTGTTACCTCCTGTGGACAAAACCGTTCAGCCGGGATCACACCGATGCCTGGCGGTTTCTTATGGGAATGACCGCTTTGTTCGGGCTGTCCACCTGGTTTCAGATCATCCTCACGGTTGTGCTGTTTTACCATTGCCTGAACAGGGTCCACGTCGATCTTCCCCGGGAGCTGCTGTTCCGGGCGACACCGCGGATAGTGGCGATGAAAGAGACCCTTTTACTGGCGTTTGTATTGGTCCTGGGAACGGCGATGTCTCGGATTGTGGGGCTTCCCCTCTGGTTCGTCGCGACCTGCGGCGCCCTGACGACGGTGGCGCTGGGGGTGGTGTTGGTCTTTCTGTTTGAATTGAAAATCCTGATGTACCATGTCAAACCGCTGCGGGACATTCTCTCCGAGGCATCCCGGTTGCACTGGACCCTGAACTGTTCCATTGCGGCGCCCGTATCGCTGGCGGTCTTCTTCTGCCTGTTCGTGGACTGGTCCATGGCCCTGGCGGTGTCCGGCGCCGCCCTGGCGTTCATGGGGCTCTCCTCCTATGCGGGCTGGCGGGCAATGACAAAAGATCCCCGGTCATCCCGCCTTCAGCGGATGGTGTTCGCGGCGGCCACGCTGGGCGGCACCGATTTCAGGGGGGAGTGGCGCCGGGAAACGGATTTGACCGGTGCGAATTTCCGGTGGTCCCGGTTCCGGCGCGGCCGGGTCAACCGCCATACGATTCCGCCCGACGCCGCACGGTCAACCGGGGAGAGACCGGAGCCGGAGAAGACGGCGCCGGAGACCGGGACATCCATGCCGGATCGATCCGGCGGAAAAGTTGTGTTCCGCCCCTTTTTATGGTTAAATGCCCTCCCATGGAATTCATCGCCGACATCCACGTCCACTCGAAATACTCCCGGGCCACATCGAAAACCCTCGACCTGGAGCACCTGTATGTGGCGGCTCAGCAGAAAGGCATCGCGCTGGTGGGAACGGGCGACGTCACCCATCCGGCCTGGTTCGCCGAGCTGTCCGAAAAGCTGGTTCCGGCCGAGCCGGGTCTGTTCAAGCTGCGGGACGACATCGAGGCGAGCTGGGCGGGCGCCGTTGTTCCGGGCTGCCGGCGCGAGGTCCGGTTCGTTCTCCAGGGTGAGATCAGCAATATCTACAAAAAGGACGGCCGGACGCGGAAAAACCACCAGGTGATCCTTCTGCCGGATCTGGACGCCGCCGCAACGTTCAACCGGAAGCTCGACGCCATCGGCAACATCCAGTCCGACGGACGCCCCATTCTGGGGCTGGACGCCCGGGATCTGCTGGACATTCTCCTGGAAACGTCGGAGGAGGCCATCCTCATCCCGGCCCATATCTGGACCCCCTGGTTTTCGGTGCTGGGCTCCAAATCCGGCTTCGACGCCATCGCGGACTGTTTCGGGGACCTGACCCCGGAGATCTTCGCCGCCGAGACCGGCCTGTCTTCCGATCCGCCCATGAACTGGCGGGTGTCGGCCCTGGACGGCCTGACGCTGGTCTCCAATTCCGACGCCCACTCGGTCTTCACCCTGGGCCGGAACGCCAACCGCTTCAGCATGGAATGGTCCTTTCCGGCCCTCCGGTCGGCCCTGAAGAGCGGCGATCCCGCCCGGTGCCTCGGCACCCTCGATCTCTACCCGGAAGAGGGAAAATACCATTACGACGGGCACCGGAAATGCGGGGTTTGTCTTCACCCCGCCGAGTCCATGCGGCTGGACAACCGCTGCCCCGAATGCGGGAAACCCCTGACCCTGGGCGTGCTGCACCGGACGGCGGCCCTCGCCGACCATCCCGGAGGCCGGCGGCCGGACACGGCCCTGCCGTGCCGCCACATCATCCCCCTGCCGGAAATCCTGTCGGAGATTTTCGGCAAGGGGCCCAAAACGAACACGGTTCAAACCCCCTATACGGCCCTTTTGCGGGCCCTCGGCCCCGAACTCGATATCCTGCTCAAAACGCCCATCGACGCCATCGAAGCGGCGGGGATTCCCCTGCTGGGCGAGGCGATCCGCCGCATGCGGGCCGAAACGGTCCGCATTGTTCCGGGATACGACGGCGAATACGGCCGGATCACGCTGTTCACCGATGATGAGCGGGATGAACGGCGGGGCCAGTATTCCCTTTTCGGAAAACCGAAGGCGAACGCCGCCGGCAAAACCAGGGGGCAACCCCAACTGCCGCCCGGGGCACCCGGCACGCCGACCTGCGATGATCCGGCAACGGCATCGCGGGAGGGGTCGGATTCGGCCCGAAACAGCGCTGACCCCGTCCCGACCGGCAATATCACAGACGGCCTCAACCCCGAACAACGGGAGGCGGTTCTTCATGGCACCGCCCCGTTGCTGATCGTCGCCGGCCCCGGCGCCGGAAAAACCCGGACCCTCACCCACCGCATCGCCCATCTTATCCGGGATGAAAATGTCCCCCCGGACGCCGTCCTGGCTGTCACCTTCACCAACAAAGCGGCGCGGGAGATGGCGGAACGGCTGGAAACCCTGCTCTCCCCGGAAGAGGGGCTGCCGCTGACGACCACCTTCCACGGCCTGTGTCTTGGGCTCCTGAAAGAAGAGATCGGGGAGACCGGGTCGGTGCTGGATGATGCCGAGCGGATGCTGCTCATCCGGGAGGCGTTGCGCCGCTCCCGGAAAGAGGGACGCGATATCAATATCTCGCCGGAGGCCGCGGCGACGATGATCCGGGAGGCGAAGCAGCAGTTGCTGACACCCGATGATCGACCGGGACCCGGGGCGCGGGAAGATCCGGACGGGTTTCGGGCGGTCTATCGAATCTATCAGGACCTGCTGAGCCGAATGGCGGGGTGGGATTTCGAGGACCTGATCCTGAAAGTGGCGAAGAAACTGGATGAGGACCCCGATTTTCTGGCCCGATGCCGGCGGCGGTTCCGTTATGTCTTCGTGGACGAATACCAGGACCTCAATTTCGGTCAGTACCGGTTGATCCGGCTCCTGTCGCCGGAGGGACGGGGGTTGTGCGTGATCGGCGACCCGGATCAGTCCATCTATGGGTTCCGGGGATCGGACGTCCGGTTTTTCGAGCGCTTCGCCGCCGATTTTCCGGAGAGCCGGCTGATCCGCCTCCATCGAAACTATCGGTCGGTGGAGACCATTCTGGAGGCCTCGGCCCAGGTACTGGGGGACCATGCCATCGACGGCGAGGGGGCGCGGGTGTACTCCGGCCTGAAGGGCATCGACACGTTGACGATCCGGGAGGCGGCCTCGGAACGCGCCGAAGCCGTGGCGGTCGGGAAGACCATCGAGCGGATGGTGGGCGGGTCGAGTTTTCATGCCATCGATTTCGGGAAAACCGACGGCGGGGCGGTCGACCATGCCTTCTCCGACTTCGGCGTGCTGTTCCGGACAAAGGTTCAGGGCCGGATCGTGGCAGAGGTCTTTGACGGCGCCGGCATTCCCTATCAGATGGCCAGCCGGGAGCACCTTTACGATCAACCCGGCATCGCGCCCCTGATCTCCTGTCTGCGGCTCATGGAAGGCCTCGGCCGGTTCGGGGATCTCGAAGCCGTTTCATCCCTGTCGCATTTCCGTGCAGGGAAAGCGACGATCGACCGCTTCCGTGCCTGGTTTTTCGACAGCGGAATGCCCCTGCCGGACGCCCTGGCGCATGCTGCCGCAACCTCCGCCGTCGGCCCGGGAACCGCCGATCAACAGGACATCAAGAAGATGATGCACGGCCTTTCCGAATTGAAAAAGGAATTCGCCGACCGACCGGTGGCCGACCGGCTGAATCGCCTCGTACGGACCCTGAACTTGTGGGAGGTCATATCTGAAGACAACCGTCGAATGGATGCGTATGATCGGCTGATGGCGACCGCGGCGGCTCATCACCGGGATGCGGCGGCGTTTCTGGACGCCATCGCTCTGGACGCCGATCCGGATGTGTGCGCCGCCAACGTCCAGAAGGTATCGCTGATGACCCTGCACGCAGCCAAGGGGTTGGAATTTCCGGTTGTTTTCATTATGGGCTGCGAGGAGGGATTGATCCCTTATCAGCGGGCCGGCGGCGATGACGTGGATGTGGACGAGGAACGACGCCTGTTCTACGTCGGCATGACCCGGGCCAAATCTCAACTGGTTCTCTCCTGGTCGAAAAAGCGGACCCTTTACGGCAACACCCTGGAACGGAAGCGGTCGCCGTTTGTGTCGGACATCGAAAGCCGATTGCTGAAACGTGAAACGCCGATTTACAAAAAGAAGAAGAGGGAAGGGCAGGTTCAGTTGGGGTTGTTCAATTAGTCACTCAACTGTCTGAACCGGGATTACGGGATTAAAGGATTGGTGGGATTCAAGCTTCTGAAATCCGCTAATCCTTTAATCTCATAAATCCTGGTTCAGACAGCGATAAAATGGGAACTGGCATATGAAATCCAAACCACTGGAAGGCAAAACTGCGCTGATCACCGGCGCTTCGCGCGGCATCGGCCGGGCCATCGCGTTGCGGCTGGCATCGGCCGGCGCTTCGGTCGCGGTCAACTACGTCGGAAATGACGGAGCGGCCAACGATGTGGTGGAGAAGATCCGGAAAAACAGCGGCAGGGCCGTCGCCCTTCAGGGGGATGTCGGCCGCACGGAGGATGTCGGCCGCCTCTTCGACGAAACTGAAACGGCGTTCGGGGCGCTCGACATTCTGGTCAACAACGCGGGCGTCGCGCTGGAAAAAACCACGCCCATCGCTGAGACCAGCGATGACCAGTTCGACCGCCTTTTCGCCGTCAACGCCCGGGGAACCTTCATGCCCCTTCGGGAAGCGGCCCGGCGCATAAGGGACGGCGGACGGATCATCAATATGTCGACCACCATCATCCGCATGGCCCTGCCGGGATATGCCGTCTATGCCGGTACCAAGGCGGCGGTGGAGATGTTCACGCGCATCCTGTCCAAAGAGCTGGAAGGGCGCGGGATCACCGTCAACGCCGTGGCGCCGGGGCCGGTGGAGACCGACCTGTTCAACACCGGAAAGACCGAAGAAGTGAAACAGCGGATGGCCGACATGGCGCCCCTGAAACGGCTGGGGCAACCGGAGGACATCGCCCGGGTCGTCGCCTTTCTGGCCAGCCCCGAGGGGCAATGGGTGAACGGCCAGATCCTTTACGCCAACGGCGGCATGGCCTGAATTCCATGTTATGACGTCCTGCGATGTGGTGATCGTGGGCGCCGGTCCGGCCGGCGCGTTGCTGGGATACCTTCTGGCGAGCCGGGGCATCGACGCCGTCATCCTGGAAAAGCGGGCATTGCCCCGCTACAAGCTTTGTGGCGGCGGTCTCACCGAGCGGGCCGTGCGGCTGATCCCTTTCCCCATCGACGGTCTGGCGGAAGACGCGGCGAGGACCGCCCACATCGGCGTCGATTACCGCACGGTTCACAAAGAATCTCTGGATGGCACGACCATCAAGATGGTCATGCGAGACCGGTTCGACGCTTTTTTGTGCCGGCAGGCGTCGGATGCGGGGGCCCGTATCCGCTCCGGTGAATCCTTCCGTTCCTTTTCCGGCTCGACTTGCCTGAGCATCAGCACGGATACGGGGAACATCCGAACCCGAATTCTGGCCGGCGCCGACGGCGTCAACAGCCGGACAGCCAAGGCGCTGGGACTGCAAATAAAGGCAAAACGGATGGCGGCGGTCCAGGGCGAGGTCTATCCACCGGCGTCCCTGATGCTGGACCGTTTCAAAGGGCAAGTCCATTTCGATTTCGGCGTCGTCCCCAGAGGTTACGGATGGGTCTTTCCCAAATCAGATCACCTGTCGGTGGGCGTGCTCACCACGGCCGGCCGGATTCAAAACCTGAACGGATGGTTCCGGCGCTACCTGTCGGGGAAAGGGTTGGCGGACACCTGCCGGATCGATCATTTCCGGGGGCACCCAATTCCCCATTCGCCCAAAAAGGAATCGGTCTTCGCCAACCGGCGCGGACTGGTGATCGGCGATGCCGCCGGCGTGACCGATCCCATCACCGGCGAGGGTATCTACCACGCCTTCAAGGGGGCATGGCTGGCCGCCGGTGCCATCACGGCCGCCCTGGCCACCGGCGACCGGAAAGAATTGCTCCACTACAACCGTGATTTCAAGCGGGAGATATTGGATGAACTGTCGGTGATCCATCGTATCGCGCCAATATTCTACCGATGCCCCCGGCTCATCAAATGGTTCTTCGCCGTTTCTGGCAGCCGGGCGGGCAGGGCCTATCTGGATATTGCCGCCGGGAGGAAAACCTACAATGCGGTGTTCAGGGAATGGTTTCACTCCACGCTCAGCATGGGGGCTGGCGCGGATCCAACCTGATGGGGCGTGGCGGGTGGGTACGGGCGTGGGATCAGAAAGTGTACCCGATGGAAAAATGGAGCCGTCCCGATGGTTCCTCTTCCCTGGGATCGAGCTTGAAACCGTAGAGGAATCCGATGGGGCCCACCGGGGTGATGTACCGGATGCCGCCGCCGGCGGTGGAGCGGAACCCGGCGGTGCCGCCGGTCTCCCCGAAGGTGTCGGAGAGGCGTCCGATGTCGTAGAAGAGCGCCAGTTCGAAGCCGGCCCCGAGGGCGATGCGGGCCTCGACGCTGCCCATGAGGGATTTGTGACCGCCCAGGGGGCCGTCATCGGCACCCTGCAGGAGGAGGTTCTCGTCGAACCCGCGCACGTCCGAGGTCCCGCCCAGGAAAAAAAGCTGATCGTCGGGCACCTTGTCGACGCCGCCGTAGGGATCGATGTAGCCGCCCTGCCCCCGCAGGGCGAAGGTGAGCCGTTTGACCGGCGTGACGTACCACCGGGCGTCGAACCGGTATTTGACGAAATTGTCCAGGGAGTTTTCCACCCCGGTGGAGACGTCCGCGCCGATGGTGGCATAGACGCCCTTTTTGGGGTTGATGAAGGAATCCCGGGTGTCGAAGCCGATGGCGGGTGAGGCCACCACGATCTGGCGGGGCCGGAATTCGTCGTCCTCGTAGATCGCGGTCTCACCGGCTTTGATATCGTCGCGCCGGACCTGGTCCCGGTTTTCGTACCGGAGCCCCAGGGAGAGGCTCAGCTTGTCGAAAAACCGGCGGGTAAAGCCGGCGGAGGCCCCGTAGGTCCGGATGCCGAAATCCTGGTTGCGTTCCTCCCGCTCTTCGGCGAACAGGCCCAGGGACATGGCGATCCGGGACCCCAGAAGGCGCGGCTCCGTGAACCCGTATTCGCCCCGGTATCCGATCTGGCTCACTTCCCCGGCCAGCCAGGTGGACAGGTTGAGGCCCAGGAGGTTGCGGTTTTCGCCCCGGGCGTGGAAAAAGAGTTCCCGCCGGGTGTCGTACCCGCCGCCGAAGGAGACGACGTAGGGTTTCCGTTCCTCGATCTCCACGAACAGGTCGACGGTGTCGGCCCTTTCCTTCAGCCCCACCGCCTTGAACCGGACGGATTCGAAGATGTCCAGGTCCCGGATGTTCCGCTGGGTTTCCAGGAGCTTTTTGGGCGAAAAGGGATCGCCGGGATGGATCGTCAACTCCCGGCGGATGATCCGCTCCCGGGTCTTGAAATTGCCCGTGATGTAGACCTGGCCCATGGTCACCTGGAGGCCCTCGTCCACGGTGTAAACGACCCGGGCGCTCGTGTCGTCGTCGGAGAGGGTGAACTCTCCGCTCACCCGGACATAGGGCCGTCCGTGCTCGGAGATCAGGGCCGCCAGCGCGTTGCCGTCGCTTTCGAGCATGTATTCCCGGAAGGGCGTGCCGGGGGTCAGGTGGATCGCCGCCAGGGCCTCCCCGTCCGTGATGAGGGTGTTGCCCTCGACGACCGTCTCGGACACGACGGTTTGCACCCCTTCATTGATCCGCACCTCGACCGAGACCCGGGTTTTGTCGTCGTTCCATGACAGCGGCGTCTCGATCTTCGTGGACCGGTACCCCTCCTTGTAGTAGAGGGAAAGGATCGCGTTTTTGTCCTTTTCCAGCTCGTTGGGGTCGAAGGCGCCGTCGAAGAGAACTCCGGGCGGACCGGTGAGCATCTGCTTCAGGATCTTTTCGTCGTCGAAGGCCGTGTTGCCGGTGATGGCAACGGTCTTCACGATGACGCGGCGGCCCTCCTCGATGGTCAGGTCGAGATCCCGGACCCCTTCTTTTTTTTCATCATCGGTCTGGACCTCCACCTTTGCGTCGGGATAGCCGCCGGCGGCGTACCGTTTTTCGATACCGCGGACGCTTTTGCGCAGGCCCCGGCCGCCCTGGTTGCCCTCCTCGAAGATCGTCAGGTCCTTTTTCAGGGTGAAGCCCCAGAATTCCTCGTTGCCTTCGATGTCCACCCGGTAGCGGGGTCCCTCGACGATATTGACGACGATCGTCGCGGTCTCTTCCGCGTCGTCCAGATTGGCCTCGTAATCGATCTCGGATTCGGCGAATCCCTTGGCCCGGTAAAATTCCCGCAGGTCCCGGATGTCGTCCTCGAAATCTTTTTTGATGAACCGGCCGGCGGAACCGGGCAGCAGCGACCGGGTCCATGCGTCCATCCGGATTTTGAGCCGCAGATCGGAAAACGAATCGTTGCCGTTGAAGGCGAGGGAGCGGATGTCGTGGTACGGGCCCTTGTCGATAGTGATTCCGAGGACGTAATGACGGTCGGCGTCGTCCCGGCGCGGAACGATGGAGACCGTCGGGTGATAGAACCCCTGCCGCTTGAACAGATCGGCGATCCGGGATTCCTGCGCCATCACCTTGTCGGGGAAATAAGCGTCGCCCACGGCCACGGACATGGCGTTCAACACCTCCCGCTCCAGGACCGGGAAATTCCCGTCGATATCGATGTCCTTGATGCGGTCGGCCACGGTCAGGTCGAAGACGAGGGCGAGCCCATCGGCGGTCTCCTCTGTATCGACATGGATTTCGGAAAACAGCGCGATGAGCTTCAGGGCGTCGATGGTGTCCTGGAGGGATTTTTCAGCCAGCGCGTCGCCCGGATCAATGAAGATGGCCGACCGGGCCATGGCTTCCAGAAGCGTCTTGTCGTCCTCGGGGCCGACGTTGTCGAGCCGAACGATCACATCCGATACGGTCGGCGGGCCGGTCTCCGGACCGGCCCCGGCCGGCTCAGCGCCCCATGCGCATGGGGTCGTCAAAATCAATCCCGCCAGCAGCCAGAAGAAGAATCGCGTCATAGGGTCGTCCTACCGGAATTCCAGCCGGAACGTCAGTTCGCCGCCGAAGGTTCCCGTGTTGTCCTGAAAGCCGCTCATCAGCAGGTTTTCCAGGATTTTGTACTCGGCCGACGTGCGGCCGACCATCTCCCCGTCCTTGGACTCCACCGAGTATTTCACGGACATCCGGCGCGACAGTTCCTTGCCCATGGTCACTTTCACGTCGCTTCCGCCCGCCTCCGCGTCGTCCTGGAGTTCGACCTCCAGGATGTCGAGGCCCGTGGCCTTCTTGATGTCGTCGCCCACCGTGCTGGAGACGATGTCGGCCACCATCTGGCCCGGCGCCTGGGTCGTGCCGCCCTCGCCGCTGATCATCTCGCCGGCGGTGCGGCCGAACATGATCAGCGACAGGATGTCGCCGTCGTCCAGGCTCGGCTTGGAACTCAGATTGAAATTGAGCGCATCGGGGACCCCGGAAATGTTGAGGGTCACCCGCCAGTCCCGGATCGTCGAGTCGGCCGCGATATCGAGGGTGGGTTCGATCTTATACGGATTGAGAAAGTCGATGTCGCCCTTCGTGATTTCGAAGGTGCGGTCCTGGTAGGTGACGGAACCGGATCGGATCTCGGCCCGGCCCGCGATGAGCGGTGTGTTCACGTTTCCCTCGACTTTGAGGTCCGGGTGGATTTCCATGTAGGCCAGGTTGTTATCGACAAGGAATGGTGCGCGGTTCTTGACGAATATGTCCAGCTCGACATTGTCCAGAATCGACGGTTCCGAGGCGGTATCCGTCTTTTGGGGCCGGGGCGGGGCGGCGGGGGCCGTCTCCCGTTTTTTCTCCGTCAGCCCCTTGAGGGGGGTGATGAGGTTGAGATTGACATCCTTGAAGTAGCTGCCCTCCAGGAGGACGACCTCGCCGCTCACGGTCGATTTTTCCGGCGTGCCGTTCATGCCGAGGTCGGCGTTGATCAGGATTTCCAGCATGTCCGGTACGCGGACCGGCAGGGCTTCGGCCTTGAGTCCGACGTCGATGCGGTCCGGCTGGAAATTTTTCAGCCCCACGTCGCCGTTCAGGGTGAACCGGCCGTCGTCCAGTTTTCCGGAAACGGACGACAACCGGAGGGAGTCCGGCGACATCCGGATCTTTCCGTTGAGGTCGTGGAGCCGCTGGGCGATGCCCGGCACGGACATGGCGATGTTCCGGAGGTCCACCTCGGCTTTGATTGCCGGTTGAGTGGTCCGGCCCCCCACGTCCGCCGACAACCCGAGGGTCCCGGAGAGGTCCGGGACCGCATCCGTGAAGGCCCGGGCCACGCTCAGGGGGATGTCGCCGTTCACGGTGACGGACATGGGGCCGTCCAGATCCACGTTCCCCCGCACGGTCAGGTTGCCTTTCCGGAGCAGGTCGAGGGAGAAGCCGGGAATCGTGACGGCACCGTTCCGGAACGTCGCGTCGAGGCGGTCCGCGGCGATCAGCTCGGTCTCCTGGTAGGTGAGGAGCAGCCGGGAAAGGTCCACCCGGGCCGTGACCGCGTCCGGTGCACCGGCATTGCCCTCGGCGGTGATCCTGCCGGTCAGCAGGCCGCCCAGGTCCGACTGATCGGCCAGCTCGAAATAGGGGCCGAGGTCCGTGCCGGGAAAATCGACGGCGGCGGTGAAGGTCTGGTCGTTGAGATTGTAGTCGGCGTCGAGCCGGAACCCGGCGTCGGCCGCCACCTGGGCCCGGCCGTCGCCCACGCGCAGGTTCATTTTGACGTCGTCCAGCGGTTTTCCCTGAACCTTCAGGTCGCTGATCCCGATGTCGCCCGACAGGGCCGCGTCGGCGATGGTCCCCCGGCCCGACAGGTCCAGCCGCACCGTGCCCCGGGCCACGTCGGCCTTTCGGACGGCGTCGATGCTGGACAGCGAAATCCCGGAAGACCGGATGGCCAGATCGTAGGCGTCGGGCAGGGTGTAGGTTCCGGTGGCGGTGAGGGTTTCGCCGTTTCGGATCGTTACTTTCAGGGGATCGAGTCTGATCCTGTCCCCGGTCATGCGGGCGGCGAGGGAAACGGCGTCGATTTTCTGGGCGCCCAGGTCCAGGCCGGATGCCGCGAGGTTCACGGTTCCCCTGGGCTGCTTTACCGATCCGGTCACATCGGCGTTGAGAACGACCTTGCCTTTCAGGTCCGGGAGAAAATTCTGGAGGAAGATCCCGTCGGAGGCCACCGCCAGGTCGAAGGTCGGATCGGCCAGGGGCGTCATGTCGGCGGACGACAGGACCTGGGCCGTGCCGCTGATCCGGAGGTTTGAATCCTTGTTTTTGACGGTTATCTCTTCGATGCGGGCCCGGCCGTCGGCGAAGCCGAGCGTCACGTCCACGTCGCCGATGGTGTTGCCCGCCGCCGCCAGGTTCCGGGCCCGGAGGTCCAGATCGGCTTTGGGCGCCTTGATGCTGCCGGTCACCGTCGCCGCGCCGCTGAGGGTTCCTTTCGCGGGTTCGTCCTGGATAAAGTCGCCGGCCTCCACTTCCGCGAGGGTCAGGGCAAGGTCCAGGGGCAGGGTCGGGTCGAATCCGGGGGCGTCCTTGTAGAGTTGGAGGGTTCCTTTGCCGGTGATGGACGATCCCTGGTTAGCCACCGAGAGCCGGTTGATCGTCAACAATCCGGACGGGGCCAGTTGAACGTCGACGTCCGCATCTCCGATGCGGATGTCCGCGAAGCGGAGGGACCGGCCGGACAGATTTACACCGGCGGTGGGCCGCGATGCGCTGCCGCCCACCGAGGCGTCCAGGGCGAGGGTCCCGGCGGCGTCGGGTACGAACTCGCCCGGCATGATCCGGTCCGACGACAGGGCGATGTCGAAGGTTGGGTCCGCCAGGGGTTCGAAGGTTCCGGGTTTCAGGACCTCCGCCGTTCCGGATGCCCGGACGGCGGATGTCCGGTTTTTCACGGTCAGGTTTTCGATGCGGACCCGGCCGTCGGAAAAGCCGGCGAGCAGGTCCACGTCGCCGATGGCGGCGTCCGCCGCGCCGAGGTTCCGGGCCGACAGGTCGATGGAGGCCTTGAGGTTTTTCAGGGCGCCGTCGGCCTTGAGGGTCCCGGAAAACCGTCCCGCCACCGGCGGTTCCTTGAGGAAATCCCCGGCCTCGACGTTTTTCAACGCCAGGGTGATGGCGAGTGGAAGGTCCGGATTGACGGCCAGCGACGCCGGCCCGAACACGCCCGCCGTGCCGCCGGCATCGATTTCCGACCCGTTGTTTTTAATGGACAGGGTCGCGATCTTTACGACGCCGTCCTTGTTGGATTCAGCGTCCAGCCGGATGTCGCCGACCGTGATGT
>CAYPCE010000001.1:6625-58379 GCA_964409085.1 uncultured Desulfobacteraceae bacterium | reverse complement strand
GCCCTAGCAATGAGGAGGAATCCCCGCCCATGACGCGCTGGACGAAAATGCTGTCCGCGCCGGGCTGGTTGTACTGGTGGACTTCATCCACGCCGATGTTGTAGACGTCGGTCCGGTTGAAGACCCTGGGCGCGGTCTGGTTGAAGGTAGTGGTGTTTCCGTCCACCTGGGTGGTAAAGCCTTCGCCGGCCAGTACCGCCGGCGCCGACAACAGCACCAGGGCGCCGCCCAGCGTCGCCCCGAACTGACGGGCGCTTGTCGCGCTCCGCTCCAGGGTGTTCAGACCGGTATTGTGATTCCGACCAAAACCTTTCTTTCTCAACTGGGCTCTTTTGATCTTTCTGCTTAAACTGGCCATGACAAACCTCCTCTATGCAAAAAAGGGCAATGTTTTATTGCATTGAATGCACTGAAAACGGAACATGCTGAAAAAAATTATTATCCATAAAATATGGTTGAACGCCATCCGGTTCATACCGGCCGCCCTAATACATGAGGCTCGCCCGGATATAAAAGATACCGTTGTCCTCCACGTCTTCATCCTGGGGGTCGTCCCCGAAAAGATGATGGGCGTAATCGGCATGGAGTTGGAACCACGGAGAATACGTAAACCGGAGCCCCAACCCGCCGCCGCCGAAATCGGCGTCGTCCATCGCCTCTTCCGAGTCGGACATGGTGTTGTTGATGTTGGCGAACCCGCCGTCCACGAAAAGGGCCAACTGGAGGGTTTCCCCGATGGTCTTTCCCGTGCCGAACCATTTGACGGTCTCGGCCCCGAGAATCGGGATGCGGAGTTCGGCGTTGAAGTACCCGCCGCTGTCCGCGCTGAATTCGCTCTGATCATAGCCGCGCACCGTTCCCTGGCCGCCCATGGACAACTGCTGGGAGGTGGGGAGTCGGTCGTCTGAAATCTGGGCCGTGCCGGACAGGATCAGGCCGAAACCGGCGGGCAGTTTCTGGTAACGGGCCGCATCGATCTCGAGCTTGAAGAAGTTGAAATCCGATTCGAGCCGGATGGCGTCATCCTCATTGTTGTCGGTGCCGCCCAGGAAGCTGTCCCGGTTGAAGACCGCGTTGAGCCGGAAGGAATTCCGGCCGCCGAACCGGTCGTTGATCTGGAAGGTGTTGGCCAGGTAGAAGGGCCTCACCCGGTCCTCGCCGATGTCCTCTCCCAGGATCTCCTGTTCCTGGTTGATCACGTCGAGCCCCACTTCCCCCCACCAGCTGAACTGCCGGGTCCGGAAAAAGGGGTAGCTGATCCAGGCCCCGCCGGCAAAGGACCGGCCCTCGTAATCGAACTCCTCGAATTCCTCCTGGAGTTCATATTCGAGGTGCTGCAGGTAGAGTCCGAACCGGACGCCCTCATACCCCACCAGCATGCTGTAGTCGGCCCGGCCGTATAGCAGACCGCTGAATCCTTCCTCGCCGGTGACGCCGCGGACCGAGAGGAGGTCCCCCATGCCCGTGAGGTTCGTCGCCGAGGCGGAGACGCCGAACCGATGGTCCGATACGGTGTCGGTGCCGTAATTGTTATAATCGATGCCGACATGATACCCCCGGTCCTCCATGGCATCCAGGACGATGTCCGTCGTGCCCGGTTCGGTTCCCGGCTTGAGGGTGGCCCTCACATCGAGGCCCGGAATGTCCGTCAGGAGGAGGAGCCCCCGCTCCAGGTCCTTGACGTTGACCGCGCCCCGGCTGTGGATGATCCGGAGGGTGTTGGTGATGAGCCGGTTGCTGTAGCGCTGGTTGCCCTGGACGATGACATCCCCAAGGCGGCCTTCGCGGACCTTTATGACCACCGTGTCTGTGATCTTTTGGGGGGGGATGTACGCGCGGCTCAGGATGAAGCCGTTTTGCTTGTAATGCTGGGTGATGCGGCTGGCCAGGGTGGGGAGGGTCCCGACCTGGATGGACTTGCCGAGGGAATCGGCGATGAGTCCGCGGAGGGTGTCGGACGAAAAGACCGTATTGCCCTGGAACCGAATGTTTTCCAGGGTAAACCGGACATCGGCGGCGCCTTCGATCTCTCCGTCATCCCGGTCCTGGATGATCAGGTCCGGGATCTGAACCGGTTCGCGGAACCGCTCCGGTTCGAGGGATTGTTCCACGGCGCCCGGTTGCGCCTGGCTCGGTACCTGCGACCAGGAGACTGAAGCGACAACAAGAACTCCTACCAAACACGTCAATACCGTCGTGAACGTACGCCTCTTCACCGTTCCCTCCTTTGTGGATGCTTTCGGTAACCATGAAATGGACAACCATCGACTCCCTGCCCTGAATTGTAAATCTGATCTTTTACTTCAGTTATGCTGGATACCACAGACCAAATCATCAGGCAAGAAATTTCTTGTATTATTTTGTCGATTTTTTCCGGTCCATTTGTCGGAATTTGTCACGTACGGTCATTGAATGGTTACCCGAAGATCCGCAGGACCCGAGGCCCGCCGGGGACCCATCGCCATCGGCGAGGGCGCCCCCTGTCCGGCGCTTCCACCAGTCGCTTTCCGTATGGTATGACATACTCATCCTCCATTCAGTGATGTATATCACATTCCGACCCCGGGGACCAATTCTCCGGTCACTTTTTCCATCATTCATTGACCGGAGGGTCGGGTCGTGGTACTCTCCGGTTGTTATCGGCCCGGGCCCCGATCCGCATCGGGCGCGACCCTTCACCCCAGATCCCAAGGAGACAACGGCATGGCAAACCAAGGCATCTACAAGAATCCGATTTTCCTCAACTCCGTCACCCACAAATCGGTCACCATCGCCCCGGTCACCCGCTATCCCTTTGCCAAAGAACTCAACTCTGTGATCATCGTCGGCCAGGAATTCCTCGAATCGGCCAAGCATTATCCCATCGTGTTCACGAAGACCCCGGCGGACGAGATCATCCCGGTGGCCATTCTCGGATTGCGGAACAACGAGAACCTGTTTGTGGATGCGCAGGGCAACTGGCGGGGCGAGCGGTATATCCCGGCCTTTTTCAGACGGTATCCGTTTATACTGGTGGCCAACGCGGCCCAGGACGGGTCGTACAGCGTCTGCGTCGATTCGGCCTACGAAGGGTTCGACGCCGGCGAGGGCATGCCCCTGTTCGACGGAGAGGGGAATACCACGGAACCGTTCACGAAAGTCATCGAGTTTCTGAAAAACTACAACGGGCAGCACGAGATCACCAAGGACATGATCCGGATGCTCCAGAAACTGGAACTGTTCAAGGATTTTTCCGCCAACATCACCCTGCCGGCCGGCGAGAAGGTCGGGTTCGCCAAACTGCTGATGGTGGATGAAACGGCCATGTTCAACCTGGATGACGAGCAAATCGTGGACTTGTTCCGGAAAGGGTATCTGGCCTGGATCTACGCCCATCTGTATTCCCTGTCCAATTTCCGGGTGCTGATGAACCTGGCCGGCCATGAAGAACCCGCGAAGGAGAAGCCGGCGCCCAAACCGAAACCGGCCCCGAAACCCAAACCGGCGCCCAAGTCGAAATAACGGGCCCCTGGTCTCCCGGATCATGACGGAACGGCTCCATCAACTCAACCTCCAGTTCGACCCCGTGGAGGACCGCATTCTGTTGCGGATGACGGTGGGCGCGCCGGAGGCCCTGTCCGAATTCCGCCTCTGGCTGACCCGTCGCTTTGTTGCGCTCTTGTGGAAAAGCCTCCGGGGGGCGGCGGCGGAATCGGTCCGGGCGGACGAGCGGATCGCCCCGGCCAGCCGGGAGGCCGTGCTCCGGTTCCAGCAGGAATCGGCCCTGGCCCAGGCCGATTTTTCAACCCCTTTCACCGGGGACGATGCGGCGAGGCCCCTGGGCGATGCGCCGATCCTCGTCTCCAAAGCACGAATCGCCCGGACGCCCCAGGGCGGGCCGCTCCTCCTCCTGGAGGCCGCGGGCGGCCCCGCCCTCCGGATCAACATGAACGACGGGCTCCTCCACTCCTTCATGAAGCTGCTGACCGACGCCGCCCAAAAGGCCCAGTGGGGGCTGGACCTGCGATGGGGCCCGGAGCCCCCCGGCGCGCCGGACCTCCGCGCCCCGGTGCGCCCTTCCTGATCCCATGGCGGCGGGAACAGAACCGATGAACCGGCCGGGCGGATCGGTGACCGATAGCGGGCCCGGGTTCTCCCCGTCTTCCCCCCTGGAGATCACCTGCCCGGACTGCGGCCGTTCCCTCCGGCTCGAAACGGCGGTGGATGTCGTCACCTGCCCCCACTGCCGGCGGGAGCTGGACATCACCCTGGCCGGAGACGGGGTCGTGCTGGTGGGGGCCGCCGGCGGGGGGCGGGAACGGCAATCCGGAAGCGGTCCGCCGCCGGATGATCCGGTGCTCACGGACCTCGGCAAATGGCAAACGGGCGGGGTCTTCGCACTGGTGGTCGGGACGGCCGGGGCGGTCCTCATCGGCCTGGCCGTGGTCCGGGACCTGTCCACCTACGGGCCCCTGTTTTTCACCCGCGCCCAGAACCTGATCATCCCGTCGGTCCTGGGGGCCCTTGCGCTCGCGGTCATGGCGGCGGGGACCGGGGTGCTCTATTCCGTTAGAAAGGAGCGAAAACGATATGACGCATTTATCCAGAACAAAATGGCGGATCGGCCCCGCCGTGATGCTGGCCGTCCTGTGGCCGGCCCTGATGTTCGGGGCCGAAACGGCTGAGACCCAAGGGACCGTCGACAAGGCGTGGGCCCGGCAGAACCAGCAGGTGCTCTCCCTGATCAAGGAGAAAAAGATCGACGAGGCCCTGTCCGCCGCCCGGAAGATGATGAGCTACCTGCGCAACAACAACCGGTTGAAGGGGCAGGAGGCCGCCACCACCTTCAACAACATGGGGATGATCTACCTGTCCAAGGGGCAGTTCGACATGGCCCACCAGTACCTGTCCAGGGCGCTCCAGCTCCGGACCGATCTGTTCGGCCCCCAGAGCGTGGAGGTGGCCACCGTCTGGCTCAACCTCTCCCAGCTTTACAAACTCCAGGCGGAGCACATTTTCAAACTCCACCAGAAACAGAACACACCCACCGAGGAGCAGCCCTGACCCGATCATGTCCATTCTGACGCGAAAACCCCGCCGGGGCGACCCCGACCTCGACTGGGACGAACGGAACCGGGCCCTGGTGGCCCTCATCAACGCCGGCCAGATCGACGAGGCCCTGGGCCCGGCCCAGGAACTGGTGGCCTATGTGGACCGCCGGTTCCGCCGGGATTCCAAGAAAAAAGCCACCACCTACAACAACATGGGCATGGTCTTTATGCTGTCCGGGGATTACGACCTGGCGGAAGAGTGTTTCCGGGATGCGCTGGCCATGCGGCAACGGCTCTTTGGCAAGGATCATCAGGAGGTGGCCGTCGTCCTGCTCAACATGGCCCACCTGTACAAGCTCATGGCCGGGCGGATCCTCAAAGAGACCTGCGTGGACGCCGGATGAGGCCGCCCCATGGCCCCCCACCGGTTCTACCTGGCCCCCCTCCGGGGGATTACGGACGTGACGTTCCGCAACGTCTTCTCCCGCCATTTCGGCGGGTTCGACATCGCCGTCGCCCCCTTTATCTCCACGGTTTCGACCCCCCGGATCAAGCCCTCGCTTCTCAAGGACGTCCGACCTGACCGGAACCGGTCCCTGCCGGTGATCCCCCAGCTGCTGAGCAACGACCCCGAGGGCTTTATCCGCATGGCCCGGCGACTCGCCGACCTGGGGTACGGAATCGTCAATCTGAACCTGGGGTGCCCGTTCCCCATGGTGGCCAAAAAAGGGCGGGGGTCGGGAATGCTCCCCTTCCCCGACCGGGTCGCCGCGTTTCTCGACCGGGTGGTGCCGGCCATTCCCTGTTCGCTTTCCATCAAGACCCGGCTGGGCCGGCACTCGGCCGAGGAGATCTCCCGCCTGATGCCGGTCTTCAACCGGTACCCCCTGTCCGAACTGGTCATCCACCCCCGCACCGGCGTCCAGATGTACGGGGGAGTCCCCGACCTCGCCACTTTTTCGGACTGTCTGGCCGGATCCCTCCATCCGGTGGTGTACAACGGGGACATCCGGTCCCCGGCCATATACCGGTGCCTCCGGGACCGGTTTCCCGGGGTCCGCCGCTGGATGATCGGACGGGGCGCGGTGGCCGATCCGTTCCTGGTCGAAACCCTGAAGACCGGATCGGACGCACGGATGGCGGATATGGGCCGGTTCACGGCGTTTCAGGAGGACCTGTCCGCCGCCTACGGGGAAATCCTGGCCGGACCGGCCCACATGGTTGATCGGATGAAGGGATTCTGGTATTATTTTTCCCGCTCATTCCCGGAGAACCGACGCGACATTCAACAAATCCTGCGGTCAACGTCGCCGGCCGGGTATCATGCCGCGGTGTCGGCCTTTTTCAGGGCCGATCCGGTCTGGCGGCCCGCCGCATCGGATCCGCGCACAGGAGGTGGCCTTGAAGATACAAATCGATAACATACCCGAGGAGGGAATTTTCCTCTGGAGCAAGGAAGCGGCCGACGCCTACCCGGTGCTGGCGGACATGATCCGAGCCGGGGAGTGCCGGTTCGAAGCGCCGATCCACGTCTCCCTCCGGGCCAAGCCGGTCCGGGAGATGATCGAGGCGGAGGGGCGGCTGGAAACGACGGTCCGTCTGCCGTGCCGACGCTGCATCGAGCCGTTCGACAAGCCCGTGAAACGACAATTCCGCCTCTATTTCACCCAGGAGATGCCGGAATTCGACGGCGATGACGACGAAGACGGCGCCGAGGTGTCCGCCGACGACATCGGGCTGACGCTGTTCAAGGGCGACACCATCGATTTCACCGAGGCCCTCCAGGAACAGGTGGTTTTGGCCCTGCCCGGCTGGGCCCTCTGCGGGGAGGACTGCCGGGGCCTCTGCCCCAAGTGCGGCGCCAACCTCAATGACGAGACCTGCGGGTGCGACACCGAGGTCGCGGACGACCGGTTCGCGGTCCTTAAAAACCTGAGAATCGAGTAGAGCGGGGCGATTGTGGCGGCTGAATAGAAGGGGATAGAAGAAGGACAAAAAAAGCAGGGCGGACACCCCGCATGGAGGCGCCGCCCTGCTCTTATTTCAAACTACAGTGACCGGCCGATTAATGACCGCCGGCGAAAAGGCCCGCGATGGCGGCCGCCTGCGGATGCGCGTAGATCAGGATCAGCGCGATCACGAGCGCGTAAATACACAGCGACTCGATCATGGCCAGACCGATCAGCATGGTCACGGTGACCTTACCGGAGGACTCCGGATTCCGGGCGATCCCCTCGACGGCGGAGCGCAGGCCGATCCCCTGGGCGATGCCGCAACCGAAGGCCGCGATGGCGATTCCGAAACCAGCCGCTGTCACGCTCGCGATAAAAAACTGCAGTGCTTGTGCTTCCATCTCTACTTCTCCTCCTTTGAATAGATTGAGATTATCGTTTGGCCTCTTCCATTTATCCCATTAAACAGCGAAGCCGCAAAAAAGCTGACCTTTAAATAATACCGGTTTAGAACGGAATTTAGTGGGCGTGTTCCAGGGCGCCGGTGAAGTACATGATGGAGAGCAGGAAAAAAACGAACGCCTGCACCAGGGCCACGAAAATGCCCAGCACCATGATCGGCAGCGGCGCGAAGAAGGCGCCGGCCAATAAAAAGAGGATCCCCAGCACCAGTTCATGGCCCATCATGTTTCCGAACAGACGGAAAGAGAGGGAGAGGATCCGGGCCAGGTGCCCGATGATCTCGATGGGCATGATGATGGGGACCATCCACCAGACCGGTCCCATGAAGTGTTTGACGTAGGCCGGGCCGTGGTACATAACGCCGATGATGTGGGTGAAGACCACCACCACGAGGGCGCAGGAAAGGGTGGTGTTGAGACTGGCGGTGGGCGGGTAGAACCCCGGAACCAGGCCGACCAGGTTGGCGACGAAAATATAGATGAAGACGGTCGCGGCCAGCGGGAAAAGCCAGCGCCCCTCTTCGCCGGTCACATCCACCATGAACTCTTCGATGCCCGACACGAGCACCTCGAACAGATTCTGGAGCTTGGTGGGAATCATGCTGGTGCTTTTGCCGGCCAGGTAGCCGACAATGATCAAAAACGCCATGACCACCCAGGAGTAGATCACATGGGGATTGGCATGGGCGAAATGGCCCAGGCCGATGCCCTCGAACAGCTTGACGAAAAACATGTAGGGATGTTCCACCTTAAATCGCCTCCTTTAGAAACAGGTTTTTAAACTCCAAGAGGGTTGCGAGCATGATACTGACAACCACCACCGAAAGACCGATGAACAGGCCGATGGGATTGACCCATCTTTGTGAGATCAGGACGAAGATGACCAGCCCGCTCGCCATGAAGCGAAGATAATACTTCGCCAGCACCACATGGTGGGAGGCCAGGTACGGCGGGGTCAGGGCGTTTTTCAGCGTCCGGTAGAGCAGATGGAAATTGATGGTGACGATCAGGCCCCCGGCGATGATCCCCCACGCAAAATCCAGGGGGGCCGCCACCAGCCCCACGAGGCTCGCCCCGACGAGCAGCACCCAGTTCGTCCGGGTGACAAATTTGAGCAGTCGCTGTTGTATCTTCACCGTACTTCCATTTTTTACAGATCCCTGCTTTTTCGGATGGCCAGCCCGATGTTCCGGTAGCCCGCCACAATGCCCATGATCATGAAAATGATCGTCAGCCAGGGCGTGGTATGGAACACCTTGCGGTCGAGATAGACCCCGATCCCCAAGCCGATGAAAACGGAAAGGGATACCGACAGGCCGATGCTGGCGAAATAGGCCAGCTGTCGTATCGCGCGCGTGGTTTCTCTCTGCATGAAAAAGACCCCCCCGACCCGATGTCATCCCGGCCGGCGCCGCCGTTAAGGGACAGCCCTTTAAAGTCGATGCCTTTACCACGGGACAACTGGCAAGTCAATGTAAAATTGCAGCGGGATTGGGTTATCGTTTCAGCCACCTGCCGTCGAACACCGGCCCGTCCCGGCAGACATGCCGGTAGGCGGTTCCATCCCCGACGGTCTCGACGGCGCATCCCAGGCAGGCCCCCAATCCGCAGGCCATGATCGTCTCCATGGAAACCCGGCACGGGATCCCATGGACGTCGGCGAGTCCCGCCACCGCCCGCAGCATGGGCATGGGACCGCAGGCGCAGAGGAGGTCGGGCGGGGTTTTTTCCATTTCCCGGGCCAGGGGTTCGGTCACCAGCCCCGGTTCGCCGGCGCTGCCGTCCTCCGTGACCGGATGGACCGCCATCCCCAGATCGGCGAATCGCGACCGGCACAGCAGATCCGCCGCGGTTCGGCCGCCGATGAAAACCGCGCCGGACCGCATGTCGACGCCCCCGGCCGAAAGAAACCGGGCCAGAAACACCAGCGGTGCCACGCCGATGCCGCCGGCGACCATCCAGATCCGCCGGGCCGTGCCGGGCACCGCGAAGTCGTTGCCCAGCGGCCCCAGAAGGTCGATGGCACGACCGGGCCCCATCTCCGAGAGCCGCCCGGTGACGTCGCCCACCACTTTATACAACAGCTCGATGCCGGTGACGCGCCCCCCCTCCCTCAACACCCCATGGATGGAAAAGGGACGGCGGAGCAGCGGCCCCGCCCCCCCCACGGACCGGATCGTCACGAACTGGCCCGGTCGGGCCGTTCCGAATTCGGGGGGCGTGCGGAGCGTCATCCGAAAACAGCCGCCACCCACCGGCTCATTGCTGCGCACTGTGGCCTCGGTTTGCATCATCGCATTTTTTCTGTATCACAAACGGCGCGTTGCGGAAACCGTAAAATCAAATCCGAAGGGATGCTTGATAATCCGGATTCCATGGGTTAATATGGGGAGATGATACACAATCGCCCTGTGCCGATCGATCATCGTTCTTGCGTCCTCATGGGATGGTGTCTGGCCCTTCTGATGACCCTCCACCTGTTGTTTCCGCAGAACACCCCGGCCGACCCGGCCCCCCGGCCGCTCCCCTTTCAACCCGGGGAACGGCTGGTATACGAACTGAAGTGGGAATTCATCAAAGCCGGCGAGGCATCCCTCTCGGTAATGCCCGTCACCACGGTGGATGGACAGGAGGCCTTCCATTTCGTCATGACCGCCAAAACCGTCCCCTTTATCGACCTTTTCTACAAGGTGCGGGACCGGATCGACGCCTATACGGATATCGGCCTCGGTCATTCGGTTTTTTACAAGAAAAAGCAGCGGGAAGGGAAAACCCGGCGGGACATCGTCGTTATCTTCGACTGGAAAGACCACCGGGCCCAGTATATCAAATCGGGAAAGCCCCGGGACCCCATCGATCTGATGCCCGGCACCTTCGACCCCCTCTCCGCGTTTTTCTATGTCCGGACCATCCCACCGGAACCGGGCAAGTTCATTGAACGGCCGGTGACCGACGGAAAACGGAACGTCACCGGCCGGGCGACCGTTGTCCGGAAAGAAAGGATCGAGATCGACGGCAAAGACCACGACGCCTACCTCATCGAACCGGAGTTGAAGCACATCCGCGGGGTGTTCGAAAAGAGCGAGGACGCATCCATCCAGGTCTGGATCTCGGCCGACCACCGCCGGATCCCCCTCCGGGTAAAGAGCAAGGTGGTGGTGGGCAGCTTTCTGGCGGACCTGATCTCGTCGAAAGGACTGGTGCCGGCGGAACCGGAATAACGGACGGACAGGGGACACCGACAGCAGGAGACGACGGATGACGCTCAATCAGGAGGTGGCCGGAAAACGGATCGGCCCCCTCATCAAAGACTACACCTGGCAGGACGTGGCGCTGTACGGCCTCTCCGTGGGCGCCGGCTTTTCCGACCTGGAATATTGCTACGAAAAGCATCTGAAAACGCTGCCGACCTTTTCCATGGCGGCGATCTTCGATCTTTTCTGGCAGGTGGCGGTCGCCGCCGAACTCGACCTCGGCGGCGTGCTCCACGGCGAGCAGGCCCTCCGGTTCCACCACCCCATTCCCACGGATGGGCAACTGATCACCCACGCCCGGATCGCCCGGCTCCTGGACAAGGGAAAAGACAAAGGGGCATTGGTGGTCGCCGAGAGCGAAACCCGCCACCGGGACGGCCCCCCTCTGTTTTCGGGAACGACCACTATTTTCAGCCGGCGCGACGGCGGCTTCGGCGGACCCAACACCCCGCCGGCCACTGTTTCCATTCCGGATCCCCCCCCCCACCACCGCATACCGGACCGGCCGGCAGAGAACCAGCCGCTCCTCTACCGGCTGACGGGCGACCTCTTCGCCCTCCACGTCGACCCGGACTTCGCCCGCCGGGCGGGGTTCGGCCGGCCCATCATGCACGGTCTCTGTACAATGGGCTTCGCCTGCCGGGCCCTGATCCGCGCCCTGGCACCGGGCCGGCCCGACAGGGTCCGGCAGCTGCGGTGCCGGTTCACCGCCCCGCTCTATCCCGGTACCCCCATCGAAACCCATATCTGGGAAACCGGGCCGGGCCGGGCCAAATGGCGGGTCACGATCCCCGAAACGGGCCAGGTCGTCATCGACAACGGCCTCGTGGAGATCGGCGCCCCCCCGGCCGCGGACCCGATACCGGCGGACCGGGGCGAAACGGGGCCGTCGCCCGAACCCCCGCATCCATCCGTTCGAGAAAGGGAATAGAGGGATGACCGATAAACTGTATGTTCAAATGTTCAGCGTCCACGGCCTCCTCCGGTACGAAAACATGGAGTTGGGCCGCGATGCCGATACCGGCGGTCAGGTGAAATATGTCATCGAACTGGCCGAAGCCCTCGGCCGGCACGAGTCGGTACGGCGGGTGGACCTGTTCACCCGGCTCATCGCCGACAAACGCGTGTCCGAAGATTACAGCCAGCCCATCGAACCCATCTCCGATACCGTCCGCATCGTCCGGATCCAGTGCGGCGGCAAACAGTACATCCGGAAGGAACTCCTCTGGCCGCACCTGGACGAGTTCATCGATAAGACCATCCGGTTCATCAAAAAGGAGGGGGAACAACCCGACGTGATCCACGGCCATTACCCGGACGCCGGCTACATCTGCCTCCAGTTGTCCGATTTCTTCCAAACCCCTTTTATCTTCACGGGCCACTCCCTTGGCCGTCCCAAAAAACAGAAACTCCTCAACGACGGGATGAAGGAGAAGGAGGTCCAGCGGTATTACAAGATCGATCACCGGATCCATACCGAAGAGGAGATCATCCGGAACGCCGACCTGATCATCACCAGCACCCGCCAGGAAATCGAAAAACAGTACGGGATGTACGACAACAAAAACCTGCCCACCTACTCCGTCATCCCGCCGGGGGTCAACCTGGACAAGTTCTACCCCTTCTACCATGACATGATGCCGGAAAAACCCAAGGAAGAGGAGATCCTCCAGGCCCGGGCCTCCATCATGGAAGAGCTGAGCCGGTTTCTCCTCAACCCCGACAAACCGCTGGTCCTGGCCCTTTGCCGGGCCGACAAGCGGAAGAACATCTCCGGGCTCATCGACGCCTTCGGCAAAGACAAGGAATTACAGGCCATGGCGAATCTGGCCATCTTCGCCGGCATCCGGAAAGACATCACCGACATGGGAAACAACGAGAAGGACGTCCTCACCGAGATGCTCCTGCTCATGGACAAGTACGACCTCTACGGCAAAATGGCCATCCCCAAAAAGCACGATTTCACCTACGAGGTGCCGGAACTCTATCGCCTGGCGGCGGAAAAAAAAGGGGTTTTCGTCAACATCGCCTTCACGGAACCCTTCGGCCTGACCCTTATCGAGGCCTCGGCCTGCGGCCTGCCCCTGGTGGCCACCGATGACGGCGGCCCCCGGGACATCATCGCCAACTGCGAAAACGGCTACCTGGTGGACCCCACCGACCACGAGACCATCGGCCGCCACATCAAGGAACTGGTCTCCGACGGGGAGAAATGGAAACGGTTTTCCGCCAGCGGCATCAAAGGGATCAACGACCACTACAGCTGGGAGGCCCACGTCGGCAAGTACACCGACAAGGTCTCGCCGCTGGTGGCGGAAAAGAACGCCGCCGTCTCCGAAGAGCCCGCCGAAACCCCGGTGGGCAGCCGGCTGACGGTGCTGAAAAAGCTGCTGATGACGGACATCGACAACACCCTCACCGGCGAAGAGGCGGCACTGGCGGAGCTGATGGAGATCCTGCGCTCTTATCGCGAAGAACTGGGATTTGGCGTGGTGACGGGCCGATGCGTCGAAGAGGTCATGGACATCTTCCAGCAGCTGGGGCTGATGACGCCCGACGTCATCATCGCTTCGGTGGGATCGGAGATCTATTACCGGTTCAAATCGTTTCCGGACAAGGGATGGCAGGGCCACATCGCCAAAAACTGGAATCGGGAGAAAATCAAAGCCTTGCTCGACCGGTTCGATTTCCTCACCTACCGGGAAGACAACGCCCAGAACGAATTCAAAGTGGCCTATACCATGACGAACCAAAAAGACCGGCTGGCCCGGATCCACGACCTGCTGGACCGGGAACGCCAACACTACAACCTCGTCTTTTCCCATGACCAGTACCTGGACGTTCTGCCCCTTCGGGCATCCAAAGCCAAAGCCATCCGTTACCTGAGCTACAAATGGGAAATCCCCATGCGCAACATCATGGTCTGCGGCGACGGCAGTACCGACGCCGAGATGCTCAAGGGCACCGTCCAGGGGGTGGTGGTGGCCAATCACGACCCGGCGCTCAACCAACTGAAAGGCAAGCGGAAAATCTATTTTGCGGACGGGACCCGGGCCCGGGGCGTGATGGAAGGGCTGGAAAAGTTCAAATTCATCTGATCCCCCGTCCCGTCCCCTTTTTCAGCTCCCTCACATAAGGAGGTCGCCATGCGATCGAAAAGGTCCCCCCTCGCCCGGGTACTCGGCATCGTGCTCTGGGCCGTTGCCGGCCTTTCCCCACCGGGAGCGGCCATGGATGCCGTCACCTGGATGGAGGTGGAATTCCCGCCCGGATACATCCACCGGGGCCCCCTCCGGGGCCAGGGATACGAGGATGTCATCACCCGGATCCTCATGGAGAACCTCACCGGGTACCGGCACGACAAAATGATGGGCAACCTGGCGCGCATGTACCACGAATTCAAGCAGGGACGCCGGGTGTGTAATGTGGCGCTGTTCAAAACGCCGGAACGCCAACAGTTCATGGTCTTTTCCATCCCCAGCACCTTCACCCTGCCCAACGGACTGATCACCCTGAAAAAGCGCTGGCACCGGTTCGGCAGCGCCACCGAGATCCGGCTCGAATCCGTCCTCCAAACCGACCTGCGCCTCGGCATTTCCCGGTCCCGATCCTACGGAAAGGCCATCGATGCCGTGCTGAAAAATGCCGAAGGGTCGGACCGGATCTTTGTCCATTCCGGAAAGGATGTGTTCGAGAGCCTGCTGCGGATGCTGTTGAGCGATCGCCTCGACTGCATGCTGGGGCTCCCCGAAGAAGTCATTTATGTAGCCGAAAAAATGGGCGTCGAAGACCGGATCGTCACCATCGCACTGGCGGAGAACCAGGGCACGTACGATGCATGGCTGGGCCATGTGGCCTGTTCCAGGACCCCATGGGGGGAACGGATCATCGGGCGGATCAACGCCATTCTTCGAAAGGAACGGCCCACGGAACGATACCGCCAGGCATACGAACGATGGCTGGACGCCAATCAAATCCCCCGGTACCGGGAATTGTACGATCGGGTTTTTCTGCAAACCGCCCCCTAGATTCCAATGGATGCCCCCATCCACATCCCCCACCGGCCTCCCCCCCGGGCAAACCGCTCTTTCATCGGGGCCGCCATTCTCGTTCTGTGCCTGCTCTCGGCGGCCATCATCGGGTACAACGTCCACCGGCTGGACCGGCGGATCACCCACCGACTGGACACCGCATTGAACCTGGCCCGGAAGACCCTTCCCCCGGCGATCTGGCAATTCAACTACGACTACCTGAACAATTTCGTGGATGCGCTTTTCATCGACCAGCGCATGGTCTACGCCGCCATACTGACGGACAACGCCCCCCTGGTCTCCCGTTCCCGCCCACCGGACGAATTCGCTTCCTTCCGGGATTTTCAGGACCAGCCGAGATGGTACACCACCGGTGTGGCCGACATCCATTACGGCGCGCGGCCGATCGGCACCGTCCAGATCGTTCTCTCCCGGAAAGGGCTCTACAAGGACCTGGTGATCAACACCACCAGCGCCATCGCCCTCATGGCGGCGGTCCTGGCCGTCATCATCCGGTATTACGCCCGGCTCCGGGCATCGGAAAGGGGGTATCGCTCCCTCTATGACAACGCCATCGAAGGCCTGTTTCAGAGCCTGCCCGACGGGCGGTTTTCCAGCGTCAACCCGGCCATGGCCCGGATGTTCGGATACAGCGACCCGAAAGAGATGATCCGCCAGGTCGCGGACATCGGCCGGGATCTCTACCTCCGGCCGGGGGATCGCCGAAAAATCCTGTCGATGCTGGAAAAGAGCGGCCATGTCTATGAATACGAGACCGAAGCCCGCCGCCGGGACGGGGAAACCTTCTGGATCGCCATCTCGGTGCAGGCCATCCGGGACCCCCACGGCGCCACCCGGTATTTCGACGGCATCGTGATGGACATCTCCGAGCGGAAAGAAAAGGAAAAGGCCCTTGACCAGCAGCGGGCCGCCGAAGCGTCGGCCAGCGCCAAAAGCGAATTCCTGGCCAACATGAGCCATGAAATCCGCACCCCCATGAACGCCATTATCGGGCTGACGGAACTCGCGCTGCGCAGCGATCCGCCGCCGCCCCAGCGGCGGTATCTCCAAAAGATCCTGTCCTCCTCCCGGACCCTGATGCGGATTATCGACGACATCCTCGATTTTTCCAAGATCGACGCCGGCAAACTCGATCTCGAAGCCACCGGATTCGATCCTTTTACGGTGCTGGACCATCTCTCCGACCTTTTCACCGACAGGGCGGCGGGCAAGGACCTGACGCTGCGGATCACCCCGGACCCGGCCGTTCCCCGATACCTGGTGGGCGACCCGCTCCGGTTGGGCCAGGTGCTCATCAATCTCACCGGGAATGCGATCAAGTTCACCCGAAAGGGATCGATCCAGCTCCGGGTGGCCCCCGACACCGTCGGCACCGAAACGGTGCGCCTCCGGTTTTCCGTCCGGGACACGGGCGTCGGGATTCCGCCGGGGCAGCTCGATCGATTGTTCGACCCCTTTACCCAGGCCGATGGGTCCACCACCCGTCAGTACGGCGGCACCGGCCTGGGCCTGACCATTTCCAAGCGGCTGGTGGAGATGATGGGCGGGACGATCCGGGCGGAAAACAACCCGGACGGCGGCGCCACCTTTTCGTTCACGGCGGTTTTCGGCAAGGGCGATGGCGCGGTCGCGGCCCCCGCGCCCTCGTCGCCCCCGCCGACGGCTGCGCCGCCCCCCGCCCTCGAAAACGCCCGGATCCTCCTGGTCGAAGACAATACCATCAACCAGGAGGTGGCCATCGAGGTGCTGGAGCAGGCGGGCATCCGGGTGGCCGTGGCCCAGAACGGCCAGGAGGCCGTGACGGCGGTGACATCGATGAACGCCCGCCGCGGCCGCCCCTTCGACGCCGTGCTCATGGACCTTCAGATGCCGGTCATGGACGGCTTCGATGCCACCCGGAAGATCCGGGACCATGAACGCCGGACGGCCGCCCCCCGGGTGCCCATCATCGCCATGACGGCCCATGCCCTGAAACGGGACCGGGACAACAGCACGGCGGCCGGCATGGACGACTACGTGGTCAAGCCGTTCGGGACCGCCCAGCTGTACGGAGTGCTCCGGCGATGGATCCGGGGCCCGAACCGGACCGATGACGGGGCCGGATGATCCCGGCAAAGCGTCGCCGGCCGCGGCATGGAGCCTTCCCAAACCAAGGCATCGGAAAAATTTGACATATCCTTATTTTACCCCGGATAAACCCTTGACAAATGGATTGTGTACCACTACACTGGCAGTCTCAAGTAACCGGCTGATAAAAAGGGATATATTAGTATGGCTTTGACAAAGATCCAAATTGTCGAACACATCCACAACGAGTTGGGATTTCCCAAGCGGAAAAGCGTTGAAGTCGTCGAAACCCTGCTGGAGATCCTCAAGCGCACCATGGAAAACGGCGAGGATGTGCTGATCAGCGGATTCGGAAAATTCTGCATCAACGAGAAAAAGGCCCGGCGGGGCCGGAATCCGGCCACCGGCGACGACCTGATGCTGGCCCCGCGGCGGGTGGTCACCTTCAAATGCTCCGGAAAGCTGAGGGAGAAGATCAATCGTGACGGTCCGCCGCCCTACAGGGGGTCCAACCGGAAAGACTAATGGGGGACGGCCCCCGGCACCGCCAGCGGTCCGGAAGCCGACGCCATGAAACAGACCCTCACGCTCATCGCCGCCGTGGCCGTCATCTTCTTTTTCTGGCATCATCTGCTGATCTACCCGCTGAAGGTCCTGGTGGTCTTTTTCCACGAATCGTCCCATGCCATCGCCACGGTGCTGACCGGCGGTCAGGTCGCCGAGTTGATGGTGAGCCAGGATCAGGGCGGCCACGTCCTCTCCCGGGGGGGGTCCCGATTTCTGGTCCTGACGGCCGGATATCTGGGGTCCCTGATCTGGGGGACCGTCCTCTACCTCATCGCGGCCCGCACCCGGAAAGACGCCGTGGCCATGACCCTCTTGGGGTGCCTGATCATCGCCATCGCCCTGTTGTTCGTCCGCAATCTCTTCGGGTTCGCCTTCAGCGCCGCCACCGGCGTCGCCATGATCCTGCTGGGCACCTGGGCCGGGGAAAAAATCAACGACTTCATCCTCCAGTTGATCGGGTTGACGAGCATGGTCTACGTGCCCCTCGATATTTACAGCGACACCATCTCCCGGTCCCATCTCCGGTCCGACGCCCGAATGCTGGCCGAAGAATTCGGCGGCACCACCCTGATGTGGGGCGGTCTCTGGATCATGCTCAGTGCCGTACTGATCTTTTTTTCCTTGAAATGGGGCCTGAAAAAACGGCCCGACGGGACAACCGAAACCCCAGACGCCGCCACCGGCAGATAGGCAGCCATCATTCCCATGGATGCACTCGTCGAACTCATCCAAGACGCCATCGCCTTCCTGTTTCTCCACCCCAAATCCACCACCACCCTGGTCATCCTGCTGGGGATCGTTGTCGCCATCGCTTTCTATGTCAACCGCCACCGGGACGAAACCGGCCGGGTTTCGTTTCTGGACCGGGCGTGGAGCGGGGTGATCGGGGCGCGCCTCTACCGCATGGAAGAGGGGGAACGCAAGGAGGTCTGGCTGCTGCCCCTGTGGGCCGGGGGACGCAGCCTGATGATGGATGTGAAGATCTTTCTGACCCAAGGCGACTACGGGATCAACGCTTTCTGGCGGCCCGACGGGGCTTTGGACGGGGGGGAAGTCTTCGCGGCCCGGGCCCCCGGACAGGAAAGCGCCCACAGCCTTTCCCGCACGGCCCGCTTCTCCCTGGCCCGCAACGCCGCCGTGGGGTTTCGGCTGACGGCCTCGGACGGGCGGCTCCACATCGACTCGCCCGATATCGCCCAACCGACGGCGGAGGGCGAGACCGCGCCCCTGCCGCTGCCCCTGGGCGATTCCTCCCTGGCGCGGCTGGCCCGCTGGCTGCAAAAGGGGACGCCCCCGGATCTGTGGCGGCTGCCCCTCCACGACCCCCGGGTCATGGAAGGGGTCCAAAACGCCGCCAAGACGGCCCGTCGGAAACTGGACGGGATGATGGCGGATAAAAAACGGCTGGAAGGCCAGTTGGACCAGGCGGTCCAGCGGCTCAAGGCGGCCAAGCAAGGGGCCAAAAGCTGACGCGCACCGAGCCCGGCCGGCGCTTTACGAGGCCGTTGCCATCCACGCCGCCGTTTCCGGCAGAAAATGGGCCAGCCCTTCCAGCACCCCGGCCCCGTAATTCCCGTTCATGCCCAGAAACCCGCCCCGGGCCAGATAGAGCCGAGAGTCCATCCCTTTTTCGGCCATGGCACTCCGGGCCTCCCGACGCACATCGTTCCGGGCGTTGGCCACCAGCACCGCCTGGAGCCCGCTGGTCAGGGCCGGCAGGTCGTTGCCGGAATCCCCGGCAAAAACGGTCCGTTCTTCGGAAAACCCCTTTTTCTTCATCAAAAACCGGATGGCGTGGACCTTGGTGGCCCGTTCCGGCAGCACGTCCAGCAGGCCCACGTTCTCCCCTTCGTCCACGCTCCAGATGAGGCTGGCCCGGACCCCTTCGGCGGTCAACCGCTCCGCCATTTTCCCCTTCAGCGCTTTGGCGTCGGCCCCGGCATCCGCGTAGTAGCTGAGCTTGAAGGTGTTCTGTTTTTCCGGCTCCTGAAGACGAAGGGCCGACAGGTCGGAAAACAGGTCCGCCAGGTCTTTCCGGGTCTTCCCCTTCCAGTCCCCGCCGATCTCTTCCGCCCAGTCCTCCCATGGGGCCCAGTCCCGGTGGGGCTCGTAGATGGTGGTCCCCACGTCGCCGATGGCGTAATCGGGAACGGGGATCCGGTATTCGTCGATGGCCGCCTTGAGCAACCCTTCGCTCCGGCCGCTCACATAGGCCAGGCCAAATCCGGACCGGGCCGCCAGCCGCCGGAGCAGGGGCCGGGCCCGGGGGGATTCGGGCTGGGGGCCGTTGGGAAGGATCGTCCGGTCCAGGTCGCTGCACAACAGGAGGTCAGGCATGGCGGAGCACCCGGATCACGGCGGCCATGTCCAGATCGCCCAGATCCATCTCCATTCCCCGCTCATAGACCGCCGCCACAGCCCGGCCGGCCGGCGTGGCCGCGTCGGTCTCCCGGGCGGTGTCCAGGGCGAACCGGAGGTCCTTGAGCATGTGCTTGAAGGGGAACTGGGCCGGAAAATCATCGGACTGGAGAGCCTCGGACTTGATGGTGAACAGGGGGCAGCCCAGGGGCCCGGCCAGGACGGCATTGAGGATCATCTCCCGGGACAGGCCGGCTTTCTTCCCGAACTCTAAAGCTTCGCCGATCCCCTCCATCATGATCCCCAGCAGCAGGTTGAGGGTCAGCTTCATGGCCGCGGCCTGGCCGATCCCTCCGCAGGGGATGACCTTTTTTCCCATTTTCATGAAGACCGGTTCCAGATCCGCGGCCCGTTTCCCGTCGCCGCCGGTGAGGATCACCAGGTCGCCGGTCTCCGCCGGTTTTTTGGTGCCGGCCACCGGGGCCTCCACCAGAGGGATGCCGGCCCCGTCGAGGACGCCCTTCAACTCCCGGGAGTAGGCGGGCGGCACCGTGGACATGTTGACCAGTACGCCGGGTTTGCCCCCCCCTTCCACGACGCCCCCCGGTCCGTTGAGCAGTGAATCGACGGCCTCCGGCCCCGTCACCATGAGGATGAGGGCGTCGGCGCCGTCCGCCGCACCGGAGGGGGTCTCCGCCACCCGGGCGCCGGCGGCCGCCAGGGGTTCGGTCCTGGACCGGGTCCGGTTGAAAACCGTCACCTCGTAGCCCCCCTTCAACAGGTTGAGGGCCATGGGCTGGCCCATGATGCCCATTCCGATAAAACCGATTTTCTGCGTCATGTCGCCGATCCTCCTTATTTCATGGGATTTCCCCGGCATTGTGCCGCCGGATCTATCGTTTCGATGCATTCCATGGTACCATCCCTCCTGAAAACGTGGCAAGGGTCCGGGCGCCCGCAACAACAGACGCCGGCGCCCCTGGAATTTTCCCTTAATTTTCGGCCACGGTTCTGGTATAATGCGTCATCATTACCGATGCGTTCCGACCGGATCGCCCGATTGCGCAAACGCCCCGGACAACTCATGGTGAAACGTTCCCGAAAACGCAGGATTCGCCGAACCCCGTCACCGGCGCGACAACGGCGGCGCCGAAAACGGCAGCAGTTCGGCGCCAGTGTGCTGCGCCGGTTTTTCTGGGCCTGGTTTCTGGTCATTCTTCCCCTGGGGCTGGTCATCGGCGGTGGGTATATCCGCCTGACCGCGGACCTTCCCGACATCTCCGCCCTGAAAAACTACCATCCCCCGGTGGTCACCACGGTCTTTTCCGACGATGGTCAGAAGATCGCCGAGTTCTACGAGGAGCGACGATTCGTCGTTCCCCTTTCCCAGGTGCCGGATCGATTGATCCAGGCTTTCGTGGCAGCCGAGGACGCCCGGTTCTTCGACCACAAAGGGGTGGATTTCTCCAGCATCCTCCGGGCCGCCTTCCGGAACCTGGAAGCCGGCGAGGTGGTCCAGGGAGCCTCCACCATCACCCAGCAGGTGGCCCGATCCTTTTTCCTGAGCGCCGAACGGAGCTACCGGCGCAAGCTCAAGGAAGCCCTCCTGGCCTACCGGATCGATCAGAATCTGACCAAGGAAGAGATCCTCTTCCTCTATCTCAACCAGATCTACCTGGGATACGGCGCCTATGGCGTGGCCGCCGCCGCGGACAGCTATTTCGGCAAATCCCTGCAAGATCTCACCCTGGCCGAAATGGCCACCCTGGCCGGGCTGCCCCCGGCACCGTCCACCTATTCACCGGCCCACTATCCCGATCGCGCACAACAACGGCGGGGGTACGTGCTCCGTCGGATGGTGAATGAAGGCTACATTTCGGAATACGAGGCCAACCGCGCCGATGTCTCTCCCGTGGTCGTCCAGCCCAGAAAAAACTGGTACCTGGAAAAAGCCCCCTATTATGCGGAGCATGTGCGACGCCACGTCGAAGAACAGTACGGGCCGGGGGCTCTGTACCGCCAGGGACTCCAGATCCACACAGCCGTGGACCTCGACCTTCAGGCCACGGCCCGGTCGGCAGTGGACAACGGGCTCCGGGCGCTGGACAAACGGCAAGGGTTCCGGGGGCCGTCCGCCCGGATCCCGGCGGAGGAACGGGACCGTTTTCTGGCACGGCTGGCGGAAGCTCAGCCCGAGGGGTTTCCGGCGCCGGGAATGATCGTGAAGGGGCTGATCGTCCACCGCGACGGGGACGGAACCGGGCTGCGGGTGGCCATGGGCGGCCCCGTGGGACGGTTGTCCGGAAAGGGGATGCGGTGGGCCCGATCCCGCCTGTCCGCCGGCGACGTCATCCATGTAAAGCTGGGCCCGCAGCCGGAAGAGACCGACGTCTGGGATCTGGCCCTGGAACAGACGCCGGTGGTGGAAGGGGCCCTGGTCTGCGTGGAGACGGAAACCGGAAACGTCAAGGCCATGGTCGGGGGCCGGGATTTCACCCGGAGCCAGTTCAATCGGGCCATCCAGTCCCGCCGGCAGCCGGGCTCCGCCTTTAAACCCATCATCTATGCCGCGGCCCTGGACCGGGGCTTCACCCCCATGACGGTCCTGTCGGATACGCCCTTTGTCTACAACGACGGTACCACAGTCTGGTCCCCTTCCAACTACGACAACCGGTTTCTGGGTCCCATCCGTCTGCGGAAGGCCATCGCCAAATCCCGGAACATCCCCGTCATCCGCGTGTTGAAATCGATCGGCGTCGATTATGCCGTGGAGTACGCCCACCGGCTGGGCATCACCTCTCCCCTGGACCCCACCCTCTCCCTGGCCCTGGGGGCCTCGGGGGTCTCGCTCACGGACATGGTCACCGCGTTCTCGGTCTTTGCCAACGACGGCCGGTTGATCCAACCCCGGTTCATCACCCGCATCCTCGATCGGGACGGCAACGAAATGCCGTCTCTGACCATGGACCCCCAACCGGTCATCGAAGATGCCACCGCCTACATCGTGACCAGCCTCCTGGAGAGCGTCGTACAGGAGGGGACGGGCCGGCGGGTCCGGGTCCTGAACCGTCCCGTGGCCGGAAAAACCGGCACGACCAACGATTTTCGGGACGCCTGGTTTCTGGGGTATACCCCCCATCTGGTTGCCGGCGCATGGGTGGGCTTTGACCAGGAACGCTCCCTGGGCCATGCCGAAACCGGTTCCCGGGCCGCCATCCCCATCTGGCTCGATTTCATGAAAGAGGCCGTAGCCGACGATCCCAAAACCCCCTTCTCGCCGCCCGACAGCGTGGTCTTCGCCGAGATCGACCGCCATACCGGGCTCCGGGCCACCAGCGACGGCCCCCATACCGTTACCGAATGCTTCAAGCCGGGTACGGTCCCCGAAACCCCGGCCCGGCTGGTCAGCCAATCCCTCCCCACCCGCCCGGAACCGCCGCCGGTCCGCCGGCGGGCCCGGCCCAGCGTCATCACCACCCCCGAAGATTTCTTCAAATCCGGGATCTGAACCCGACCGTCCGGTTCCCAACGACCCGAAATGGGGTGTTGACCCCATTTACGCCGCCCCCTTTTCCCAGCGATAATATCGTTTTATCGAACCCGAAAGGAGAAAAGGAGGCACAGCCATGGCAACCATCGCCGTCATCATCACGGATCTGTTCGAAGATTCGGAATACACCCAGCCGGTGGACGCCTTCGTGAAAGAAGGCCACCAGGTGACCCATGTGGGGTTGAAGATGGGGGAGATCGTCAAAGGCAAAAAGGAAGGGACATTGGTCACCATCGACAAACCCGTCTCCGGTGCATCGGTAGACGATTTCGACGCCCTCCTCATTCCGGGCGGCTACTCGCCGGACAAAATCCGGGTGGACACAGACGCCGTCGCCTTTGCCCGGGATTTCGTCCGGAGCGGCAAGCCGGTCTTTTCCATCTGCCACGCCCCTCAGCTCCTCATCACCGCCCAGGTGCTCGAGGGGCGGCGGATCACCGGTTATCAATCCATCATCCAGGATATCAAGAATGCCGGGGCCGAATTCGTGGATGCGGAAGTGGTCGTGGACGGCAATCTGGTCACCAGCCGGAACCCTGACGATTTGCCGGCCTTTATCAAGGCGGCCATCGAGAAGCTGCCGAAATAGCGCCAATGCCGTTCCCCAGGGAGACCCGATTGCAGGGGCGGAACATTTTTCACCCCTGCGGGTCCCTTTGTCAGAATACCTAAACTTAAATATACACCACAGATTGGAAAAGGAGGCAGTTTATGGAATACACCCCGATCGCGGACACCGGAATGGACGTCTCCCGCATCGCCCTGGGCACTTGGGCCATCGGCGGGTGGATGTGGGGCGGCACCGACGAGGCCGAATCCATCCGGACCCTCCACACCGCCCTGGACAACGGGATCAACCTCATCGACACCGCGCCCGTTTACGGGTTCGGCCGTTCGGAAGAGATCGTGGGCAAGGCGGTCCAGGAGTACGGCGGCCGGCACAACCTGTTCATCTCCACCAAAGTGGCCCTGGAATGGACCGACGACGGCAAGGTCTTCCGGAATTCCACGAAAGAACGGATTTTCCAGGAGATCGACGATTCCCTCCGACGACTGCGGACGGATTACATCGACATCTACTATGTCCACTGGCCCGACCCGCTGGTCCCCTTCGAGGAGACCGCCGACGCCATGAATACCCTGATGACCGACGGCAAGATCCGGGCCATCGGGGTGTCCAATTACAGCCCCGAACAGATGTCGGCCTTCCGGAAGGCGGGGCCCATCCACCTGAGTCAGCCGCCCTATAATCTCTTTGAACGGGAGATCGAGGCGGATATCAAGTCTTACTGCCACGACAACGGGATCGCCCTCATGACCTACGGCGCGCTCTGCCGGGGGCTTCTGTCCGGAAAAATGTCCAAAGATCGGAAATTCACAGGGGACGACCTGCGCCAGTTCGACCCCAAATTTAAAGAACCCCGGTTCGGTCAGTACCTGACGGCGGCGGACCGGCTGGCGGATCTGGCAAAAAGAGAATACGGCCGGAGCCTTCTGGCCCTGGCGGTGAGATGGGTTCTGGATCAGGAAGTGGAGATCGCCCTCTGGGGCGGACGCCGCCCGGACCAAATGGACCCCGTGGACGACGTCACGGGCTGGGCCATCGATGGGGCCGGCAAAAACCGGATCGACGCCATCCTGGCGGAAACGGTCAAAGACCCGGTGGGGCCGGAGTTCATGGCGCCGCCCAGCCGGGACAAGAAGAAGAGCTGATTTTGTGTTAAATCGGAAAGAAAACGCCCTGATCGACTGTCGATCAGGGCGTTGTTTGTTATTCGTTGATGCGCAGCGGCTTATCCGTATCGTGGAGTTCCGTGTCCTTCAGGATCTCGCCGTCCGGTTCCTTGCAGGTGGAGACGCCGACGACCCGGTATAAAGGGCACCATCCGACGGCGGCCGTGGCCAGGAGGATAAAGCCCAGGAGCCCCCACCAGGTTCCCAAATAGACGCCCAGGCCCAGAATGACCAGGGCCAGGACGACCCGGATGAGTCGGTCGGCTTTCCCCACGTTGCACTGTATCATAGGGGACCTCCCATCTTATTCTTCCGCCGGCGCCCGAACCGATAGCACCGGGCAGGGCGCGTAGCGGATGACCCGTTCCGTCACCGAGCCCAGGAGCAACCGCTGAAAACCGGTATGCCCGTGGGTGGAAATCACGATGAGATCGACACCCTCTTCTCCGGCGATGCGGGCGATTTCGTCCGCCGCATAGCCCACTTCCACCCGGGTCTTGACGGTCAGGGAACCATCGAACTTGGTCTTGGCCAGATGCGCGATGGTCTCCTCGGTCTTGTCGACGAACTCCTGCTGATAGGCGGGAACATCAAAGGCGACCGGCGCGGCATGGTGAGGGGCGCCCAGGACCGGCACCGGCGCCGCCACATGAGCCAGCACCACCTCGGCCGAATCCTTCAGGGCCATCTCGTTGGCCACATGAACGCCCGCATAGGACGCTTCACTGAAATCGGTGGTACAAAGAATCTTTTTTACGGGAAACAGCATGGTGACCTCCTTGTGATTTTTCGTTTTTCTCTCACCATTTTCCACGATACGGGCAAAAAAACAAATGGGGTCATGGCCCCATAATCGGGCCGAATCGGATGTAGATTCCGCCTTTGAAACGAGGGCCTGTCCCGATAAAAATCAAATGATTCCGATATGATCGGATCGGTTTGCCCCATTGTTTGAACTTGAACAGAATCTTTGGCCATTGAATTCCGGCATATGTTGCTATATAGAGGAACAAATCCGCTTTTAGCGGGCAACCCGCGGCCAGATCGGAGGAGAGGATGGACCAGGAAAAGGCAGAAGAAATCCGAACCGTCATCAAAAACATGGAACGACTCATCGACAGCGGACAGGATCTCGCCCGAAGCATGATGGACCGGGAGCCGAGCCAGAAATCCCAGAACAACAACTGGCGCTACGTGCGCCAGGAGCTGATGGACCTGAAAAAACTCCTGGACGTCGACTGATCCGGCCTACCCCTCCCGAAAGAGGGTCTTGAAATAGGGTTCCTCGGAACCCCTTTCCAGGACGGCCTTTTCCAGAATGCCGCCGGGCGTGAAAAAAAGGGCGAGGATGTCGAACCGGGCCAGGCCGCCCGAGGCGGAAACATCGGCGCTGTTGAACACCACGAAATCGGTCAACGGGATGCTCACCGACACGCTGTTTTCATAGGACACGCTCCGCCGGTACACCAGGAGGTTCTGACCGTTGAGGCCGATGATCCGGTCCGGCGCGCCCAGCAGGCAAAGGGCTTCGTCCAGGGTCGTTTCGCCCTGCTTCAGCACCGCCGCGGTCTCCTGCCCCACCGGCTGCCCGACTTCGACCTTGGTCAGCCGGTAGGAGACGCAGCCCGAGACGAACAGGGCGGCGGCCAGAAGGGCGGCCAGCGCCGGGGCGCGGTTACAGGGGAAGGCCATAGGCGGACTTGTCGGCGTTGAGGCTGAAACCGTAATGGGTCAGCACATCGGCTTCGTTAAAGAAAAAGACCAGCCGGTCGAACTGCTGATCGTAGCGGACGAAGCTGATCAGCACCAGATAGGCCCCGGTGGCTTTGGATACGGACCGCTCATAGACATAGGCATTGCCGCCCGACAGCTCCACCACCTGGGTGGGGGCGCCGAACAGCCGCAACACCTGGCCCGCGGTGGTTCGGCCGGGGGCCATCTGTTCCAACTTGTCGGGGTCGAAGGACTGATACTCGATGTTCTTGCCCACGGCGGCGCAACCGGAAAACGCCAGCGCCAGGGCGGCCAGAAGGATCAACGATCGGAAGGGCGTCATTAGGGTCAAGGTCTCCTTTCACAGTAATGGGGCTATCATACCAGCTTCCGCTTCTGTTGGCAAATCCGGGAACGCCACGGTCGCCTGTTACAACCGTTCCAAATCGAAGGGCTCGACGATCTCACCGGTGGCCGCCTTCAGGCGTTGCCGGGCCTGCCGCAAGGAAACCCGTGCCAGGGCCCGTCGCCCCTGGGCCTGGATCAGGTCCCGCTGGGCCTCGTTGAGGCGGACCAGGGAGGTCTGGCCGGCGGCATATTCTTTTTCCACCAGATCCCGGTTGCGGCGGACCAGTTCAGCGTTTGTCTGTTGCAGCGCCAGTTGCGCTTTGGCCGAAGACAGGGCGGCCAGGGCCGTCCGGACTTCGGAAACCGCCGTATTCCGGGTGTCGGTCAGCAGATTCCGGGCTTCAACGGCCCCGTCCCGGGCTTCCCGGACCCGCGACTTCGTGTACCCCCCCTGAAACAGGTTGCAGGAAAGGCGCAGGCCCACGCTGGCGTCGAAATCGTCCGCCTCGAAGCCGAGGTCATCAACCCGCTCCCCTTCATAAGAGGCCGACAGGTTGATCCGGGGGAAATATCCGGCGCGGGCCTGACCGATTTCCGCTTCGGCGATTTTGAGCCGCAACTCGCCGGCCCGGATGTCCGGACGGTGGGAGAGGGCGTAATCAATGGCCTCGGCCGGTTCCGGGATCGTCAGCATGCTCCCGGTTTCCGGGGGCAACGGGGCCAGCGCCATGCCCCGGGGGAGTCGGCCGCCGGGGTCGCCCATGAGGGCCGCCAGCCCGTACAGGGCGGTCTCCCAGCTTTCCCGGGCCCGGATGACGTCGGCCCGGGCCGCATTGATCCCCACCTCGAAATTGAGCACGTCGCTCAGGGAGCCGGTCCCCACCCGTCGGCGGGCCCGGGCGTCTTCCGCCTGCCGCCGGTTGAATTTCTCATTGGCCTGGGCGATGGCGATGTTTTCCCTTGCCAGCTGGGCGTTGTGGTAGGCATCGGCCACCGACGAAAGGAGGAGACGGGCCGTGTCCAGCCGGGAAGTCCGGGTGCTCTCCTCTCCGTATTGGGCCGCCAGGGTATTGAATTTCCGCTGAAACCCATCGAACAAGGTCCATGTGGCCGACAGACCGGCGGTGTAGATGTCCCCCTCGTCCGCAGCCGTTACGCCCGGAATCTGGGTGGGCGCCTCCCCGTACCAGACCCGGGCACCGGACCCGTCGGCATCCAGTCGGGGCCAGTAGGCCGACCGGGCCTGGTCCACCCGGGCCCGGGCCTGGCGGACCCGGTCCATGGCCGCGTCCAGCGACGGGTTTTCCGAAAGGGCGATCCGCTGGGCCGTCGCCAGGTCCAGTGGTTGGGTCGAAGTGGGGGCCGGGATTTCGGCTTTTTCCTGGGCAACGGCGACCATGGGGACGATAACCGCCGCCAGGGCCAGACCCGCCATCCATTCCATTGTTTTATTCATGATTCCGACTTTCTGATCCAGTGGTTTCACGTTGGAAAAATCGAGCCACAGGCACGGCCATCATCCCGTCCCCGTCCTCGACATCGCCGGCGGCGACTCTCCGATGGGATACACCACCGCATCCTCCGGCTCCTGTACCGCGTCGATCCCGCCCTCTTCCCGCCGGGTCCGGGCCGGCTCCACCGCTTCGGGGGCCGGCCAGTATCCCTGACGGAACCGCGCCGTCAGCCGCCGCAGGTCGTTTACGATCACCAGCAGGCTGGGCGCCAGCACCAGGGTCAGCAGGGTGGCGAAGGCCACGCCGGCGGCCAGGGAGAGGGCCATGGGGATCAGGAACCGGGCCTGGAGATCCTGCTCGGCGATGAGCGGGGCCAGTCCGCCCACGGTACTGAAGGTGGTGAGGATAATGGCCCGGAACCGCCGCGCCCCCCCGTTCACGATGGCTTCGATGAAATCCATTCCCCCGGCCAGGTTCTCGTTGATCCGCTCGATGAGCACGATGGCGTCGTTGACCACCACCCCGGTAAGGGCCACCATCCCGAACACCGACAAGAGGGACAGGTTGAATCCCATCAGCAGATGCCCCAGGATCGCCCCGATGATGCCGAAGGGCACCGTAAACAGGATGACCACCGGCTGAAGATAGGACCGAAACATGGTGGCGATGATGATGTAGATCCCGATCAGGGCCATGGGCACCCCCACCATGAGGCTGGAAAACGATTCCCGCATCTTCTTTTTTTCGCCCTGGGACGAAATGAACAGCCCCGGATATTGGTCCTGGAGCCGGGGAAAATCCGCCACGGCCAGCTGGTTGAGGATCTCGTTGGCATTGGCCTTGTTGGTGTCCACCGCCGCGCTCACCGCGACCCGCCGCATTCCGTCGGTCCGGGTGATGGTGGCGTATCCGGGCGCGAAGGTCACGTCGGCCACCGACAGGAGCGGCACGGCGCGACCGTCCGGGGTGCGGATCCGCATGTCCTGGAAATCGGACAGCCGCCCCCGCTCCGCCTCGGTATACCGGACCTTGACCCGGATGTCGTCCCGCCCCCGCTGGAGCCGCACCGCCTCCTGGCCGTAATAGCCGGCATAGACCTGCCGGGCCAGGTCTTCCACAGTCAGCCCCAGGGTCCGGGCCTCGGGCTTGAGGGAGAGCCGGAGTTCGTTCTTGCCGGGAGAAAAATCGCTGCGGACCTGGTACACGCCGTCGAAATCCCGGAGCCGCTCCTGGAGATCGTCGGCGGCGGCCAGGATCGGTTCCATGTCCCGGCCCTGGATCCAGACCTCGATGGGGGCCCCCGGCGGGCCGGCGGCCATGCCCTGGAAGGTGAGGGATTTGACGCCGGGAATGGGGCCGACCTCCTTTTCCCACATGACCAGGATATCCTGGGAGGGGATGCCCCGTTCCTCGGACGGGAGCAAGACGGCGTGCATGCCGCCCAGGTGGGGGCCGGATTCCGTGATTTCGCCCAGGCTCTGGCCCACCAGGGAGAGGCGGTTGACCACCAGCGGATCCCCGGAGGCGGTCTCCAGCCGCTCGGACAGGCGGACCATGGCCCGGTCGATCCGTTTCACCGCCGCCTCGGTCACTTCGGGCGGCGTGCCGTTGGGAAATTCCACATTGGCCGTCACGATAAAGCCGTCCACATCGCCGAACACCTCGAACTTGAGGATTCCGCCCCGCATGAAGCCGACCGTGATCAGCAGCACGGCGATGGCGGTGCAGAAGGAGATGTACCGCCAGCGGACCGCTTTTCTCAGGAAGGGCTTGTAGACCTTTTCCACGAACCATTCCATTCCCCGGCCGGTCAGGGCATTGACCGAGGACGGGGACCAGCGGCGGGCACGTCGGCGCTTCTGGTTGGGGTCCGGCAGGTCGCTCAAATGGGCCGGCAGGAGGATGAGGCACTCCACCAGGGAGATGAGCAAACAGGCGATGACCACCACCGGGAGAATCTGGATGAATTTGCCCATGACCCCGCCGATGTAGGCCAGGGGCAGAAAGGCCACGATGGAAGTGATCACCGCAGCGATCACCGGCAGGCCCACCTCGCTCACCCCTTCCACGGCGGCTTTCAGCGGCGGGGCGCCCTTTTGTCGGTGGACGAAGATGGCCTCCCCCACCACGATGGCGTCGTCCACCACGATCCCCAGGACCATGATCAGGCCGAAGAGCGAAATCATGTTGATGGTCTCGCCCAGCATCCAGAGGATCACCATGCCGCCGCCCAGGGAGATGGGGATCCCCATGCCGGCCCAGAAGCTCAGGCGCAGGTCCAGGAACAGCCACAACAGAAGAAAGACCAGGGCCAGCCCGATGATCCCGTTTTTGAGCAGCAGGTCGATGCGGGCCTGGAGCATCTCCGTGGAATCGTAGATCACATCGATCTTGGCGCCGGCGGGCAGCTCCTGTCGCTTTTTGTCGATGAACCGGGAAACCGCTTTGGCGATGGTCAGGGCATCTTCCTCTTTGGTTTTGAGGATGTTGATCAGCGCCGCCCGCCGTGCGTTGAGACGGGCCTCGATGGGGTCTTCGGCGAACCCGTCGTCGATGACCGCCAGCCGGTCCAGGGTGATGATCTCTCCGCCGGGACCGGCCCGCACCACGATGTCGGCCATCTCCTTGCCGGTATATTTCCGGCCCACGGTCCGCACCCGGATCTCCTCCCCTTCGGACCGGATGGTGCCGCCGGCCATATTGAGGTTGCTCCGCCGGACGGCGGCGGCCACCTCGTCGAAGGTGAGGCCGTATTCCCGGAGCCGGGCCTCGGACACTTCGATGCCGACTTCGTATTCCCGGACCCCGAACACCGAAGCCTGGGAGATTTCCGGGAGCTGCTGGAGTTCATCCTTCATCCGGTGGGCCCATTCCTTGAGGCGCCGCTCGGACATATCGCCGGACACCGAAATCAGGACCACCGAATCCTTGAGGGTCATCTCGGAGATGATGGGGTTTTCGGCGTCCCCGGGAAAGGTGGAAATGGCGTTGATTTCCGTGCGGACCTTGTCCAGGACCTCGTCCACGTCGTAGGTCTCCTTGACCTCGATCCGGGCCGTGGCCGCGCCTTCGCTGGACTGGGTGGTGTACTGCTTGATCCCCTCCACGTCCTCCACGGCCTCTTCGATCTTCCGGCTGATGCCCTCTTCCACCTCTTCCGGATCGGCGCCGGGATAGGGGACGGTGACGGTGATCATGTCCAGGGAGAACTCGGGAAACGTCTCCCGGACCATGGACTTGATGGCCAGAAAACTGGCCGTGAAAATCATCAAGAGCAGGATATTGGCAAACACCCGGTTGCGGGCGAAGGCGGCCATAACGGTTTTCATGATCGATCCCCTTGTGATGTCGATGAGTCAACGATGGTCAGCAGGGCGTTTTCCAGGGGGTCCACCAGGCGGGTGACGATCACCTGATCGCCCGGCGTCAGCCCGTCCGAGATCAGGGCCCTTTCCCCTTCGATGCGGGCCACGGTCACCGGGACCGTTTTCAGGCGGTCCCCGTCGGCCAGATAGACCGTGTCCTTGAAGGAGATGGCCCACCGCGGCAGGGGATAGACCTCATGGAGGGTCTGGCCGGGAATTTCCACCCGGCAGAACATCCCCTCCACCAGGGGCAGCCCGTCGCCGGAAACGGCCTCCGGTGCCGGGACCCGAACGGCCACGGTCAGGGTGCGGGTGTTGGGATCGAAATTCACCACCCGGTGGAGCCGGCCCCGCCACCGGTGGCCGTCGGGATCATCGGTCCAGTGGACGGTACAGGGAACCGGCGTCAGGCGGGTGAACCAGGCGGACGCGGCATCCCCCTTCCGGCCTTTGTCGAACCGGAGCCATTTCCGGACATCCCGGCTGTCCAGGGGGGCCTGGATTTCCAGCACGGAATCATCGGCCAGTACGACCGCCGTTTGACCGGGGGCCGCGTACTGGCCGGCTTCAATGCTGGCGCTCTTGACCCGGCCGTCAAACGGGGCCAGGACCGTCGTCCGCTCCAGATCCGTCTCCGCCCGCTCCAGGGTCGCTCTGGCCGAGGCCAGGGAAGCCCGGTTTTCCTCGATGCGCGTCGGATAAACATCCACGGCCCGGGCCAGTTGGTCCACGGCGTCTTCGGCGGCGTTCAGGGCCTGTTCCGCTTTTTCCACGCCGGACCGGGTCCCCACATCGTCTTTCTCAAACAGGGTCTTGAGCCGCCGGTATTCGGCGGCGGCCAGGTCCCGGTTCCGCTTCAGGGTCTTGAGCCGTTCCCGATCCGCCGCATACTCCTGTTGCAGCCGGGCGATGGTTTTTTCCCGCCCCGCCGCGAGGGCCCGGGCTTCGGCCACCACGGCCCGGTAGGTGCTGTCGTCGATCCGAAACAGCCGCTCGCCTTTGGGGATGATTTCTCCCGGCTCCAGGCGGGGATGGACCGCCGCCACCCGCCCGGACACCTCCGGGGCGATGGCCACCACGTTCAGGGGCCGGGCCTCCCCGAAGCCGGAGATAATCACCTCCACGTCCGTGGGGGTCGCCGTCGTCGTCTCGACCTTGATGGGCCGCTCTTCGTGTTCGACCTCGGCGGGCGGTTCCTTCAGGCTGGCCAGGGCCGCCATGCCGGCGGCGCCGATGCCCAGAACAATGACACAGATCAGGGCGCGGATCAGGATCCGCGCCCGGGGGTTTCCGGTAGGGTTTTCTTCCATGGGATTCACCTCTGTTCCGTTTTATTCGGATAGGGCGGAAACCGCCGATTTCTCGCGAATGATATGGTGGACCTGCTCCAGGACCTCGCACCATTTTCGGGATGCCTCCGGTCCGAGTTTTTCAATGATATCGATAAATTCCCCGAGGATCGTTTCTTCGATATGACGGATGTCTTCCGCCACATCTTCACAGACCCGGACGGCCACTTTCCGGCGATCTTGCCGGCTGCGCTCCCGGAACAGGATGCCCCGTTCCACCAGGCGGTCCACCATGGCCGATGCCGAAGGGGCCGACACCCCCAGCAGCCGGGACAGTTCCGTGATGGTGACGCCGTCCGTCTGTTGGGCCGCTTTGACCGCATCGAGTTGGGGAAGCGTCAGCGATGCCAGTTTTTTCCGGCTGCGGCCGCCGGCGATGTGCCGTGCGAAGGTCTGGTGGACATGGTCATGGAGCAATCTGCCGAACGCCACGATGTGTCGGGCCTGGTCCACCACTTCCGGATGGGCGGCATGGGTCATGTTCATGTTTTCATCGTTCCTCTAAAATTAAATATGGTTAATATTTAGTGCTCCTAAACAATAGAGCGGCTAAATACACCGGTCAAACGGGCATGTCAAGGATTTTTTTTATCGATTGTTAACCGGGGTTCGACAGCCGATTCTCCCCTTGACCCGGGACCATAAACTCCATAAACTGACCCTGTCTATCGTTCCGGTCAGGCCCGCCGGGGAAAAAATCCTCCGGGGGGATGTTCCAGGTCCCGCACGCCGGAAAAGCCATCAGAATCACGGTTCAGACAAGCTTTCATGGACATGACAATCACACACCTTGCCCGAACGCTCATTCTTCTGCTGTCCGCGGCGACATCGGCCCTGGCTGCCGATTATGGCGTGGAGTTTGAAGTCGGCGATACGGAAATCACCTTCCATATCCTGGTGGTCGTCGGCGGGATTTGTTTCGTGATCACGGCAGTCATCGGCCTTATCTGGCTATACTACCGCGTCGGCCTCCCGTTCATGGCCTTTCTAACGCGGGTGGGGGTGCCGATTCTTTTCATGGGCGCCGTCGGCATGTGCACATTTGCCTTTGTGGGGTGGCTGGCGGGTCAACGGTTATGGCTGACTCAGATTTTTTCATTACTCGGGGGGCTGTTGGGGCTGGTAGGGGGAGCGCGCATTTTCGGCCAGCCCAACAAGGAAACCGGCCCGGCCCGGTTGTCGGACTTTATGTAGCGGACGGGAGGGGCGGTCAGCCCCCTTTGCCCTCCGCCGACTGAGCGGCTTTCGCGGGCTTTTCTTCCGCATCCTCCTGCCGGTATTGCCGAATGATATCGGCCAGGGTTCTGGCCAGATCGGCGACGCTTTTTTCCAGATTGGCCTGACGCTCCCGTTGTTGCTCCTCGATGGACCCTTCTCCCTCTTTCCCCCGTTTTCGTCTGTCGACCATTGCCTCGAATTTCATTTTCTCGTTTTCAAACCGCACCCGTTCGGCTTCCTGTTTATAGGGTTCGGTTTCGTGTGCCAGTTCACCGTTTTTGAATTTCATGATTTCATTTTTGAGGCGGTACTCCTCGATGGCCATTCTGTCGATCTCCAGGTGCTTCACCTTGATCTTGGCCACGTCGTCAATGGGAAATCGCTGAAGCCAAAACATAAAGCGGTCCGGGTTTTTTTGACGAAGGGCGTTGAGCAGCTTGATGGTAACGTCAAACGGCATGATTTTTCTCATCACCATCAGCAACGGCGGTGCATTGGTCTTTTCCAGAAACTGAACAGCCCCCGCGACCGACATATTCTGAAGCATGTCCGCGGTCAAATCCGGATTGGATTCCCCTATGACGCCGATCACTTCATCAATTTTCGCCTGCATCTCCTTGATCTTCGTTTCCTTTCGCTCATCCGACAACCCGGCCGGCACAAAAACGAAGGTAGGGACCGTCAACCAGAGGTTCAACAGGACAGCAGGCTTGAATTTGGGATCAAACCCCGGTTTTTTGAACCAGCAAGCGTAAATGGCCGCAACGGTTTCCGCCTTGAAATTGAAAAAATACTTGGCTGCATTAAAAAAATCCCATCGCTTCCACTCATAATCATCTTTGGCGATCCGGAATTTACGGGGGGCCTTGATGTCGAATTTGGCGTTGAGGAGTTCGGCGGCCCGGTCGGTCATCCGCAGCCACACATACCGGTCCACCATGGCGGGCCGCGTGACCACCAAATTGGCGATAAAATGTCGGAACCACGTTGAAAACTTGGCCATTGTCCCTGTAGCCCCCTGTCACCCGATGTTCCAGCTGAACATCCGCTGAATCACCTCGATGCTCCCGTCCAGAAAAAACCCAACAAAGCCGATGGCGATGATGATGGCGCCGAGGCGGTCGTATTCCATGGTGTCCCGGGCGTCGTTGATGATGTAGCCCAGGCCGCTGGAGATCCCCAGGAATTCGGCCGGCACCAGCACGATCCAGGCCACGCCCAGGGCCAGGCGGACGCTGGTGAGGATGTAGGGGATCGACGCCGGCACCACGATCTTCGTCAGCAGTTGATAATCCCGGGCTCCCTGGTTCCGGGCCATGTTGAGCCAGTGGGGATTGACCTGGGACACGCCGTGGGCCGTATTGAGAATGATGGGCCAGACCGTCGCCATGGTGATGAGGAAATAGATGGCCGACTCGAAGCTGTGAAACACCAGCAGGGCCACCGGCATCCAGGAAAGCGGGCTGATCATCCGCAGAAACTGGACCGGCGTATAGGTCACCAGCTGGAGTTTCTCGTAAAAGCCGACAAGCAGGCCGAAGGGCAGCCCGATGACGAAGGCCAGGGTGATGCCGATGATTACCCGGCGGATGCTCGCCCAGACCGATATCCAGAAGTCGGATTCAAAAAGCAGTCCCCAGAAGGCTTCCAGTGTGGGGATAGGAAGAAACCCGGAAAACTGCTCGTATCCGGGCCGGGAAAAGAGGGTGTAGCCCACCACTACCCAGAACACGATGAACAATCCGATGCCGAGCAGGGAATAGCCGAGGCGGAAGGCCAGATACCGCCAATTCGGACCAAACCTGCTCAACTGTTTTTGGAATGGATGGGGCGTGGTCTGCATATGCGGCGGCTACAGCGCGATCACTTCCTCCCGTTGCCAGGGATGTTCGATATCGATGAGGTCGAACCGGCCCGCCCCTCCCACCGCGTCGATGGCTTTTTTGACGAAGCGGTCATCCACCAGGTCCCGGGCCACATCGTCGATGTCCAGGTTTTTCAGAAACGCGGTGTCCCCCTCCATCACCGTCTCGCGCATCTCACGGACAATGAACCGGGTGGCCGACGGATAGGGATAGGGCTGGAAGCCGATGCGCCGGATCCCCCATTCGGGATGGCGGATCGCCCGGGGAACGGCGCCGGGGCCGTATTTTTCGGTCTCATACCCGGTAAAGACCCGCTTCAGTACCGATTCGCCCGTGGGAAGGTACCCGTCCCCCTCCCGGCTCAGAATCCGGGCCGCGCCCTCGGGATTTTCGATGGTCCACATCTGGGCCCGGACGATGCTGTTGATCACTTTCTGGGTAAAGGCATCGTACGCTTTGGTGAACACCTCCTTCATGACGATGACGCAGCAGGGATGGTTTTTCCAGATATCCCCCGTAAACCGCATGATCCGGGCCCCGATCTTGAGTTCACCCAGGGCGTTGAAGGGTTCGGCCACGATGAATCCGTCGATCTTCCGGCCCGAAAGGGCCACGGGCATCTCCGGGGGCGGCAGCACAAAGAGGTTGACCTGGTCGGGTTTCAGGAGGGCGCGCTGGGGTTGGATCACCGGTGTCAACCCCGCCGCCTTCAACCCCATCTGGAGGATGATATTGTGCATGGAATACCAGTAAGGAACGGCGATCTGTTTTCCGCCCAGATCGGCGAACCCCCGGATCCCCTCGTCGCCCCGGACGGTGAGGGCGCTGCCGTTGGTGTGGTCCCAGGCCAGCACCTTGACCGGTGCGCCGTTGTTGTAGCGCATCCAGACGGGGATGGGCAACAGCAGATGGGTCACGTTGAACTTGCCCGTCAAAAAGGATTCGGAAAGGGTGGACCAACTCCGGACCCGGCGGGGCGGATCGACCTTCAACCCTTCCTCCCTGAAATAGCCCCTGGCATGGGCGATGAGCAGCGGCGTGGCGTCGGTAATGGGCAGGTAGCCGATGCGAAGGGTCTCGTGGTGGCCGGCCCTTGCCCGCCGGACCGGAAGTCCCGCAGCGGCCACTCCGGCACCGGCGGCAACGCCCGTTTTGAGAAAATCCCGTCTGGTCAGCGTCATCTCAAGTGTCTCCCGCGCTATCCCCGTTCATGCCCGTCGAAGGACTCCCGCAGTTTTTTGAGGATGGCGGACCGAAGGAGGAAAAACCCCCGGCTGGCGATGTCCCGGGGAAAATTAAGATTGACCTCGTAGGTCTGAAGAATACCGCAGGGCCGCCCCCCCAGAAGGACCACCTTGGTCCCCATGAGGATCGCCTCGTCGATGTCGTGGGTCACAAACACGGCGGTGAATTTTTCCACCATCCAGAACTCGATCAGTTCTTCCTGGAGATGGGACCGGGTGATGGTATCCAGTGATGCGAAGGGCTCGTCCAGCAGCAGGATCTGGGGATGGCCGATCATGGCCCGGGCCAGACAGACCCGCTGAGCCATTCCCAGGGACAGCTCGTGGGGCTTGACCTTTTCGAACCCCGCCAGGCCCATGATCTCGATGAGCTGCGCCGTCCGGACCCGGAGATCGTCTTTTTCCCCACGGAGCCGGCACCCGAAAACGATGTTCTGCTCCACATCGAGCCACGGCAGCAGGCTCGGCTGCTGAAACAGCATGGCCCGGGACGGATGGGGATGGGCGACCCGTCGACCGTTGACCCGGATCTCGCCCTCGGAAAGGGGCAACAACCCGGCCATCAGGTTGAGCAGCGTGGATTTGCCGCACCCCGATTCCCCCAGGATGATGACGAATTCCCCCTCCGCGATGGCCAGATCGACATCCTCCAGCACCGACAGTTCCATCCCCCCCGGTTGCGGAAACCGTTTGCAGACCTTTTCCATCTGTATGGTCATGGGGCGGCAAACGGCCTCATTCAAACAGGTTCTGGACGGCGACCTGCTCGCGACCCGTGAGCACGTAATCGATGTCCAGCAGGATCTTCACCCCGCTGTCCATCTTGGCGATGGCCAGGATGTGTTTGGTATCGATGGCGGCCCCGAAATTGGGGGTTTCCTCGATCTCCGACGCCTTCATAGGCAACACCTCCGATACCGTGTCGACCACCACCCCCATCTGGACCGTCTTCTCGTCGATCTCGTGCTCCAGGACGATGATGCAGGTCCGGTCGGTGTACTCCCGTTCTTCCATGCCGAACCGGAGGCGCAGGTCCATGACCGGAATCACCTTGCCCCGGAGGTTGACCACCCCTTTGATGGCGACGGGGGTCTGGGGAATGGACCGGATCGGCACCATTCCGATGATCTCCCGGACCTTGAGGATGTCGATGCCGAACTCCTGTTCCCCCAGGGTGAAGGTGAGGTATTTCCCTTCTTTGTTGAGCATCGCCTTGGAAGAGACGGTGATCGCCTCCTCGTCCTCTTCGGTTCCCCGGCGCAGGATCTCCATGGACAGATCCACAGAGTCGTGGAGGACCGACGATTTTTTCCCCGGGGTCCGCCCCTGGCAGGCCTGATCGGCGAACCGCAGGTCCACGAATTTTTCCAGATCGATGATCGTCCCGATGCCCATGTTCCGGTGCATGTACCGCTGGATTTTGTCCAGGTCGTCGATGGCCGGATAGAGGTCCCCGGATTTGATCCCCATCTTCTCCGTCAGGACGTTTTTGAGCAACGGCACCTTGAGCCCCAGTTTCCGGGTGGGATCGAGAAAAGAAACGGCGATCTCCGCCGCGGTTTCGGGCTTTTTTTCAATGAACTTCCCCGCCTGGACGAGCATTTCGGAAAATTCGTAGACCGCGTCCGTATACCGTTCGATGATCTCCTCCCGCATGGCCACGACGCAGCAGGGATGCTGTTCCCAGAGTTCTCCCGAGAGAAATTGCAGCTCGGCGATCCCCGAGGCAATGGCTTTGGTGCCCAGGGGCTCGGCCACCATGAACCCGCCGGAGCCCGGATTGGCCCGCAGGAATTCCGGCATCAGGATCGGGTCGATGACCTCGAAATTGACATCGATCCCCTTTTCGCCGGCCATACCGGGCTTCAAGCCGATCTTGCTGAAAAACAGATGGCACAGCATGTGATGGACCGACATGGTATGGGGGATGAAGAAGGATTTGTCCCGGAAAAAATTCTGGTGCGGGTCCTGGTAGACCCCCTGCCGGTTGCGGACGAAGATGGAGCCGTTTTTATGGGCCAGCATGATCAGTTTGGTGGGCGTCCCCACGCTGAACAGGTCCATGGCGATGGGCGCCAGGATGCAGGCGGCATCCACCCGTCCCTTGGCCAGGGCCTCTTTGACCAAGTTCCACCCCTGCATGCATTGCAGCTCCAGTTCGAAATAACGGGGCATCATCATCCCCCGGCGGATCAGTTCCGCCAGCACGCCCACCACCAGATGGTCGGTGATCTGAATGTGGGCGATCTTGAGCTTCAGCTTTCCGGACCGGGTCTCCCGCTGGCGTTCTTCCGCGCCCAGCAGCGCTTCATCGCTTTCCTTCACCCCGAAGGCCTCGTGGATCTTGCTCTTGAGTTCCTCGGCGTTGAAGGGCTTGGCGACAAAGGCGCTGACCCCCGCCTCGACGGCCTTGCTCTCCTGCTTGGTCTCCCCTTGCGCCGTGGCCATGACAAACGGGAGGTGTTTATGCGTTCCGCTGGTCCGCACCCACACCAGGAGTTCGTACCCATCCTTGTTGGGCATGTTCCAGTCGCTGATAATGAAATTGATGCCGCTGTCTTCCTGGAGCTTCCGGACGGCCTCTTCGCCGTCCTGGGCCTCCACGATATTATCGAAGCCCAATGACCGAAGGGTTTTCGCCTCGATCTTCCGCATGGTCACGGCGTCTTCGACCAACAGGATTTTCACTTCTTGGGGATCTATGGGCATAGGGTGACCTCCATCTGGGTTACGTACAGAACCGACGCGCTGTGCAACCCAACTTCATACAGAAAAATCTAAGGTTTGTAAAATACAAATATCGTACCGAAATCGATATTGACAAACCGGATAGACCTGATACGGTGATGATCACATGGATGTTGGGCCGGAGCCCTGCCCACCGGCCCCATGAACCGCCGCTAACGGAAAGGAACCCCCGTTGAAAAGACTGCTCCCGAGTATCGTGATCCTGACCGTTTTGACGGGCTGCGCCCAACTCGAATTGCTGCGACCCACACCCGCCGGGGATGCGGACCGCCCGCCCCAGAAACTGGCCGTTGAGGTCGGGATGAGCAGCCTCCAGGTCGTCAAAACCATCGGTTTTCCCGTCAGCGGCGCCAGCCTGGAGGACTGCGACGGGCTCAAGAGAGACGTCTGGGTCTACAACCAGGGGGATCTCCTGTTGATCTTCACAGAGGGGCAACTCAACCGCATCATCGGCCCCGGCGGTGACCGGCCGTCGATCCGGCTCTACCGATAAGCAACTTCCATCCCGTCGCGCGTTCCGCCACCCTGCCCCTCACGGTACCGGCGCTTTTCCCTGTCCGACCCGGAGCCGGGGCTCCGTCCCGGCCGGAAAAACGGCCGTCCGCCGCTCATGCCGAATACCGGCTGCGATCCAGACTGCGGTATTGAATGGCCTCGGATACGTGATGGGCGGCGATGGCCTCCACGCCCTCCAGATCCGCGATGGTCCGGGCGATCTTGAGGACCCGGTTGTACGCCCGGGCGGACAGGCCCAGTTTGTCCACCGCCGTCTCCAGCAACCGGGCCGATGGCGGGTCCACCGCGCACCATTTGCGGATATGCCGGCTCGCCATCTGGGCGTTCCAGTGGATTTTCGTTCGGGAAAACCGGTCCGCCTGGATTTCCCGGGCGGCCGAGACCCGCTCCCGGATGGTGGAAGAGGGTTCCGCCGTCACCGTCCCCACCAGGTCCTTGTAAGGGACCGCCGGGACCTCCACATGGATATCGATCCGGTCCATCAGGGGGCCGGAGATCCGGGACCGGTACCGGTTGATCCCCTGGGGGGAACAGGTACAATCATGCCGGCCATCCCCATGGTACCCGCAGGGGCAGGGATTCATGGCGGCGATGAGCATGAAGCTGGCGGGATAGGTCACGGTGGTGGCGGCCCGGGAGATGGTGACCCGGAGGTCTTCCAGCGGTTGACGCAGGACCTCCAGCACCGCTTTCTTGAATTCAGGGAGTTCATCCAGGAACAGGACCCCGTTGTGGGCCAGGCTTACTTCACCGGGACGGGGCATGTGGCCGCCGCCGATGAGTCCGGCGTCGGAGATGGTATGATGGGGGGAGCGGAAGGGCCGGGTCGTGATCAGGGCCTCCTCCCTTGACAGCATCCCCACCACGCTGAAAATCTTGGTGGTCTCGATGGCCTCGTCGAACCCCATGCCGGGCAGAATGGAGGGGATCCGTTTGGCCAGCATCGTCTTGCCCGAGCCCGGGGGCCCGATCATCACGAGATTGTGCCCGCCCGCCGCCGCCACTTCCAGGGCCCGTTTGACATGCTCCTGGCCCATGACCTCGGCAAAATCGGGACCGGACCCGTCGCCCCGCCGGAAGAGGGTCGTTACATCGGTCTTCAGGGGCGTGATGTCCTCCAGCCCCCGGAAAAAATCGATGAGTTGGGACAGCCGTGCCGCCGGGAGCACCGCGACGCCGTCGACCACCGAGCCCTCCCGGCCGTTTTCCTCGGGGATGATGATCCCCTCGTAACCGGCGTCCCGGGCCGCGATGGCCATGGGCAGGGCGCCCTTGACCGATTTGATCCGGCCATCCAGCGAGAGTTCCCCCATGATCAGATAACGGGAGAGTACCTCCTGGGGAAGGAGGCCGGTGGCGGCGAGAATTCCCAGGGCGATGGGCAGATCGAACCCCGTCCCCTCTTTCTTGATGCTGGCCGGGGCCAGGTTCACGGTGATCCGGTCATCGGGAAATCCATACCCCGAATTGGTAATGGCGGTTTTCACCCGCTCCTTGCTTTCCTTTACCGCGGTCTCCGGCAGGCCCACCGTTGTAAAGGTCGGCAATCCATGGGAAATATCCACTTCCACTTCCACCAGGTAGGCATCGACACCGACCACGGCACTGCTCAATACGTTGGCTAACACGCCCCCTCCTCGGATGGTTCCGGCAATGGATTGAATGGGGGATTATAGCGACCGGCGCGCCGGTATGCAATGACAATCTGGCGGGGCGGGGAGGTGCCGCCGGGATGGGCAGGCATGGAAGCCACACCGCGGCGGTGGTGGAAAGGGCGGCCGCCGGCATCGGCGGGCGGGGACGGGCGGCCGATGGAAACCGCCGCCCTATGCAGGGAATTTGATGGTGACCTTCTGTCCCCCGTCCTTTTTCTTGACCTTCACGTTCACATCGATGCTGCTGTCCCGGATCCCCAGGGCCAGCGGGGTTTTCCCCTTCTCCCCTTCCATGTGGGTGATCTCGCCCATGGCGTCGATGATCTGGTCCGCCAGGGCAGCATCGGGGACGGGCAGTTCCGATTTCCGGTATTCGGCCAGGACCTTCACGCCGCCGTCCTTGTCCTTGATGATGGAGATTTTCTCGGCGTTTTCATTGACACCGTGAAGCGCGGCCAGGGCCAGCCACTTGTAGGCGGCTTCCCGCTTGTCCGCATCGGCGCCGATGGTGGACATCTCTTTCAGGGGATCCGTGGTGGCGTAACAGTCGCACATTTCCTGGACTTTTTGATGGGCACTCTCTTTGTCTAACATGGTGCATCCTCCTTCCGGTATGGGACCGGGCTTGTGGTTGCGATGACGATCTTGTCAACCATAACGGTAATCCCGCGGTTCCGCAAAATCAAGTGGATGGAAGACAGGCCCGCCAGGGGTCGGGCGTACCGCCCTCATTCTGCCAGATCCTCCGGAGAAAGCCCCGGCGGCGGTCCGTGCATCACGTCGGGACGCCACCGGATGAGTCCCGCCTCGAAATCGATCCGATAATCCAGCCCCCGCAGAAAATTCATTCCCAGCAGGCCGTCATGGATCATCTTCTTCCCCCGGACGTCGATGACCCCGGCAAACAATCCATCCCGCCGGTGGGGCCCCACCGCCACATAATCGAGCTGCACCACATCGGTTTCCACCACTTTGCCGTCGGCCATGGTGGCCTTGGATTTGCGCTGAGGGGGCATGTACAGCATCTCGGCCACGTCCCGGTGGAGCGCGATGATGGAAGCCCCGGTATCCAGGAGCAGCATCGCCCGGACCTCCCGGGGGCCGTAGCCCAGGACCACCGGCACCAGCACCTGGTTGCCGTAGATGGTCACCGGTGTCTGGAGGCTCTCCCGGTACCGCCGGTAGGCCTCGATCCGGGCCTCCCGCTCCCGGGCTTCCGCCGCTTCCCGGGCCGCCTTTTCTTCTTTGTCCAGCAAGGCTTTCCGCTCTTCCGGCGGCAGGTGGTCATAGCGCTCCGGATAGGTCCGGATTTGATCCAGGTACTGCTCGGGGACTTTCTGGAGATCGTCCACGAACACGGTCCGGCCGTCTTCGGTGGTATACCGGTAGAAGGCCCCGAACAGTTCCGAAGGGGGCGGCAACAACGACATCACCAGCAGCATGGCCAGTATGAATCTCGGGTATCGCATCATCTCTTCCCGTCCTTCCCGTCAGTCGACCCGTCGATAGTGGCCGAATTTTTCTTCGATCACCCCTTCCCGGAGGAGGAGTTCGAGATTTTTCACGATCATCGGCTCTTCGAAAATCCGCTGGAGAACCTTATCGGGCAGCCGGTTTCGATAAAACGGGGAAAGGGCGACCATCTGTTGCAGGCTTCGCGGAGGCGCACACAGCTCCAGAATCATTTCCCGATGCCGGTCGAATCCCCGAAGGAATGAGGCCAGGGCGGCCTCTGTATTCTCATTGATGGGGGGTTTGTGGGATGGACAGAGCCGGACGGCGGGAAATTTCATGAGCCGCCGAACGCTTTTTTTGAATTGACCGATATCGCATTCCGCGTTGCCGTACCAGGGACCGAAGGCGGTGAAATCGATGTCGGTGGTCAGCAGGATGCCGCTGGTCCGGTCGAAAAAGCAGTAATGATCCGCCAAGTGGCCCGGGCAGTGGATCGCCTCCAGCTGGCTGGCGCCCATTTTAATGACGCTTCGGTTGCCAAAGCGGCCGTCCGGCTCCCGCAGGGGTTGCAGTCCCAGTGGCCGGCCCAAAACCTTGGCCCAGTAAGCCCCCTTGTCGGCACTCCCCGTAAATCGCCGCCCCATGGCCGCCAGATCGGCCATTTGCGGGGTCTCTTTGGGGACAAGGATCCGGCGGTCCGACAGCGTCTGCCAGGACAGGATATGGTCGGTATGGGAGTGGCTGATCACCAGAATGTCGATGGGGTGTTCTCGGTCGATCTCCTTGATTTTTTCTTCACCGATCCCGGCATCGATGAGGACATGGGCCTTGTCGATAAAGAGGTATCCGGCGCAGAACGGGAATTTCGATCGGTTGGGACCTTCGATCCGATAGAGGGTACTGGTCAGCTGGGTCACATCGTTTCGGTCCTCAAGACGCATGCGCGTGTAGCCTCGACATTCAGTTTCCGGTCACTTGAGCAGGGGTCACCATACCACACGGGTCGGGAACTTTCAATGCCGCGGGGCGGTCTTGACAACCCGCCGGACAATGGCCTATGGTCCATCAGCGGGCGGATATCATCGCCACAGAAAAGGAAGGCACCATGCCCACCGGGGCCTGCGGCATCGACTGCGGTGTCTGCAAATTGAGACTATTGGGGACCTGTTCCACGTGCGGGTCGGGTCAAAGCGCCGCCGCCCAGCGAAAACTGGCGGCCCAGCACCGGATCTTCGGGTCCACCTGCGCCATTCTGGCCTGTGCCGCCCTGAACGGGCTGGCCTATTGTCCCCGGGACTGCGATGCCTTCCCCTGCGACAATTTCCGGATCGGCCCCTACCCTTTCAGCGAGGGATTTCTGAACATGCAACAACGCCGACTGCGCCAGCGGCCACCGGCCGTTTCCCCCAACAACGTACCGGTATCGGTCCCCCCGGAGTATTGGGACCGGCTCCAGGGCCGGGAGATCCCCCACCTGTGCGCCCTCACCCTGGCCGATCCCGATCCCCCCCAGGGACCGGCCGCCGGTATGGCCTTCCGCTGCCTCAACGAACCGATACGGGTGGATATCGCCGACCGGCGGTTGATGCGTCGGGAAGGGGACGAATGGCGGAAAACCGAAGATCCCCTTTTGGAACTGATCACCCTGGTCTACCTGAACAACGTGTCGGCCGTCTATCCCATGGGCCGGGAGATCGTGGGCCCCAATGATTTGAAAGAAGGCCATTTTTTCCAGGGACCCCACGTCCTGCGGACGGATCATCTCCTGGAGCGCTACGGCACGGATCTGGAGGGGTTCCGCCGGGCCGCCCGGTTTCTGGACGGGACGCCCGTGGACATGGCCGACGCGGCTTTCCAGTTGCGGCCCTTTCCCCGGGTGCCGTTGTACTACCTCTTATGGGAAGGGGATTCGGAGTATCCCCCGCGGGTCTCGATCCTCTTCGACCGGTCCATCGAAAACGTGTTTGCGGCCGACGCCATCTGGGGGCTGGTGAACTACGTCTCCCTCGCGCTGATCCAGGGGCCGGGCCCGCCCTTCTAGGACAGACCCCACCCCTGTCGGCCTCTTCGCCGACTCAGAAATCGAATTCCTGCCCCTTTACCACGAACCCCTGGAACCCATCCGCCGTCGGGTCGATCTCCGGACCGGGTTGATAGTGATACAGCCACATTTTGGCCCGGATCTCGGCCGGCAGTTTCAACAGGTCCCCGTAGTGGGCATGGACGATGCTTTTGACCGGGCTGGTTTCGCAGTCATGGAGGATGAGGGCCGCATCCTGTGCGATATCCCGGATGAGATGGGGTCGGTATTGGGTATCGGTGGTGAAAAAGACCGCCGGCCTGTCCGCCCCGGCGGGAGTGATGAGCAGGCCGTAACTGAAAAAATCCCGGTATCCGGTGGTGACATGGGGCATGCGCACCAACTTGAACCGGATGCCTTCCCAGAAAAATGTATCCTGTCCCGGCATGGCCGCGGGCTGGCAGTCGAAATAATCGGTGAGGTGCATCCGCTTCCCCTCGATGGAGCCCAATCCCCCCTTGAGGGAGGCGTGCCACATCTCCCGCATGATGGCCTCCTCCATATAGAGCCGGGGCCGGGGCTGATCCGGGTTGAAATAGGTCTGGAAAGCGATCCACTCCATGCCGCCGATGTGGTCGGAATGGAGATGGGAGATGTAGACCGCGTCGATGGCCTCATAGGGCAGCGGGGTTCCCGGCATCGCCTCCCGGAGGGAGAATCGGATATCGGTGCCGCAATCCACCAGCAAGTTTCGGCCGCTGGGGGCGGTGATGAGCAGGTTCGACTGATAGTAATCCGGCGTCGTAAAAGCGGAACCGACGCCGATGAATTTGATTTTCATGACATATCCTTTGCCGGGAGATTCAGCCCTCGGCGATCTTCCGGGCGCGGCGCACCTCATGGCCGAGGGGTTAAAAATTGTATCGGTATCGGAAAAAGGACTTGGCCTCCGGCGGCACCGACGTAAAAATCACCACGAATTCCGGCGGGGATTCCGACAGGTTCTCGGTCACCTTGGCGTACAGATCCGTCGTGATCTCGTATCCTTCCTCGTCGAACAAGGAAACCTTGATGTTGGTCAGCCGCCCCACGTCGACCTCTGCGGCCACCTCGGCCGCCTCGGACGCCAGCCGCCGGATGACCCCCTTGTGGGCCTCCTCCTGGGTGTCCTTTTCGTTCAATTCCGTAAACTGGATGTCCAGGGGATGGCTCAGCTCGATCATCTCCGGCGGGGTTTTCTCCGGCAGGTAAAGATTGTGTTTTCCCCCGATGCCCCCGATCTCGTAGATGGTGATGGGCTCCTTGACCCCCTTGGGCATCACCTCGGTCTGGCCGTCGATGCGGAGGATGGGGCCGCAGGCCGAAAGCGTGCTCTCGGAAATCAGGGTCTGCCCCCCCACGGTGTAGGACTCGATGCGGGAGGTCAGGTTGACGTTGCGCCCCACCACGCCGTATTTGGACCGCTTTTCCGAGCCGATGTTCCCCACCACCACCTCGCCGGTGTTGATGCCGATCCCCTGGGCCACCTCGGGAAATCCGGAAGCCCGGTTCCGCTCGTTGACAGTGTCCATGGCCATCTGCATCTCGATGCCGCAGGCCACGGCCCGCTCGGCGTCGTCCTCCCGCTGGACGGGCGCGCCGAAAAGCACCAGGATGGCGTCGCCGATGAACTCGTCGATGGTCCCCTGGTACTTGAAGATGATGTCCGTCATCACCTCCAGGTAATTGTTGATGATCCGCACCACCTCTTCGGCCGCCAGCCGCTCGCTGATGGCGGTGAACCCCCGCAGGTCGGTCATCATGATGGTGGCCATCCGCTTCTCGCCCCCCAGCTTCATCCCCTCGGGGGATTCCAGAATGTTGTCCACGATGTCGTCGGACAGGTACCGGCCGAAGGTCTCCCGGATAAACCGGTTGCGGACCTCCAGCTGCTTTTCGCTCTCCTTGAGGGCCTTGAAGGCCTCGTTCCGCTGGAGGAGGTTGATGTAGCCCTGGGAGTGGTGACGGATCCGGGCCAGAACCTCCAGCCGGTCCGGGAGTTTCACCAGGTAGTCGTTGGCGCCTGCGGAGAACGCCTCGGCCTTGGTCAGGGGCTCTTCCTTTCCCGACAGCACGATGAGGGGCACCTCCCGGGTGGCCGGATTGGCCCGGAAATACCGGACCAGCATCAACCCGTCGATCTCCGGCATCACCAGGTCCTGGAGAATCACCGTGGGGGAGATCCGCTCGGCGGTCTTGATGGCCAAGGTGGCGTCCCGGCAGTAGTGGAAGTCGATGTCCGCTTCCTCCGCCAGCATCCGTCGCACGGCCTCGCCGATAATGGCCTGATCATCCACCAGCAGGACGGTGATCCGGTGCTGGGTCAGTCCGACGGTGCCGGCCCCGTCGGACGGAATCGGTCGCTCCTCCGTCACGGACGCCCCTTCGTCGTTCCGCGGGCATCGGGGATCGCGTTCCCGGAGGGGGCGTGCCGCAGCAGCACCCGGCCGATGGCCGGACCGATCGACAGGATGGGCAGGACCTCCACCGCGGCATCCAAGTCCTTGGCCGCCTTGGGCATCCCGTAGACGATGCTCGTGGCCCGATCCTGGGCAATGGTGTGCCAGCCCTCCTTGCGCAGGATCGCCAGGCCCTCGGCCCCGTCCCGGCCCATGCCGGTGAGGAGAACGGCGATGGCCGCCCCGCCGCCGCTCCGACCCGACCCGACGGGCCACTGGATCGCCAGACTGCGAAAAAAGATGTCCACCGACGGGCGGTATGCGGCACTGCCCGGCTCCGGAGTATAGGAAAAGGTCAAACCGGCACTCATGACGAGATGATCGTTGGTGCCCGCCAGGTAGATCGTGTCCCGCTGGGGCCGCCCCCCTTCCGCAGCCAGTTGCACGCGGAGGGACGTCTGGGCGTCGAGCCATTCCGCCAGCCCGGCGGAGAACTTTTCGTCCACGTGTTGGATGATCACCACGGCGGCGCCCAGGGGGGACGGGAGGGTCCGCAAGAGATCGGCCAGGGCTTTGGGACCACCGGTAGAGGCCCCGATGGCCACCATCGGCGGCGCCGGTTCCATGTCCGGCGGTTTGGTCGGGGTGCTGGACGGAAGCCCCCGGAGCCGGGAGATGACATGGATCTTGCGCAAAAGCGTGTAGCGGCTCCGCTGGGCCTCGGCCCCGGTGCCCATCATGGGGATGTTGACCGCATCCAGGGCCCCGTGGCCCATGGCCTCGAACACCTTGGCCGCGTTGTTGCCCACCGTGGCCGTGACAATGAGGATGGGGCAGGGGGTGGCGGCCATGATCCGGCGGGTCGCCTCGACCCCGTCCATGCCCGGCATGATCAGGTCCATGAGAATCAGATCCGGCAGGTCCCGGGTGCAGCGGGCCACGGCGTCCCGGCCGTCCCGGGCCACCCAGGCGATCTCGTGGCCGGGAACGCTGAGCAGAATGCGCCGCAGGCTTTCCACCGCCATGGCCAGATCGTTGACGAGAGCGATGCGCATGGGTTCGGGATCCCGCTACGCCACCTTGAACCGGGAGACCTCATCCTGGAGGCCCCGGGCCGCGTCGTTGAGCTGTTCGATGGCCATAAACGATTCCTGGAGGGACTCCACGGTCTGCTGCATCTCTTCGCTGAGGCTCACCATGGCGGCATTGATCTGTTGGGCGTTTTCCGACTGGTACTGCATGGATTCGTTGACCCCCTCGAAACTCGGGGTCAGGGACTTGACCTGCTCGATGATCCGGGTGAGCTGGGTGCTGATTTCGCCCACGTTTTCCGCACTCCGCTGGACCTCGGCGATGAACGCATCCATCTCCATTACCCCGGCGGAAACCGCCGACTGCATTTCCTGCACCATCTGATCGATGTCCAGGGTGGCCACGGCCGTCTGATCGGCCAGCCGGCGGATCTCCCGGGCCACCACGGTGAACCCGCGGCCGTACTCGCCGGCCTTTTCCGCTTCGATGGCGGCGTTTAAGGAGAGGAGGTTCGTCTGATCGGCCACCTTGGTGATGGTCGTCACCACCGAGGTGATATTGGCGGCCTTTTCATTGATCGCCTCCAGCTTGCCCGAAATGGATTTGGAGGCGCTTTCCATGTGGTGCATGGCCGCTTCCATCTGGGAGAGATTGTCCTGCCCGGAATTGGCGTATTCCGCGGTCTGTTCCGACATGGCCGCCACTTTCTGCATGGTCTCCACCAGCTCCTCGGAGATGTTGGAGATCTCGCCCACCGACTGGACCACGTTGTTGGTGGATTCCGTCTGGGTCTTCATGACCGCTTCCTGCTGTTTGGAGGTGGCCGACAGTTCGGTGGCCGACGAGGTCACCTGGATGCCGGAGCGCTGCACCTGACCGATGAGGGCGTTGAGGTTGTGGGCCATTTCGCTCAGTTTGGCGATGAGAAGGCCCACCTCGTCCTCGTGGGTCTTTTCGATCTCGGCGGTCAGGTCCCCGCTGGAAATGGCTTCGGCGAATTCCACGGTTCGGTTGATGGGAGCCATGATCCGCTTGTGAATGCGACGGCCGGTCAGGGCCATGGCCGCCACGGCGATGAGGCTGACCATCAGGATGATTTTCCAGACATCCTGGACCCGCCGGGCTTCGGACTCGGCCCGCTCGCGGACCCGGTCGGAGAGGGTCTGCAAGTCGTCCAGCCCCGCCATGAGCGCCTCGGTGGTCCGATCCAGCAGCCGGTTCTTTTCGGCGATGGACGCCTCCTCGGCCAGCCATAACGCCCGCAGGTGCACGATGCCGGTCTCGGTGTCCAGAAGGACGCTGCGGAGCCGTCCAAAGGCCTCTTCGATCCGCGTCAAGACGGCGCTCATTTCCTCGCTTTCCTCCACCCGACGCCCGAGCCGTTCCAGGCCGCCCTGGACCTTCTCCGCTATGGGGACGATGTTTTCCGACCGGATGGCCGCGATCCGTTCCGGATCGGAGACCAGGAGCACTTTCTGTCCGTAGTGGGTCAGAAACGCGATATGGAGCCGCAGGTCGGCACCGACCTTCTGGGTTTCCGCCAGGTCCGCCAGCCACGTTTTCGCCCGGTCGGGGGAGAGATTCGGGCGGCCGCCGGCCTGGCCGGCCGGCGTCAATCGTTCCTGAATCTCGTGGGCGATCCCTTCGGCGAACCGTTCGGCATCTCCGTGGAGCTGCCCGCCCAGCGCATCCAGGAGGGTGATTTTCTCCTCGATGACGGCGTTGAGTCGGAGTCGGTTCATGGCGGCGTCGTAGAGGTCCGCGCTCTTGTCGGTGGCGATGTTGAGGCGCCGCTCCAGCGACTCGAAAAGGGTCTCTTTTCCCCCTTCCGACCCGTTGCCGGCCGTTTCCGCCAGCGGCGGGACCCCGGCCGGGGCCGATGAGAGGTCGGCCAGTTTCCGGGTCAATGCTTCGAGGATGGCGATGTTGCGGTTGAACATGGTTTCGTGGCCGGCGGATTCCCCCACGGATTCCAGTTCCGCCAGGGTCCGGGCCTCCATGATGAGATATTTCCGCCCCACAAAGGCCGTGACCGCTTCCCGGAGATTCTGGCTGGCCCGTTCCATCGGCATGACGATCTCCGTGAGCCGGGTCTGGCTCCGGACCAGCCGGCTGTTGGACAACAGACTGGTCACCGCGAGGCCGATGATGACGAGGATGCCCATGAGGACGAGTCCCCACAACATCTTGGCGATGGTCATCCGCTTCATCAGCGCTTTTATCTTCCCTTTCATGACGCCCTCCTCATGGTTCTCCGATCAAATCGAGCACCGCTTCGATAAATGAGTTGTCCTGGAAACTGCTTTTGG
>CAYPCE010000001.1:0-6525 GCA_964409085.1 uncultured Desulfobacteraceae bacterium | reverse complement strand
CCGATCAAATCGAGCACCGCTTCGATAAATGAGTTGTCCTGGAAACTGCTTTTGGTCAGGTAATAATCGGCGCCGGCTTCCATCCCCCGGAGCCGGTCTTCCTCGGTATTCTTGTAGGAGACCACCATGACGGGGAGGGATTTGAATTTGTCATGCCCCTTCATCTGGGTGATCAGTTCGATCCCGTTCATCCGCGGCATATCGATGTCCGACACCACCATGTCATAGGCTTTGGAGGTGGTCCGCATCAGGTTCCATGCATCCATGCCGTCCACGGCCACGTCCACCTCATACCCCTGGCTTTCGAGCAATTTGCGCTCCATTTCCCGGACGGTGATGGAATCGTCCACCACCAAGATCTGTTTTTTCACCGACGCCGCCTCCTCCTGACGCGAACGGCTGATTTTCCGGAGCCGCTGGGTCCCGGTCAACATGCCGTCGATGGACCGCACGAGGTCGTCCACATCGAAAATCAGGACGGGCGCCCCGTCGAGCATGATGGCCATGGCGCTGATATCCGACACCTTGCCGAGGCGCGGGTCCAGCGGACGGACCACCAAGTCGTATTCGCCCACAAAGGCATCCACCATCAGGCCATAGGAATGGACCCGGTCGCTGATGACCACGATATGGAGGCGGTCCGCTTTCTCGTCGGCTTTGTCCAGTTCCAGCACGTCCCGGACGTCGACTAAAGAAACGTTCTTGCCGGCCAGCCGGAAATACTGGCGGTCCTCCACCGTGTCGATCTCTTCCCGGCCCACGGTGAGGCAGCGATCGATCCGGGCCAGCGGGAATGCATAGGTCTCCCCGTCGATGACCACGATAAAGGTGCGGATCACCGAGAGGGTCAGCGGCAGTTCCAGGTGAAAATTCAGCCCCTTACCGGGCCTGGAGACGGCCCGGACGATGCCCCCCACCTCATGGACCATGCTGTGGACCACGTCCAGTCCGACGCCCCGGCCGGAAATCTCGGTCACCTGATCTTTGGTGGAAAAACTGGGCAGAAAGAGGAATTCCATGAGTTCCGGTTCGGTGAGTTTGTCGATCATCTCGGCGCTGGTCAAGCCTTTGCTGAGGATCTTCACCCGGAGTTCGTCCAGATCGATGCCCCGGCCGTCGTCCGATATGGAGATCATGAGCATCCCCGATCGATGGGCGGCTTCCAGCCGGATGGCGCCGGTTTCGGGTTTGCCCGCCGCCGCCCGCTCCCCGGGTGTCTCCATGCCGTGATCCAGCGCATTGCGCAGGAGGTGGCTCAGGGGGGCTTCCAGCTTCTCCAGGATGTCCCGGTCCACCTCCGTGCTCTTGCCCACGATGGTGAAGCGCACCTTCTTCCCCAGTTCCCGGGCCAGGTCCCGCACCATCCGCGGAAAGGCCTGGATGCCGTCGGCAAAGGGCCGCATCCGGACCCCGATGATCTCGTGGTAGAGGCGGTCCGACAGGTTTTCCGATGAGCTGGTGAATCCTTCCAGCTCATTGATGCGGTTCACGAGGCGCTGGCTGCTCTCCCGGGCCTTTTCCCTGGCCTGGAGAAGGGTTTGATGAAGGGGGAGGACCTCTCCGTCCTCTTCCGCCATCTCCTGGAGTTTTTCCAGGATCGATAACAGCTCCCCCTGGGTTTTTTTCAGGGCCACGAGGGCGTCATAAAACGGCGGCAACCATCGGACACTCACCACCACCTCTCCGGCCAGCGACATGAGGCGTTCGATCTTCCCGGCGGTGACCCGGACCATCCGGTCGGTTTCCGACGGCTTTTTCCGCTCCGGCGAAAGGGCCGGTGGCGGGGGGGACGGCTCCGCGGCCGCCGGCGCCCGCTCGGGTTCGGGCGGCGGCGCCGGTTGTTCCGGAGCGGGCGCCGGCGCCGGTGTCGGCGGCCTTTCGGGTTCAGGCGTCGGGGGCGCTTCGGGACGGGGATCGGGCGGCGCCGGGGCGGGGGACCGGTCCCGGGCCGCGCCGGATTCCCCGGCTTTCCCCGGGGAGTGGATCCGGGTAATGGTCGCCGCCAGATCGTCGATCTCCTTCCCGTGCCCGGACAGCCACTCCCCGTATCCTTCCCCCGCGGCTTCGGAGATCCGGTTGAGCATGTCCACGCCCCGCAGCAGCACATCCACGGCATCCGAAGACAGGGAGAGGTCGCCCTTCTGGGCGGCCACAAAACAATCCTCCATGGTGTGGGCCAGCTTGACGGCGGGGTCCAGCTCCACGATCCGCGCCCCGCCCTTGATGGAATGGGCCGCCCGCATCAGGGCCTCGATCTGATCGGTGGCGCCGGGATCGTTTTCCAGGGCCAGGAGCCCCTCATTTAGGGTAGCGGCATGCACCTCCATTTCGGACCGGAACAGGTCCAGCATGGAGAAATCGCTCAAATCCGTTCCGCCGCCATTGATCATTGGACGCTCCGGGTAAGGCTGTAGATCAAGAGTTCGTCATCCAGGAAGGCCACATACCGTCCCTCCCATTGAAAAATCCCTTTCGTAAACGTGGACTGGGCCTTGGCCACGGTCACCGGTACGTTTTGGAACGAGGTGGGGTGGATCCGGTAAATGCCGATGATCTCACTGACCGGAAACACCCATTTCCCGTCATCGCTGTTGACCACGATCATCCGCTGGTAGGGGCTTTTGCCTTCGGTTTTGTCCGCCTCACGCTCGATGCCCAGCAGTTCCTTGAGGGAGACGCACAGCTGGATTTCCCCCCGCACATTGATAATCCCGGTCAGGACCCGGTTTTTCCGGTGCGGCAGCGTGTGGTGCTTGAGCGATTCGGGATCGATGACTTCGGACAGCACCTGCGTCCGGATGGCCAGCCATTCCGCCTCGACCCGGAAAAGGACCAGAGAGACCGTTTGGAACTGTTCCGCCTCCTTTTCCGATGCCATGATGTCGGCCCATTCGCTCCGGTAGGCTTCGGGCAGGTCCCGGTCCAGAAGCCGCCGTCCCGACTGGATGAATACATCGCAGTTCCGGCAGTGGATGACCTCCTGGAGAACCGGGCAGCTTTTCTCCGGGCTCCACACCCCGATATGCTGCCAGCATTCCGCCATCCGGGGGGGGGTGATCGCCGTTTGGGTCATCCCACCGCCTCCTGTTTCACGCGAATCCGCTGGGCCCGGCGGCGCATCCGTTCGGCCTTGTCCCGCTCGCCCCGGTGCTCCATGATAAAGGCCAGATGGCTCATGGCCTCATGGTGGGTCGGGTCCAGGTACACCGCCTTGGTGAAGGCCTCTTCGGCCCGTTCTTCATCATCCATGGCATGGCAGATCAGTCCCATGAGAAAATGCGCCTGGATATGGAAGGCATTTTCGCTGACCGATTTCTCACACAACCGGTAAGCGTCTTCCATCTGGCCCTGGTCCGCCATCCGCTGGGCCTGGACTAGGTAATTCTCCACCCTGGGGCCCGGCGGGGGGGAAGGGGACGCTGCCGGCGGGTCCGGATCCACGATCCGGTCCGGTACCGGCGGCGGGGGACGCCGGGCAGGGCCGGCGGCCGCGGGCGTCGGGGTGGCGGGGGGACGCTGGATGGCGGGCCGGATCGAGCGGCGGACGGGTTTCGGGGATGGCTGGCGCCCCGCCGAGGGCGGACGGCCCTCGATCCGCCGACAGGCGAACACGCCGGGCTGCTTGATCCACTGGAATTCCGGATTCCGGATCAACGACCGCTCCACATGCCCCACGAAGAGGAGCCCGCCGGGTTTCAACATCCGATCGATCACCGCCAGCGCCCGTTCCTTCCCCCGATCGCTGAGGTAGATCAACAGGTTTCGGCAGAAAATGACATCATAGGGCGCCAGGCCGGCGAACGCCTTCTCGTCCATGAGGTTCGCCCGCTGGAACCGGACCAGGGTCTTTACCGCCGGCTCGACCCGGTGGCCGTCGGGGGCGGGCTCGAAATACCGGTCCCGGAAAGAGAGGTTTCGTCCCCGGAAGGCTTCCGGGCCGTAGACGCCCCGGCGGGCCTTTTCCAAAGCCTCCCGGCTGACGTCCATGGCGTCGATCTCCAACCGGTCCCGGGGCAGCCCCGTATCCGCCAGGGCCATGGCCACGGAGTAGGGCTCTTCCCCGGACGCACAGGGGATGCTCAGGATCCGGAGCGTCGGGTCGTCGCCCGCCGGCAGCCACTCGGCGCGCACATACCGTGTCAGGAAAGCAAAGGATTCCTTGTTGCGAAAAAACCAGGTTTCCGGCACCACCACCAGTTCCAGCAGCGCCTCCCATTCGGCATCGGTGGTCTGGAGACAGGAGAGATAGGCGGCCATATCGACCAGCCCGCAGCGGTTCATGCGCCGGCGCACGGCCTTGAGGACCGTATCTCCCCCCAGCGCGTCGGGGGCGAGGCCGATCCGCCGCTCCAGCAGGGCTTCAATCTCTTTTTGCGTCATCTCCGTCACCGGTCGTCGCCTCCGGGTCAGGCAGAAAATCGATGCAGTCGGGCAACCGATCCAGTTCCAGATACTGAATCATCTCGTCCCCCTCCATGACGATTCCCCCCAGGTAAGGGGCCTTTCTGGATCGGATTCCGGCCGCGATAAAGGCGTCATCCGGTTTTTTGACCGTCTCCGTGACCCGCTCCGCAATGAGCCCGAGGATGTGGTCGGTCCTGTTGCGCCGGTAGTCCACCAGGATGATCCGGGTGGACAGCCGCAGGCGGCAGGGGGTGTTCTGAATGAGCTGGCACAGATCAATGACCGGCACGATGGTCCCCCGGTAATTGAAATACCCCGAAAAATAGGCCGGCGAATGGGGCACCTCCTTCAACGCGACCATGGGCGCGATCTCCCGGACCCGGTCGCTTTTGATGATGTATTGGACATCCCCGATATGGAAGAGCAGCGCGAGCATGGACGGCCCCTGGAAATGGTCTACGGTCAATCGGTATTGTCGCCCCCTGGCAGGGTCTCGTATCTCAAATTTCAGATATCATTAATAAATACCGATGAGAATCGCTTGTAACGCATTTTGTCCAAATCTGCAACCCGATTATCCCTCTCAACGCCGTTCTTGCAAAAAAAAAGGGTTTTCGCTAAGAAATACGGGTGATGGCGGTTCTGTAAACCCAACCCGAAACGAAGAGGGGATGTTATGTTCAAGGTCATGCTCCGGGACAACATGTCGCCCGTTGCCAAAGAAATACTGGAAGCCACCGGCCAGATCACGGTCGTTATCGACAACGATAAGGCCACCAACGACCCCGACCGGCTCGCCGAAATCATCGGCGACGTTCACGGCCTCGGCCTGCGCAGCGGCACCCGGGTCACCGAGGCGGTGCTGAAAAAAGCCCGAAACCTCAAAGTGGTGGGCCGGGCCGGCATCGGCGTCGACAACATCGCGGTGGCGGACGCCACGCGCAGCGGCGTCGTGGTCATGAACGCACCGGGCGGCAACACCGTGACGACGGCCGAGCATGCCATCTCGATGATGCTCTCCCTGGCCCGCAACGTCCCCCAGGCCACCGCCTCTCTCCGGGAAGGCCGATGGGAGAAAAAACAGCTCACCGGCGTGGAGATCAGCGGCAAGACCCTGGGCATCATCGGCCTGGGCCACATCGGTCGCGTCGTGGCCCAGCGCGCCATCGGCCTCCGGATGAAGGTCATCGCCGCCGATCCCTTTGTCACCAAAACCGCGGCGGCCGCCCTGGAAGTGGAGCTGGTCGAGCTGGACGAGCTGCTGGGCCGGGCGGACTTCGTCACCCTCCATGTTCCCCGGATGCGGGAAACCGTCGGTCTCATCAATGCCGATACCATCGCCCGGATGAAGCCCGGTGTCCGGATCATCAATTGTTCCCGGGGCGAAGTGGTGGATCTGGCGGCGCTCACCGACGCCCTCGATTCGGGTCATGTGGCCGGGGCGGCCCTGGATGTTTTCCCCAGCGAGCCGCCGGACCCGTCCCTGCCCATCCTGCAGCACCCCAAGGCCATCTTCACCCCCCATCTGGGCGCGGCCACGGGCGAAGCCCAGGTCAACGTGGCCCGGATGATCGCCGAACAGATGGCGGCCTATCTCCTGGAAGGGGTGATCACCAACGCGGTCAACTTTCCGTCGGTCTCCCCCGAGGTCATGGCGTCCATCCGCCCCCATCTGAGCCTGGCCGAAAAGATGGGATCGCTCATGGGCCAGCTCCTGACCCGGACCCACGACGCGTTCGCTATCACCATTACCTACAGCGGCAGTGTGGCCGAACTGGACACCCGCCCGCTCACCCATGCAGTGCTCAAAGGATTTCTCGAGGCCTTTTCCGACACCTCGGTCAATTACGTCAATGCCCCGGCCCTGGCCGCGGACAAAGGGATCCATGTCAAAGAGACCATCAGCGGCGCCAAAGCGGACTTCACCGGCCTGATCCAGGTCAAACTGGAGGACCGGGAGGAGAGCCCGGACGAGATCTGGGGCACCATCTACGAGGGAAAGTATCCGCGGTTCGTGCGCATCGGCAACATCTACATGGACGCCATCCCCGAAGGCTCCATGATCATCATCCAGAACATCGACAAGCCCGGCGTCATCGGCAATGTGGGCACCACCCTGGG